>JAKSDJ010000745.1 GCA_022360155.1 Chloroflexales bacterium | reverse complement strand
CGCTGCAAATGCCCAAGCACCACCACGCGCGTCTCTTTATCAGTCAAATGTTGCAACCTACTCCCAACATAGTGACCAACACCGCCCAGACGCCCCTCCGACGTATACATCACGTCACCGCCGACCGGGGCTGCACCTTCAGCAACGACAATAATACTAAAGGTGCTGCCACTCGCCTCACGTTCGCGCACTTTGTCAGCGACGCTCTCTATATTAAAGGGTATCTCCGGAATCAAGATCACATCTGAGCCGCCCGCAAGACCGGCGTGTAACGCAATCCAGCCGGTATGACGACCCATTACTTCGAGCACCATAACCCGGTTGTGGCTAGCGGCAGTTGTATGTAAACGGTCGATGGCATCGGTCGCAACCTGTAGCGCAGTGTCAAAACCGAATGTTCGCTCCGTGCCGGCAAGATCATTATCTATCGTCTTGGGAACACCAATAATTGGCGCCCCTAGTTTGTGGAGTTCGAGCGAGATGCGCTGCGTTCCCTCGCCCCCGATTGTAATCAGCGCCATCAGCCCAAGTTCTTCGATGGCCCGAACTGCTTGATGGTATGGATCTTCTTCAGGAGGCAATTCCACGATCCGTGGACCAAAATGCCCCCTATTCGTCGTCTGCAACATCGTTCCACCGCGGGGAAGGAGGCCGCGCACATCAGCACTAGTCAACACGCGGTAGGATTTCTCACCCAACAACCCTTCAAACCCGTCCTGGATACCCAATACTTCCCATCCTCGCCCAACCGCGGCTTTGACAACTGCGCGAATTACAGCATTCAGTCCCGGAGCATCACCACCACTTGTGAGTACTCCAATGCGCTGAATCTTCCTGGCGGACATGTGCATGATCCTCCTTTAAAAGCTAAGACCTCATTGTAGTTCATCGAGGATAGCAGGCCCGGCATCGCCTGTGCAGCGGAATTATACCACTCCGCTGAGTGTGCTACACAGCACAAAGGTGAGCTTTTTGCAACAAATTGCGAAATGCGTCTTGTACACCATCTGCCACTAGACCAGTCAGCATTGATACTATCTGCGGCGAGGCATACGGCGTCAAGAGGCAGACGCAATTGTCGTCAATCTGCCCTTGCTCGTTTTCTCATCTTTGCCACGAACATCCAGGCGCTCAGCGCTAGATAAAACGCTCCAACTGCTTACGCACATCACATAAGAAAGCATCGGCCTGTGGCTGATCGAGCAACCGGGCGTCATAAGACAGAGTCAGCAGCATCATCGGACGTACAACAATATGCTCATCAAAAACAACCGGTTGCGCAGCAGTTACGCCCATGCCCAGCCATGCGCTCTGCCCTGTTTGTATCGGCAACATGCCCGACCAGCCTGTAACCTCGTCGTTACCGATCAGATTCAGAGGGACGGCTTCCGGCGGGCTTGCTTGACCATTCTGTTCCAATCCTGACTCAAAAGAATGTTGCAACGCTCGCGCTACCCCGCGCAGCGTCAGATCGCCCACATCATGCACAACCACCAAACGCTGTGGGGAGCGGCCATTCGTCGGCGCCGCCTGTTCGGCCAAGAAGATGCCCAGATGGGTACGCCGACGCTGCACGATTCCATCATCGCTCCAGTATGCGTTGATCCAGGGATGGCGGGGCAGCGCCATTGCAACAGCATAAGCCACACAGGTCATAGCGGTCAAACTCAGCCGACGTTGCACAAAGATAGCGCGCTGCGCCTCGATATACGCTGTCACTGCACTCATATCTACCTGCACAGCGGTTAAAGCGGCAGGGACAGCATGTACCGCATCATACGCCATAGGCGACACGTCACTGACAGTTTGTGTCGGCGCCTGGATCAACTGCGGCAGATCGTCGGTCGCTGACTTATCGCTAGCAATCCACGCTAGCACATCTGCCTTGCGAATGAGACCGGCTGGTCCTCCACCCAACACCGTTGACAGGTCAATCTGGTGAGCCGCTGCGATACGGCGAGCAAGCGGCGTCGCGCGTAGTCGGGTCAGGTGTGGCCGCTCCAACGCTGCAGCCGATCGCGACGCTGGATCCGCTTCCCGATTGTCAGATTGCGCAATAGCAACATCTGGTTCGGGGAAAAGCCGCTTCGTCTGATCAAGCCGAGCCAGCAATGTCCCCGTTGTCGCCTCGCGACCTTCGACAACCAACACTTCAGCCAGCGTTCCGCTGTGCGGCGCAGGCAGGGCAACTTCCACCCAATCGTTTAGGACAATCAACAGCGGCTCTCCCGCCTCCACCTGGTCGCCAGAGCTATGCAACCAACGCACAACGCGGGCGGCGGCGCCCAATAGTTCCGCCAAAGTTATGTCGAGCATCATTGCCCCTGTGATGTTACGCGCTTCTTCATCGTACAAATCCAAACAATATTATCTTGCGGCATACACACATTACACAAGCCGTGAAGTCAGGCTACGCGCCCATCCTTCAACACTACACGGACGAAAACCAAAACGACGCTCGATCAGCGTGGTATCGGCAGGCGCGCCATGGATCTCGAGAAAAGCCATCAGACCTGATAGTTCAGACAGTGTGGCGTTAAACAGCGACCCCAGGCGTAACAATCCAAGCGGAATATGAACAGTGCGCACTGATTGGGCTTGTCCTCGGCTAAATGCCGCATACGACTCATCAAATGTGAGCAATTCCGGTCCGCCCACTTCGATCAAGTCGTCAAACGCATCCTGGCGTCCACAGCAGAGTGCGAGAACACGCCCCACGTCACTAGCGGCGATCCAGGCAAAAGGTCGCGGCTGGGCGCCTGGAATAAAGGCCACATTTCGGCACATCGCCATACGTAACATTTCGTGGAAGATGGTCGCGCGAACAATCGTGAAATGCAAACCACTATTGCGGATCAGAAGTTCAACCTGACCTTTTGTGCTCAGATCCGGCACATTGTCGGCACGATCAGCGCCTACTGCTGAAACATACAGGTATTGGCTGACACCGGCGGCGTGCGCGGCTTTGAGCAGGTTTGTGTTGCCAACTCCTTCGATCTCAGCTACTTGACCAGGACGGGTGAATGCACTGACAACCACATCAACGCCCGCACATACCGAAGGCAATGAAGCTGGCCACATCACATCCCCCGGCGCAAGTTCCACCCCTTGCGACCGCATCGTCTGGATCCAGCGATTTTCGTTTGAGCGCACTAGCACACGCACCTGCACACCAAAAGCCAGCAAGTGGCGCACCACCGCTGAACCAACCCTTCCAGTCGCCCCTACAATCAACACAAGCATAAACTATGCGCCTACCATGCAACCGGGGACCGCAGTCCATCTTGCAGTTGCGCCACACCTCGATGAATGAAAACGGCCGCTAACATTTTAACGTTTGAACGTGCTAACATTTTAACGTTCCCACTTACGAACACTGGCATTCTGGGAGCGTCAGACACCCAGCATCGACTCAGCAAACCACCCAAACTGAACCATCAACTAGCGCCCTCGACATTGTCCCAGAATTCCTCGACCTTTGTTCGCAACAACGCATATTCCTCGCAAGCCAGTTTAGGATCATCGGCGAGTATCTGCTGTGCTTCCAGACGTGCCGCGTGCAGAAGCCGCGTATCGGCCAGACGAGCCACCTTCAAGTCGGGGGTGCCGCTTTGTCGCTTCCCAAAGAATTCCCCCGGCCCGCGCAACTCGAGGTCAACCTCGGCTAGCTTGAAGCCGTCGGTCGTCTGTTCCATCGCCTCCAAGCGTTGGCGCGTCACCTCATTTTCCAGGTCGCTAACGAGAATACAATAGCTTTGGTGAATACCACGTCCGACTCGCCCACGAAACTGATGCAACTGGGCCAACCCAAATCGTTCAGCGCCTTCAATCATAATGGTCGTCGCGTTGGGAACATCAATACCAACCTCGACAACGGCTGTCGCCACCAGGATGTCGTACTGGTGATCACGGAAGGCAACCATCACTTCGTCTTTCTCGCGAGGCAACAGTCGACCATGGATCAAGCCGACACGCAGGTCAGGAAAGGTTTCGCCCTGCAATATGCTATGCATCTCTTCCGCTGACGGAAGATCGATTTTCTCGCTCTCTTCGACCAAGGGGCAGATCACAAACGCCTGGCGACCCTTGGCGATCTCTTTGCGGATGTGGCGATAGGCTTTGTCGCGTTCGGCACGAGAAATCCAGCGCGTACGGATCTCTTGACGACCCGGCGGCAACTCATCCAGGATTGAAGTGTCGAGGTCGCCATAGATCGTCAGCGTCAGCGTGCGCGGGATGGGGGTGGCAGTCATCACCAGCATATGCGGGTTGAAGCCCTTGTCTTTCAGGCGTTGGCGCTGTTCGACCCCAAAGCGGTGCTGTTCATCAACACAGACCAAACCCAGGCTATTGTATTGCACACCCTCGGTGATCAGCGCATGCGTGCCAATCACCAGGTCAACCTCGCCATTAGAAATTCCCTCCAGAACGCGCCGCCGTTCTTTTGCTCCCAAGCTGCCGGTTAGCAAGGCTACGCGCACTCCTTCGCCATCCAGATCATCCTCGGCAGTCATTCCCAGCAAGCGCTTGATTTCCTCTAGGCGCGCCATCTGTTCGGGATCAACGTCGTCTTGCCAGGCGCCGCCTGAAGCTGCCTCCGCTTCCTGTTTCTTTGTTCGAGGCACGCGCACCTGGTTCAACAACTTTCGCAAACCCTTGTAGTGCTGTTCGGCCAATATCTCCGTTGGGGCCATCAATGCGCCCTGAAATCCATTGGCAATCGCCTGGAGCAACGCCGCTGCGGCCACAACCGTTTTGCCGCTACCAACATCGCCCTGCAACAAGCGAGCCATTGGCACGGGGCGCTGTATATCAGCAAAGATTTCTTCGATAGCGCACACCTGCGCTCGCGTCAAATCGAACGGCAGATGGGACAGCAAGGCTTCATGAACGGTCTGGTTGAACTCGAGGACGTGACCGCGCTCGCCCTGCCAAAGCAACTTGCGCTGCACTACGCCAAGTTGGATAAAGAGAAACTCGTCGAAGCCGAGACGACGGCGCGCCCGTTCCAGCATATCTCGTTCACTGGGAAAATGCATCTGGGCGATGGCCTCGGGCAAAGGCAGCACATTGGCCCGTTCGCGCACTGCCAGGGGCAAATGATCAGGCATCTGCGGCGCAACCTGATCAACAACCTGCTTGATGATTTTGCGCGCGTTGCGTTCATGCAGCCCTTTGGTCAGCGGATGCACCGGAACCAAACGCCCAGTATGGATCAGCTCATCAGAGGCAAAAGGCTCCCAATCCGGGCTGTTCATCTGGCGCAACCCTTGATAGGAAGTGATTTTGCCGCTCAGCACAAGCTTCCGGCCAACCGGGAATTGATTGACTAACCAGGGCATGCCGAAGAAGACGACTTTCAACACGCCGCTCTCGTCGCGCACCAGGATTTCGACACCGCCACGACCTGTTTTTGTGCCGAAGCGGCGCACATCGCTCACCTCGGCGACAACCGTTTCGATGGAGTTGATCGTCAGATCGGCAATCTGTTTCTGCGAGGTATAATCGTCGTAGCGATGGGGAAAATGGTACAGCAAGTCTGCAACGCTGCGCACTCCAAGCCGCTTAAATGCCAGCGCGTTACTCCGCCCAATACCCGGAACCGTCTCAATGGCATCGGTTGGCGCCAAGCGCACCGGTTTAGCAGCAGGGCGCGGACTCGCCGTTCGTTGGGCGGCGGGGCGACGTTGGGCAGGCGCAGACTTTTGTTCGGCGGGCGCGGGCTGCCTGTCGTCGGTCCCTGGTGAACGAAACAAAGCCCGCAATCCTTCCAAGGCCTGTATCAGGCGTTCCTGGCGCACAGACTGCGGCTGAGATGCATAGCCAGCGAGCAGATCCAGGGCCGCTTGCACCGCCGGAACGCCCAGCACACCGTTGGCTTCGGACTGCCAGATCGCCAAGAAATGCTCGATACCGCCAGCAAACGCCCCGTCGTCACAGCCACGCTGTTGCTCGGCGGCAAGCATTTTGCCTAGTTTGATAATATGATCGCGCTCTTGCATTATGGCAAAATAGGACTAGGCGTACTCCGCAAGTTTCAATTGTACAGTTTTGGAGAGCGGGAAGAGCGCGAGCGAGACTGCTTTCTCGTCACCCCTCATATTCCAACTGTACAGAGGAGTCGATCTTTGTCTTATGATGAAAGATGAACCAATGCGATCAGTGATATGATCCGTTTGGTTCAACCTCATCGTTATGGACAGGCTATTGGTCGCTACGCACGATGCACCCCTGTGATGCCCACGCCGCCTGGACCAATATGCGTCCCAATCACGCCGCCCATCTGGATAACGCGGATACGCTCGCGCGGCAGCAGTTCCGCCTCGGCCAATCGATTGGCCATCATCTGCGCAAGCGCGAGGTCGGCAGTATACAGAACCGCAAGTTCTTCAAGCGGCATCTGCCCCCGCGTCAGTTCAAGCATACGTTCTTGCAAGCGCTTGCTGGTTCGTACTTGTTCGACCGGCTGGACCTCGCCATCACGAACTTCGATCAGCGGTTTCACATTGAGCAGCGTACCCAAGAATGCGCGAACTCGCCCGATTCGCCCGCCGCGTTCCAGATATTTCAGCGTATCCAATCCAATATAGAGAAAGCTGCGTTGAGCAATATTGTGAACAAGAGCGACAATCTCATCGAGCTTCTTGCCTTCACGAATCGCCTTTACCGCTGCAACAGCCATATATGTGATTGGTGTAGCAATACTGTTTGTATCAACAATTTCGATATGGACATGCGACACTTCAGGCGCCGCCTGGCGGGCGGCAGTCACGGTGGCGCTCAATTTGCCGCCGAGATGAAGCGAGAGGATTGTATCGGTCTCTTTTGCCAACTGCTCATAGGTTTCCACAAACGACCCGATCGTTGGCGCCGAAGTCTTGGGCGTCACGTTACTTTCAACCAAGCGCTGATAGAACTCATCTTTTGTTATATCTATACCGTCGCGTAGAGTCTCATCGCCAAAATGCACATTGAGCGGCACAATACGAATATCAAACTGCTGAGCCAAGTCATCTGGAATATCCGCGGTGCTATCCACCACAACTTTGATCACACCATCCTCCTGCGAGAACAGAGGTCAGGGCAAGCAGCGCTTGCGTTAACCACCCTGTGTTCTCTGCTTTTGCGCTTCACTCCAAGCCTTCAAACACCGACACTCCCATCGCGCCCGGTCCAAGATAACTGGCTACGCTTGGGCTAAACTGTGCGATCTGCACCCGATCACGGGGAAAGATCGGTTCTACTTTTTCGAGTAACTTATCGACATCTTCCGGCGTTGTCGCATACAAAACTGTCACGTCGAGCACCTGAGGAAAATCCTCAATAAATGTATACAAACCTTCAATCGCCTTCGCGCGAGTCCGTGTACGCTCGTAGGGCACAATTTCGCCATCATCGAGCAACAGCAGCGGTTTGATCCGTTGCATCGATCCCAGGACAGAAGAGGCCAGCGTCAGCAAACCGCTCTGCTCCAAATACTCGATCGTATCAACAAAGAACACGAGGTGAGTATGCTGGATCATCGAGTTGATGAGTTGGGCGACGTGTTCTGGTGTCGCTCCATCATTAACCGCTTTCGCCGCTGCAAGCACAACTGTCCCTAGACCCATTGAAGCAGTCTTGCTATCGATCACCTCAACCGGAGTCATTGAGGCGGGCAAACGATTACGCGCCTGAAGGGCCGCCTGGTAGACACCGCCCATAATATTGCTGATATGAATAGAAAAGACATAGTCATATTCAGGCATTAATTGCCGATAGAGTCGCTCGAAAACCAACGAATTTGGCGCTGAAACATTAAAGGCATGATCGCCATCCAGGAGCAGTTCATAAAACTGCTCGTCTGAAATATCGATCCCAGCCCGATAAACCTGATTATCCACTTTCAGGAGCAGGGGAACTACTTCGACCCCCAACTCGTGCGCAACATGTAATGGGATATCAGCAGCGCTATCGGTAATAATTTTAATGCGGGCCATCAGACACTCCTACAAACGCGCTTCAACGTTAAACTCTGGCAGCGAATGGGACATTATCCCGGCCAAACTCCAGCGCACAACTCCAGGTTACTCTGCGGAAAGAATATAATCATAGAACGGTTGCCCGCCTGGTTGGACCTCGATTTCAAGATTGGAATAGGCGTCCTCGATGCGCGCTGCCAGGATCTGGGCCTGTTCAAGAGAAACACGCTGCCCATAATAGGCGGTTACGATTTCTAACTCTTCAAGACTCATACGAGCG
>JAKSDJ010000296.1 GCA_022360155.1 Chloroflexales bacterium | reverse complement strand
CATAGTACTCGGAGATGGCCCCCAGCGGCACGCCGATGAAGAGACCGAGGCCCGTCGCCAGCACGCTGATCAGCAAGGAGAAGCGCACCCCATAGAGAAGCCGCGTTGCAATGTCGCGGCCCAGGTGATCGGCGCCCAGCGGAGGCGCGAACGACGGCGGCAGCAGCGCGGAGGAGAGCTGTTGCCGCACTGGATCGTAGGGGCTGATCAGGGGCGCTGCCAGCGAGAGGGTCAGCAGCGCTGACAGGATTGTCGCCCCGATTAAGGCCAGGCGATGACGACGGAAGCGATTCCAGATCTCCAACGCCGGGCTGGGGCGGCTGATAGGCGCGACGGCTTGGCGGAGTGCGGTTTCAGCCATAACGGATCTTTGGATCGACGGCGGCATAGAGCAGATCGACAGCCAGATTGACTAGAATAAACACCAGCGCGATAAACAACACCGTTCCCTGGATCATTGGGTAATCGCGGGAAAAGATCGCATTGGTCAAGAGTTGGCCCAGCCTCGGCCAGTCAAAGATTGTCTCGACGAAGACCGCGCCGCTGACCAGCCCGGCAAATTGGGGATCCAGCACGGTGAGCACCGGAATCAGCGCGTTCTTCAAGGCGTGCCGATAGATCACCAAGCGCTCGTGCAGCCCTTTGGCGCGCGGTCTGGATATAGGTCTGGTCGAGCACTTCGAGCATGCTGGCGCGGGTGATCCGCACCACAAAGGCTAGGAGCACCAGGGTCAGCGTTAGGGCAGGCAGGATGACGCTGGTCGGCTGGTCGGAGCCCGCCGCCGGCAGCCAGCGCAATTGCACCGCAAAGAACACGATCAGCATCAAGCTCAAACCAGTAGCTGGGCATCGAGATCCCCTGCAGCGAGCCGAACGAAATCAGATGATCGAACCATGCCCCTTTGCCGATCGCAGCGACAACCCCCGCCGTCACCCCAATCAGCGCGGTCAGGACGATAGCCGTGATTGCCAGGCGGGCCCTATTGGGCAAGCGGTCGGCGATCTCCGTAGCAACCGGACGTTTCGTGCTCGCCGAGACGCCCAGATCGCCCTGGGCCAAGCGCGAGACAAGGCGGGCGTACTGTATCGGCAGCGGCTGGTCCAGGCCCTGCTCGACGCGAACCTGCACGACTTCTTCTTCACTGGCCAATAGACCGGCAATTGTCCGCGCTGGGTCGCCGGGCAACAGCCGTACCAGCAGGAAGACCAGCAGCAACACGCCAAGCAGAGTAATCAGCGAGGCGATCAGCCGCTGGATGAGATAACTGGTGAAGTTGGTCATATGTTTACGTTACGTTGAAACGTTGAAACGTTAAAACCTGTCGACCTGCTAACGCACCAACGTTCAAACGTGTCAACGTAATTAAGCCAGAAAGTCGATGCCATTCCAACTGCCCAAAGAACTCCAGGCCCTGCTAGTTGAATTCCAGGAAGCGGGGGCGTGTACGACCACGCCCGCCTGGAGGCGTTATGGGACAACACTTATCTCCGCTGGTCTACGTTGCCGAGGAGCGGCCAAAGCCTATGTTGGACTGGCCGGTCATCCGCAATTATTACCACGAGACCATCGAGTTGATGACCTGGATGAAGGTCAAAGTCAAACCCCTGAGCGCCGATGTGTTGGGCGAAATGGCTTAGATCGTCTGCAAAGGCTTGTGGGGCGGATAGAACCGCACCCGCGATACAGTTCAAGCGGTAACGCGACGGTCTGCTTCCTGGCGCGCCGCTGCGTCGCCGGCTGGCGCCTGATCCAGTATGTCGAAGCCCCGCTCAACGCAAAGCACGCCCGGCCTGAGATCGATGTGTAGCGCATATTGCACAGCAAGTGTGCTTGATACAAAACGCAAGTGGCGCAAGCGACGCAGAAGAGGCCAGGACGAATCTTTGCAGATCACGCGGGCGATGCTATACTGAACCCTATGACAGACACGATTGCCAATCCGCACGATGCCTTCTTCAAGCAGTACCTCAGTCAGCTGGCGGTGGCCGCAGATTTCCTGCGCCAGCATCTCCCGGTGGAGGTGGCGGACCTGCTCGATCTGACCCAGTTGCAGCTTGAAAAGGACTCGTTTGTCGATGAGCGCTTGCGCGGCGCTTTCAGCGATCTGATCTATTCCACCGTCACGCGGGAGCAGACGCCGGTGCGCATCGCCCTGTTATGCGAACACAAGAGCTCTCCAGATGCATGGGTGGATTTCCAAGTCTTACGCTATCAGGTCGGCTACTGGGTCCATGAATTCGACCGATTACAGGCGGCGTCGCCGCCAGACGAGGAACCGAGTGCATCACCGCGCCGCACCCGTCGTCAGACGCTCACTCCGATTCTGGTGCTGTTGGTCTACCATGGGCGCGCCGAGTGGAATGTTGCGTTACGCTTTGCCCGCCATCTCAGCGGGATGGAAGAGCCCACAGCGCCGCTCGCCCAGGCGTTGGCGCGCTATGTGCCGGACTTTGAGCCCCATTTCGTCAACCTGTCGACGCTGGACGATGACGCGATCCAAGGCGAGGTGGTCACCCGGCTTTTTGTATTGGTCTTGAAGCACATCTTTGACCACGGCTTGGGCGGTCATCTGGACGAGATTCTGCGCATGGCCAGCGAAGTCATCCGACAACCCAGCGGGATGGAGATGGTGATGGCGTTGCTGCGCTATATCGGGCGCTCGGCGGTGAAGCTGGACAAAACCGAGATGACTCAAAAATTACTCGCCTATTTACCCAAAGAAGGAGGCGCCTTGATGGAAACGATGGCTCAAGAGTGGATTGAGGAAGGCAAAGCAATCGGGTTTGCCGCAGGCAAGCAGGAAGGTATCGCCGAGGGCAAGCAGGAAGGTATCGCCGCAGGCAAGCAAGAAGGTATCGCCGAGGGCAAGCAGGAAGGTATCGCCGAGGGCAAACTCGCCGCGCAACGCCAGACCTTACTCCGCTTGATCCAGTGGCGTTTTGCGCCATCGGACGCAGATTACGCACATTACGCCGCCCAACTGGAACAGATCTGCCATCTGGACAACCTGGGGCAACTGGTGGATCACGTACTCATCATCCCCACCCAAGCGGAGTTCGCCCAAACGCTCCAAGGCTATGTGCCAGCAACAGAAGCGGAGCATTGAGAGGACATCCTATGGCCTGTTCTTCGCATTAGTCATCCGATGCGCGATTCGCACACACGAGCATGAAAAGAGCCGTCCACTGGCGATCTTATCGGCTATCCCCGCGTACGCGGGGACCATTCGGACTACGGCGATGTTCGTGTTAGCGACGAGTGTTTCTGCTTGCCAGAGGTGTAGTTGATTCCGCCATCGCCGCGGCTTCGAGATAAAAAGCCTCGGTTTCACGGCGTTCTTGTGCATTGCGCCACAGCAGCGTTAAACAAGCGCAATACCACACAAGGATCAAATCTAAACGGCATATGCGCAGCTTACGGCGTCAATTGAACCTCCGGCGCCACTTCGGCGAAGATGCGTTGCAGATCACTGGTACTGAGGATGGCTGGATACATTTGTCCATTGATCACAAAGGTTG
>JAKSDJ010000155.1 GCA_022360155.1 Chloroflexales bacterium | reverse complement strand
CGTATTTCACTATGACTATCGCTAACACCTACCGCTTCTTTATATCGCCCAAAGCCATCCAAGGCGATATCATCCAGTTCGATGACGCCGACCTCGCACACCAGTTGATGAAGGTATTGCGCCTGCGTCCTGGCGACCGGGCGCTCTTTCTCGATGGCGAAGGGAATGCTTATACAGTCGTTCTAACCGAACTACAGCGCACCAGCGTGACCGCTCGCGTTGAGGAGCGAACGGAGGCAAGCGGTGAGCCCCTGTTGCATGTAACGCTCTATGTTGCTCTACTCCGTGCTGAACGCTTCGAGTTCGTCTTGCAAAAGGGCACAGAGTTGGGAGTAAGCGCTTTTGTACCAGTCCAGTTCGCCCGCTCACTGCCCGCAGACCGAGCCGACGAGCATAAGCTGGCGCGTTGGCGCCGGATCATCCGCGAAGCTGCGGAACAATCGTGTCGTGGCCATCTCCCGCTGCTTGGGTCGCCCATATCTTTTAACACAGCCTGCGCCCAGGCGACGAGCGCTGATCTTGCGCTGTTGCTGTGGGAAGGCAAGGCTGCTCCATTACGTGCAATCTTGCGCCAGGATCTAGCGCAACAAGCTTCGTCAAAACGCGATAATCCACAAACTATTGCGCTGCTGAGCGGACCCGAAGGCGGCATCACAACGGATGAACTGACAATTGCCGCCGAACATGGTATGATGCGTGTGTCACTTGGGCCACGCATACTCCGCGCCGAAACGGCCCCGCTTGCTGCGGCGGTAGCGTTATTTTACGAACTTGAGTAGTTCACGCCGAGCGCTGGATATGAGCGCTTTTCCAGAATCGTAAATCATCAAATACACTAACACGCAGACAGCATTCTTAGTAAAAACAAAGCATGCCGTCAGCTCTACGAGAAACCTCGCTTGCCTGGATCACGGTGATCGTTTCGTAATTGCAAGGAAATCGTTATGGTGCGTACCATACGGTCTTATGTCATCAGCCTGTCCGTTGCGCTTCTCGTGGGCATTGTTGCATTCATTAGCGGCTGGACCGCCCGTGATGTCGTTGGCAGTGTCTCGGTTGGCACATTTGTTGGGACATTGGTTGACGGGAATGGTGAAGCCATCTCCGCGCCCGATGTGCGTAGTGATTTCGAAGTGTTTTGGGAAGTCTGGCGCTTGGTCGAGCGAGAATTCTACCATCCTGAGCCCCTTGATCAGCAACAGATGGTCTATGGCGCGATCCGAGGGATGCTCGCATCACTCAACGACGAATACACCAACTTCCAGGAGCCAGACGTCGCCGCACAGAACCGCGAGTCGATTCAAGGGAAGTTCGAGGGTATTGGTGCATATCTGAGCGTCGAAAACAACCAAATTGTGATCGAGCGCCCCATCAAAGGCTCACCAGCAATGCAAGCCGGCTTGCAAAGCGGCGATATCATTCTCAAGGTTGACGGCGCCGAATTAGCCTCGCTGATTGCCGGCCTGAGCGATGCGGAAGCCGCGTCTCGGGCAGCAACAGAGATCCGTGGACCGAAAGGCAGTGTCGTCACGCTGACTCTTGTGCGCGCCCCGAAAATGACACCTTTTGATGTTGATATTACCCGTGATGAAGTGCCGTTGATCACAGTCAACGCACAAATGCTCAATGACGATGTGGCCTATATCCAGATTACCGAGTTCAAGGCGACAACCACTGCTGCGCTTGACGAGGCGTTGCGCGAACTCCTGCCGGAACAACCCCAGAGTCTTGTGCTCGATCTGCGCAACAATCCAGGGGGCCTGCTGAAAACGGCACAGGAGGTTTTAGGGCATTTCTATGATGGGATTGCGCTCTACGAAGAAGAGCGCGATGGCAGTCTCAAACAGTTGAACACCATCCGTGCATCGCGGGATGTCCGCGTCTTCGATTTGCCGATCGTTGTTCTGGTGAATGGCAACTCGGCTAGCGCTGCAGAAATTGTCGCCGGTGCGTTGCACGACCAGCGACCCAACACCACATTGCTGGGCGAGAAGAGCTTTGGCAAGGGGTCAGTGCAGAATATTCACCAGTTGCGCGATGGCAGCAGCGTCCGGATCACCATTGCGCATTGGTTTACACCGAACAAAAGTGATATTCATACGATTGGCATCACGCCACAGTATGTTGTTCCCGCTTCAGAAGATCCGCAGTATGCAGTGCCTTGTGTGGCTGAAACGCGGCCTGCTGAGGGACAAACAAACTGTATCGACTCGCAGCTTGCCTGGAGTCTGCGCTTCCTGAAGACCCAGGCTACACCGCCGCCGCCCACGCCTACCGGCGGCTTGGCAGCGCTGAATATACCAGGATAAGCTATGACGTAAGATCAAAGAATAGCACGTTATGTTCTCAGATCGATGCACTGCCGCTACATGCGCCAGTATGCACAGCCAACCAGAGAATGGGCGCACTAAGTTGTACCATATAGTTTTGAATAACGCGCCAATGACGCCGCTGAAATAGAGACGCACAGCTTCGTTAGGCAATTCTTTTTCAAGCAGGATATGTTTGCAAACATCCTGAAACAATGCTATCTTATTCTCTTGCGAGAACTTGCAGCCAATATAATCATGACGAAACTCAACGGGAACGCTTGCTCCGGCCTACGGTGCGTTTACAGGAACTGCGTTTCGGTTGTAGACCTTGATGAGGCTCTGTGTGTTCAATTTTACATTTCCACGTTATCCCAAACCTCTGGTATACTATAGTGTATACGATGGCATATACGACTTTTCCCCAAATGTGTAGCGGCATGTTTCACTGCTTGAGGAGGCACAGGTGACTCGCGACGTTGTCAGGAATCTTCGAACGTTTAATGGGCAGACGTTCTTACTCGATGCACACAGCCCCAACCGAATCCCTCTTGATGCACTGGCTGAACGCACTGAAGGAGCCATGGTCACCTGGGAGGAGGATGGGCTCATCTTGCGGGATGGCACACCGGTCGGACCACGTTATGCGCTATGGGTTCCAGTTTCGACGCCTTCATTTACCAACACATCGCCTGATCTGGCGGCGTTTGCATCGTTCCCTAATGAACCGCCCCCGCCTGCCCCCGCCCCGGAACCCAAATCCAAACGCCGTCCAAAAACAGTCAAGTATAAGAGCATTACCCGGATTGATCATCCTGCAAAGCGTACCCATGGCTACTTCGTCCGAGTGCAGTGGGCTGGCGAACGACGCTCAAAATTCTTTTCTGACAAGAAGTGCGGCGACCGTTTGAGCGCCCTGGCTGATGCAATTTCCTGGCGCGACGCCACCGAACAAGAACTTGGCAAGCCGCGAACAGAACGCCAGGTTGTTGGTAAAGCGCGGAACGATACAGGGATTGTTGGCGTGCGACGCCGAAAGAAAGGCGGTAAGGAAGTCTTCGAGGCTACCTGGGTAGTCGAAGGCAACCGGTTGGGCAGAACCTCTTTCTCCATCGAAAAACATGGCGAAAAAGGCGCTCTCAAGAAAGCCATCGCTGCGCGCCTCAAAGGTGAGCGTAAGCGGCGGCGTTCTCCGCTATCTTGATGGCTCTGTTCATCCCTATCCATAGACGGGCGTTTGCGCTATGCTGCCGTCTGGCGGCGAGCTATTACTGTTTGCTTCGCGTGCTGCTCACCTATAAAGGCGAGGCATATTTGCCAGGCCCAGCGAGGTATGCTATAATCTACCAGGGTGAGCAATGAATGGCCCCATCGTCTAGCGGCCCAGGACGCCACCCTCTCAAGGTGGAAACGGGGGTTCGAGTCCCCCTGGGGGTACCAGCTCTCTCGCGGCTCGCCACTCAGCCTCCCGCCCGGCGCTCACGCCGCCCGTCGCCGCGCCGCCGAGTCGACTCCGCGCGCGCAGCTCTCGCGACGCGGCGCCCACGACGCGTTCGATTCGGCCTCCGGAGCGCGCAGGTAGCCGTCGACCGAGCGCGGATCCGCGGGCGGGCCGATCGCGGG
>JAKSDJ010000445.1 GCA_022360155.1 Chloroflexales bacterium | reverse complement strand
GTTGGCGCTGCGCCGCGCGGCCCGCTGATCAACGAGTTCGTTTTCAATCACGACGGCAGCGATGTCAACGAATATGTCGAGGTCTTCGGCGCGGCGAATACGGACTATGCCGGCATGACACTGGTCGCGATCGAGGGCGATAGCAGCGGACCTGGTGTCATTGATACTATCCTCACGGTGGGCGCGACCGATGCATCCGGTTTCTGGTTCACCGGCTTTCTGAGCAATGCGTTCGAAAACGGCACAATCTCGCTGCTGCTTGTCGAGGGATTCTCTAGCAGCCTGGGCGCTGACCTGGATGCCAACGATGATGGCGTGCTCGACAGCACGCCGTGGACGAGCGTTCTCGATAGTGTCGCTATCAACGATGACGGCGCCGGCGACCTGACCTACGCTGCGGTCGTACTTACCCCGAACTACGATGGACTGAGCAGCTTTGCCCCCGGTGGCGCATCGCGCATCCCCAACGGCGCCGATACCGGCAGTATCAGCGACTGGGTGCGCAACGACTTTGACCGCGCCGGTATTGCGGGAATCGGCGGAACGCCGGTTGTGGGCGAGGCGCTCAATACCCCTGGTATGACCAATGCCTTATTCGTCGAAGAACCGCCGCCGCCAGTCGAGTGCCTGGCTGATGTCACGATCACCCCGATCTACGAGGTGCAGGGCAGTGATGCTGCCAGTCCGCTCGCCGGTCAGACCGTGACCCTCAAGGGGGTTGTTACCGGCGATTTTCAAGGGGCCGAGGCGTTGAACGGTTTCTTCATCCAGGAGCAGATCGGTGATGGTCTTGCCGAAACCTCGGACGGGGTATTTGTCTACGTGCCGCCTGCGAATGCCTTTTCCGGCATAGACGTTGTTGCCGGCGACCTGGTGCAGGTGACCGGGCAAGTCAAGGAGTTCAACTCCCTGACCGAGATCGATTTCGTCTCGGCGCTGGGCATCTGTGCGCAGGGTCTGACTGTTGAGCCCACTCCGGTTACGTTGCCGGAAACGTTTGATGGCCAACTCGAGCAGCACGAAGGCATGCTGGTGGTGTTTGACCAGACGTTGACGGTTAGCCAGAACTTCTTCCAGGGGCGCTACGGCCAGGTCACCCTCGCGTCGGGCGGGCGGCTCTTCCAGCCGACCAACGGCTTCGCACCGTTAAGCCCGGAGGCGATTGCGCAGGCCGATGAGAATGCGCGCCGCCTCCTGGTTCTCGATGACGGACAGGATATCAACGCGCTGGGCGACAACCCGAGTCCAATCCCTTATATTGGTGCGAACAACACGCTACGCGTCGGTGATACGGTGGCGGGGCTGACGGGCGTGATCGACTATGGGCGGATCAACTCCGACAGCAGTAATCCGTCCCGCGACTACCGCTTGCATCCCACGAGTGAGCCTGTCTTCGCGCGGGTGAACGAGCGCACCTCAGCCCCCGACCAGCTTGGCGGGAACGTCAAAGTCGCCAGCTTCAACGTGCTGAACTACTTCACCACGATTGACGCGGCAGGCGCAGCCTGTTTCCCTAGCGGCACACGCAGCGATTGCCGCGGCGCGGATAGTCCAGAGGAGTTCGAGCGCCAGGCGGCCAAGATTGTCGCTGCGCTGGCGGCTATCGACGCCGACGTGGTTGGCCTGATCGAGATCGAAAACAACGGTCTGGTCGCCGTCAACGACCTGGTGGCGCGCCTGAATGATGCGCTTGGCGCGAATGTCTACGCCGCCATCGCCGATCCTGCCAACTTGCGCGATGTGCCTGGCGGTGACGATGCAATCAAAGTCGCGATGATTTACAAGCCCGCTGTCGTAACGCCGGTGGGCGCTGCGGTCACCGTTGACAACCCAGCGTTCAGCATCGGGCGGGCGCCGCTGGCCCAAACCTTCAGCCTGGCCGCGAACGAGCAGGCGATCTTTACCGTGATGGTCAACCATTTCAAGTCGAAGGGTTGCGGCGGTGCAACCGGCGCTGATGAGGATCAGGGCGACGGTCAGGGCTGCTATAACGCCACTCGTGTTGCTCAGGCTGATGTCATTCTCGGCTTCGTGAGCACGCTGCAAGCCGACACAGGCGATAGGGATGTGTTGGTGATCGGCGACCTCAACGCCTACGGCCAAGAAGATCCGATCCGAACCCTGGGCGATGGCGGCCTGGTTGATGAACTGGCCGCGCGCCTCGCTAATCCCTACTCGTTTGTCTTCGATGGGCAGGCGGGATATCTTGATCACGCGTTGAGCACATCCAGCCTGAGTGCGCAAGTCGTCGGCGTGACCGAGTGGCATATCAATACCGATGAGCCGTCGGTGATCGACTACAACACCGAATTCAAACCCCAGGATCTGTACGAACCGACGCCATACCGCTCATCGGATCACGATCCGGTGATAGTTGGGCTAGAGGTGCTCGATACCACGCCACCGATTACAACCGCCACAATCGAAGGTGTCCTCAAGCCCGGCGCCGATCTCTATGACACGAACGCCACCGTCACACTCACGGCGGACGAAGCGGCGACGACTTTTTATAGTGTCAACGATGCTCCCTTTGAGCCCTATACCGAGCCGCTGCTCATTCGGGAGGAGGGCGCGAATACCATCGCCTTCTTCTCGGTGGATGCGAGTGGGAACGAAGAGACGGCGCAAGAGATTGTCGTCAATATTACGACCTTCCCCAGCACAGCCCTGCTCGACGATTTCAACAGCGGGGATGCCTTTCTGCGCGGCGACTGGCACGGTATTGGTCGCCGCGGCTATACGCTGGTCGACCAGCAGGTTTTGGCGGGCGACGGCGGGCCGGTCTATTGGCTTTCGCCCTTCGGTCCCGACCAGGAGGCATTCCTGACCTTGAGCAACCTTGCTGAAGGGCGTCACGCGCTGATGCTCAAGGCGCAGCGCGGCGCTCGAAGCAGGGGCGGCATTCTCGTCTCGTATGATGCGTCGGCCCAAGCAGTTGTTGTCGAGACCTATCAGAACTGGGGCTGGCGCACGATCGGCAGCTATCCCATCACGCTGCAAGCGGGCGACCAGCTCGGCGCGCGGGCGTTGACCGATGGCACGGTGCGGGTCTATGTCAATTGTCGTTTCATTGGCGCGACTGATGCGGGTGGTTTCTTTGCGGGCAGAGACGGACACATTGGCTTTTGGTTCGCGGACGCCGCCGGTGCGATGTTCGATGCCTTTGGCGGCGGCGATGTGGCGCTAGCGGAGTAAGACCGGCGCGTCAATAGCGAATTCCTCGTAGCGGGAGGTGCGGGGTCTGCGGATGTCGCTCTCAGACCCTGCTCCCGTTTTTTGTTGTCCATGTGGATTGATTCGCCGCAGCGAGCGGCAAAACCGAAACTGGCGTAATCTGTAGAAGCAGAAAAACGAATTGCTCTAATATTTTTACTGCAATATATAGTGTAAAATATTGATATGCATTGATCAAACGGGATTTGTATTGAGCTGTATCATAGCGCCGTATTTTGACTTTTTTGCAAGGGTAAATAAATTTATTGTTAGCACGAATAAGTCCTGGGTTACGTTGCGACCAGCGGCAGAACCTGTCGATGGAGCCAATAGCGATCCCACCCGCCATTCAACATGCGCATGCGCAGTGCGGCCAGCGCATCGCTGGTCGATCCCTAACAGCGCATGCCAGCCCCGTTCTGTCGCCGCGCCACCAGCAGGTCATTGACTTTGTCGACCGGCCCGCTGCCGATGTCCTGCGGCTCGCACCGTCGCCGCCGATAGTTGGGAATGTACGGCGCCTGAGCCTGCAGGTAGCTCATCCATTCCGCCAGACGAGCCCAGTCTGTGGCCTCTGGCCGATATGCTTCCAACACTTCCAGCGCGGCTGGCACATCGCCCCGCCACCGCTGCTGATACACCTGGCGCAGCAAGCCCGCTGTGGCGGTCCGCCCGCGCCAGACCATACTGGCCAACTCAGCGCAGCGTTTGCGCAGATGCCCCCAATCCAACCGCAACGTACTGCGCGGGAGACGCACGCGCACCTCAGCGCAGAAGGCCCGGATCTAGCGGGTAACAGCGGCGATCACGAGCATGGCTGGCCAGCGCACGCGACATAGCAGCAGCACCAGCAGCTGGCGCAGCAGCGCTGCACCCGTCCCGCTCAGATAGCGCGTGCCCTGCGGCGTCGCCACCCGAGCGGTGCGAATCTCTCAGCACCGTCGCCCCGCCACCGCCCTGGTCAACACCTCATCGGTGCTGACCAGGGGCTGATCAGGTTGCACCACGGTCCCGCGTGGCGCAAGGCGACGACCGTCACGTTGGCCTCCTGGCCACGAGCGTACAGTACCCGCTCCCAATCCGCCCGGCCGACTCCCAGGGGCGGGTCCGCTTCTCCGGCGCTCTGGGCCACCGCCGCACTCAGCGCGGGGAGCCAAGCGGCCCGATGGCGCGGCTGGCGGGCGGTAACCAGGTGCGGACTCAGGCTGTCCAGATCGAGGTGCTCCAGTAACGCTTGCACCTAGGCTTGCTCCGCCTGGCGGATGATCTGGCCATGGCTGCGTCCCAGGCTGCGGATGGTGGTGTCCGCAAGTACCTGCTCGGTGTGGGTCTGCCCGCCGAACCGGCGAGCGACCAGCGCAAACGGCAGATCCTGCGGCGCCAGGCAGGCCAGTTCTTGCAGGCCGCGGGGAATGATCAAGCCCTGATGAGCGGGCAAGACGGCATTGCCGGCCATGCAGAGTCGATGGTCGTCCCCGGGCGCAAACCCTTGCCGCGACAAGCGCCGCCGTCCGAACCGGCTAGCGACCTGTACGCCGGCATGTCCGTCGGCACTGGGGGGCTGAGGGGGGAAAACGTTGGCGATACTGTTCGGCCAGCTCGGCATCGACCAGTTCCCATTGGGCCTGGAGCATGCGGGGCAAGATGGCGGTTCCAATCTCATGGGTGGTGGCTTCCAAGTGGTCCAACACGGTATGTGGCGGCATGGTCGCGAGGTCAATCGCGGGCAGGTTGAAGGTCGCGCGATCTTTGTCAGCGGCTGGCGGTTGATCGTCAACTTCACGAATAATCCCCTGGATGTGGCGCATGGCATCATCCTTGGCCCTAAGCGTAATGGTGCTATCCTACTACAAGAAGCCGAACTTGCTCCAGAACTTATTCGCACTACCAATTTATTGACGAATGTCGCATGCATAGATACAATAATAAGGATTCGTAACGCAGTGTGGATTGAATTATAAATACTATTGAAGATTTAAATGTGTGTTCAAAACTGTTAGCCTGTTCTTGCTTGTGGAAATTAAGAGGCTGTCCAATATTCTAACGAGAAGATCTCTTTCCAGAAGTAAGGCCTAGATGGTTCTCAAGGGTTCATGCTTGGCACGAAGCAATCGACCCTCCTTTCCGGCACCCAACAGCAGCGAAAGCAAGAACCGTCCTGACCTTTTCTGGCCCCCAATCTGAGCGATCGAATAGTAGACAGGCTCTAAGAACATAACATGGCGTTGAAATAGAAAAACGACAAATTGATCGTTTATAGTGAAGATATTTCTTTATGTTTTCGCTATGTTCATTCTGGCCCTGCCAATACACATGTGGTAAATAAGCGTAATGGCAATCAGCCTTGAAACATTTCTGCGCGCGAAAAAATTCCACGCAAACCCTTTTGCAACGACGAATGCTGAACAGGAGACAGAACGCCTTGCCTCTTTTTTTGTGCATGTTCCATGG
>JAKSDJ010001016.1 GCA_022360155.1 Chloroflexales bacterium | reverse complement strand
GTCAAGGGGTCGCCGTTCTCGTAGTTCAGCGTGACCGTGATCGGGCGGTTCAGCGCGTCGTAGGCGGTCACGCTCCAGCGGCCCAGCGCATCGCGCTGCCCGGTGACGTTCCCGGCCAGGTCGTACTGGGTCAGGGTCTGCACATTCACATCCGGGCCGGCCGGCACGCTGGGCTGATAGTTCAGCGTGACCGTGATCGGACGGCTCTGGTCGTCATACTCGGTGCGGGTCACCCGCTCGGTCGCGGCGCTAAAGCGGCGCAGGCCGGGGTCGAACGTCCCGGTGAGGATGCCGGTTTGGGTGACCAGGCTGGTCCGGCCCAGGCCGTCGTAGCCGTAGAAGGTCGCCACATTCGCGTCCGGTGCGGCTGGGTCAAAGGCCGGCGGCTGGGCTGGCAGACTCGTGCCGCCGTTATAACCGGTCAGGTTGCGTGCGGTCCAGTCGACCCGCCCGTCCGTGGCGTAGTGGGTCACGTCGTAGCGGCCCAACACGTCGCGCACCCAGATCTGCCGGCCCAGGGCGTCGTAGCCATAGCGGGTGACGATGTCGGTATCCGGCTGGCGCGGGTCGAACCCGCCGTCCTGATAGTTTTGGATACGTTCAGCAACGCTGTCGTCGGCGTTGTAGCGGGTGACGTCGGCGCGCTGCAGCGCTGTGCCCACGCCCACCGTGGTCGTCACCATCCGCCCCAGCGCGTCATAGCCGAAGATCGTGACTTGGGCGTCGCTCGTGCCCGCGCCGAGCGTCGTGGTCAGCACCTGGCCCTGGGCGTTGCGTTCGTAGCGGGTGACCACGCCGTCCGGTCCCTGCTGCTCGCTCAACCAGGTGGCGGTGTAGGTATATAAGGTCGTAAAGCCGGGGAAGCTGTTGGTGATGCTGGTCGTCTGGCGGATGAGGTTGTTATCCGCGTCGTAGGCCAGCTCGCTGCGGCGCCGCAACGTGTCGGTGATCACCGTGGGTAGGTTCTGGTCGTTGTAGGCGACCTGGGTGGTTTCGCCCAGCGCGTTGCTGATCTGTTCCGGACGACCCTCATTGTTAAAAACAACCGTGGTGGCATGCCCATTACCATCGGCAATCACGCTGGGGCAGAAATTGTCGTTATGCGCCGTCTCCTGTCTGGTCTTCCCATTGAAGACGATGTCGCTCATTGTGTTGCGGGGCGTATACATGATCTCCTCGACCTCCTGGCGGCCATCAACGCCGGTCATGGTGATCACCGTGCTCGCCGCCAGGTAGGTGAACTGCAGCTGCCGCCCGTCCTGCAGGGTCTGGCTGAGCGCCCGGCTGCTGGCCAGATACGGCGTCTCGTAGGCGGTGTCCTCGACGACCTGGCCGAGCGGGTCGGTGATCCGGGTCAGCAGATGCGCCACATAGGCGTAGGTCGTGGTCCGGCCCATGACATCGATGACGCTTGTCAGGTCGCCGTTGGCGGCATAGCCGTACTGCACCGTGCGCACGCCATCGCTCACCGATTGGATCAGCGCGTCGCCGCCAGGGTAGCCCAATTCGAGGAAACGGTCGTTGGGCTGCGCAGCATCGCGGATCGCCGTCAGC
>JAKSDJ010000600.1 GCA_022360155.1 Chloroflexales bacterium | reverse complement strand
GGCAGGTATTGCAGGGCATCCTTGTGGGCGGCCATAATGTACGTGGCCTGCATCCAGGGCACGTAGTACAGGTAATCATCGGCGCCCAACAGTCCCGTTTCCAGGTACGCCTGGGTCAGGTCGCGGGTGTCGAGCAGGTCTTCGGCTACGTCGATGACATTCATCATCGCATCTTGTCGCGCCAGCGGCGGAAATGTGCCATGCAGCGCGCCAATCACGTCGATGTCACCCTGGCTGGCTTGTTGACCGGCAATGATCACATCGAGCAGGGGGCCTTCTTCGGAAGCGGTCACATCAAAGCCGCCCTCTTGCAGGATTGCCCGGAATTTTTCCTGCTCTTCCACTGGGGTGAATTGGGTTGAGAAGAACACAACGGCGCCCGTCGATTCTTCAGCAGACTCTTCCTCTACCGCCGCAGGTTTCTCGGCCTCGTCGGCTGGGGCTTCGTCGGCTGGGGCCGCCCTTTCTTGAGGGGGCTGCTCCTCACCCGATGCGGGTGCGGTAGTAGTCGCACTACCACACGCAGCTAACATCAATGTCGCTGCAAATACAATGGACAAAATCTTCAACAACCGAGACATGTTGGCCCTCCTCATAGACTACGTGTGTGAGCGGGACGGCTCCCGCTCACCAGTTGACAACCGAACTCGCCAGTGCATGCTCCTCCCATCGTAGCGTTTCGCGAGGCAGGATGACCGGACGAACGAAGGACTCTTCATCAGTTCGCCATGCGTTTTGCGCAGGGCCGGTTGAAAACGGCCATCCAACGACGATCTATCGGTTCGGTTCGTGTGAGACCCCATGCGCGAGGCGCACACCGCCGGGATGAAAACAGCGTATTGTGGCTATCGGTCTATCGGTTATTGCGGGGCGTACACCGCCGGGATGAAACAGTGTATTGGCTATCGATCTATCGGTTATGTTTGTGTTAGGGCGCGGAGTAATGATGAATTACACGATCAGAATGCGCTCTGTTCTAAAGCTGCACTTGAGCGCTTGCACCCCTGGGCGATCCGCGCAGCCTGGCATTGCACTTCACTAGTCTAGCGCGCCAGGTTGCGCCCGCTCTGCGGGCGTGCTCGGATGCGTGTGACCCATATGATCATCCCGGATGGCTGGCTTGGCGATGAACCGTCCGGGTGCTGTTTTGTCCGCCAGGGCTGTCAAATGGTCGAGCCAGATCGACCTGCGCGAAACCTTGCTTGCAGGACAAAACGATTACATTTATAATAATATAATATTATAATTATAATTTGCGCTACTATAGCATCCCTTGTAACCTTTGTCAAATTGACCGGATCGAATGCCCGATTATAATGAGTATAATATAATAACAAATCGATATGGACTTTATCATGTCACTCATTGATCGAAATACACCTATTCCCGCCTATTTTCAGCTCAAAGCATATTTAAAGCAGCAGATTCAGGATGGGATTTGGCAGCCTGGCGACAAGATCCCCACAGAAGCCGAGTTATGCGAACGTTTCAACATCAGCCGAACACCGGTACGTCAAGCGCTAAAAGAGCTGGTTTTTGAAGGGTTATTGACTCGCACTGCCGGCCGGGGTACGTTTGTTGCTCAACAGACAGATGAGCGATCCGGTAGCGCATCTACCATATTGAATGTGGTTGTCTCAGATGAACGGTGGTATGAACCCTTGGAAAAAGCCGTCGAGGTGTGGAACCGTGATCGCCTTGACACCCCTATTGACTTGCATTTTACCCAGGTGCCGCTTGGAAACTTGCGTTCGTACTTGGTCGAAGTTGTCGGGCGGGGCAAAGCCCCCGATATTTCGTTACTGGACTCTGTCTGGGTGGCCGGTTTTGCGGAACGACACTATATCCAACCGCTCACGGATATCAGCTCAATCTGGGAGGCAAATCATCAGGAAACCTTTTTCACGGCTCTTTTAGCTGCAAACTGTTTCAATGATAGATTGTGTAGTATGCCCGTCACTGCCGATATAAGCGGTTTGTGGTATCGGCGAGATTGGTTGGACATGGAAGGTTTGACGCCACCAGCGACCTGGGAGCAGTTACTTTCCGTGGGGCGTCACTTTCAGCAGCCGGAGGTGCGACAGCGTTATGGGCTGGACCAACACCCGATGGCGCTGGTTGGAGGTCGAGCCGGCGGTGAAACAACAACCTATCAGCTGTTGCCCTTTCTGTGGGCCGCCGGCGCTGATCTGATTGTGGATGATCAGGTTGTGTTGGACAGCCCGGAAAGCCAACAAGCCTTACATTTTCTGGCTTCGCTGGTGCAAACCGAAAAACTGGTTTCACCAGAGGTTGTCCATTATGCCTGGGACGGAGCCGCTCAAATGTTTGCGCAAGGCAAAGCAGCGTTGGCTATTGGCGGTTCTTATGAAAGTTTTTTTATCCGGGCGCAAGCCGGGTGGGATGACGCTGCTTTTTTGGAGAAGGTAGGCTTTGGGCCTATTCCGGCTGCCCCTGGAAAGCAACCGGCGGTATTGGTTGGAGGAATGAGCTACGTTATTTATCATCAGTCCCAACACCCGGTTGAGGCGTTGGGATTGTTAGATTTGGCAAGCAGCGAGGAGATATTAGGCTCGTTTAGCGTGCATACAGGCCACTACCCTTCCTTGATTAAAGCTGTTCAAAATCTATCAAAAGCGGGAAATGGATTCCTTACCGAAGCGGCATCATTACTGGACATTGCTCGCTCCCGGCCGGCGCACCCCGACTACGCGCGCGTATCAGAGCAATTTCAGTTGCTGGTTGAAAATTGCCTGACCGGGCGAGTGTCAGCGACCCAGGCCGTACCGCACACTGCCGAGATGATTGCCGCCATTACAAATTTACCGCAGAAACGACTATAAATTGGTATGAGATGGAAGGAGCAACCGTGCGCCTCAACCTGTTCCCGAGCGGGCTGGTCGACGATCTCGTCGTCGAGGACGCACCCGTACGTTTGTCTCGTACCGGCATAGCCCGCTACGCCCTCACGATCGCGCTGAACCCGCCCATCACAGTTATCCTGTGGACATCGCGAAAGGGGTGCATCGCATGCAACTTATGGCATACACCGCCGACATGGATCGCGATCCGACTCAGCGCCATCGGTGAACTGGAAGAACTCGAAGCCACATCGTGTATGCTCCACCTGGAGCATCTTGATCGCGGACTCTATGCGCTCGGACTCGCTCGTATGCATGAGCATTGGGGCTTGCTGCTGCGCACCTCCGGGTATCTGAAGGCTCGTGTTGAACTATAACGCAATGCATCTCCCCCCTAAAGCAGGTTTGATAGCTTGATGTGGAGTACGCAAGCCACGCTTGCGCGGCAGCATGGCTGCCGCACTCCATACCCCTTTTCAGACAGGATCTCAGGTTGCTGGGCAAATGGTGTCATTTAGTCCTTGGAAGGTAAGTGTAATGACAAACATTACTGTCTAGTCTGTGTGATCATTGCATTCCTATGCAGCAGGCGAGCTGAACCTTGATCATTGCCAGACCTGCCGTTGGCGTATACAATACCTCTGACAGGTCATTATGACCAGAAAGGGGATAGCGTGGAGACAATTAATGTCGCTGATGCGAAAAGCCGTTTGTCCGAATTGCTCTCGTGTGTGACCGCGGGCGAACGCTTTCTCATTCAGCGCCGTGAGCGGACGGTGGCGGTGCTGATCGGCGCCGACGAGCTTGACCGGCTGGAACGCAATGCGCGCGCCGCCCGTCGCTTGGCGGCGATGCCTGGCCAGGACGAAGCACTCCTAGAGGCAATCGGGCAGGACGCAGTTCACCTGGCCATGGCCGTCTTCGGGCTCTGGCGTGATGATCCCGAGACGACCGATCTCGCCGAACGGCTTGTGGCGAATCGCGCCAGCCAGCCGGCTCGCCCGACCCCAGAACTATGAAGATCCTCGACGGCGACCACTGGATTGCACTGTTGCGTGGCACGCTCGATCTGCTATGTGCGACATTTATTGGAACACATATGCTAGGCGACTGGACTCAAGTGCGAATGGGTTTTGCTTCACGGTTGTGCTCTGGATGGTCTGAAGTTGGTGGCTAAGCTAGACTCATCGCCACGGATGGCATATACTGTCGGGGAGTGTCTCGTGCGGTGACTGAAAGAGAGCCAGTTTGGCAAACAGAGCATGCCAACCCTATCTTACGACGTTGATCTTCTTTGGTTAGTTGCTATGCGAGCCAATAAATCGAATTGTGGCAATGGCTAAAAGCGTTATGCACGCTTACGTTAAGCGCCGGATAAGGTCGGCAAGATCGTCGTAATCATAGGGCGGGCGGCGACGAATGGCCAGCACCCAGACCCAGTCGTCCTGGTCGTTCACGGCATAGATAATGCGCCAACGGTCGAGCCGGATGCGGCGTAGTTCCACATCGGGCGGAAGCGCCAATCCGCTCATATCCAGGGGATTGCTCTGTACTAAACGTGGGGCATCGCGGAGCGCATCGATGAGGCGGCGTATACGCTGACGCATATTGCCAGGGAGCGCATAGCGCATGCGATGAACCTCAGGATCAAGAAAGAGGTCGTAGCTCATGCCCAGGCATCGGCAACATCGTCCCAGCGCAGTGCATCGCTGGCACCCGGTCCGGCAGCCAGAAAGTCGCGGAGCGACTGTACTAGTTTGCGATCCTCAGCATTTTCGAGCGCCTCGACAATACGCCGCCAGAGCTCTGGCGTCAATACGACCGCCGTGACACGCCCGCGTTGATCGACGGTGAACTGTACTCCCTGAGCAAGCTCTTCAGTCGTCATAATCGTTTTTCTCCTATCGCCTAGCTGGAGAGACGGCGTGGCGAAAGCTCGCCACCCTTCAAGACGCTGTAAAAGGATTCCCGGTGAGTAATAGTAACACACCGTGGACGTTGCGGCAATACTGTGCAGAAGTAAGCGGTTCGCGAACCGCCCCTTCTGTGCAATAATGCGATATTGCTGCATCCCTAAAACACTCGCCCCCGCCCCCTTGAGCGCATCCAAAGATGCGCTATAATAACGGAATGAATTCAATAACTATAAGGAATTGAATCGCTAGGCGCGGTTGCAGATCGGACGCTTACTGCATGACTGCGCTGCATTGATGCGTGAGGCGCGTCGCCTCACGCATCAATGCAGCGCAGAGCAGCGTGGCGTGGCGCTCAGCGACGCCTCGCGATCGACGTTGCCGCAATGAGGGTGGGGCGAGGGTGAGGTGCGGCGAAATCCATGGTTCCAAAGTCAGGGTCGCCGCGCGATGAAATCCTAGCCAGCGCCTCTTGCGTTAGGCGGCTGGCGCCAGGGTCGCCCCGCAGCGAATTGATCATGCCGGAGCATCCGTAATTTAGCGTTCGGGAACGGGCATTCGATGCAGCAGTGTGCAAATAGGAGGCAACCATGTCAGCAGATTCGAAGTACATCACCACGAGCGATGACGTACGGCTTCATTATCTTGAGGCAGGTTCCGGGCAGCCGCTGGTCATGATCCCAGGATGGGCGCAAACTGCCGAGCAGTTCAAACATCAGATCAGCGCTTTCAGTGACCGGTGTCGGGTGATCGCGCTCGACATGCGCGGCCACGGCGAGTCGGCCAAGTCAGAATCCGGCTATCGGATCTCCCGCTTGGCCAAAGATCTCTACGATGCGCTGGACGAGCTTGATCTACAGGATGTGGTGCTGCTGGGCCACTCGATGGGCTGTTCGGTGATCTGGTGCTACTTGGATACGTTCGGCCCGGTGCGAATCTCCAAGCTGATTCTGGTCGACCAGTCACCGTTCCTTACCTCGGATCCAGCTTGGTCAGCCGCGGAGCTTGAGGCATCTGGCGCAATCTTCACTGCCGAAACCGTGTACAACCTGTGCAATGCGCTGTCTGGCCCCGAAAACGAGGCTACGGTGCGTGCGTTTATCGGCGGCATGGTGACGGCGGCCTGCCGTCCCGAGGACAAAGAATGGATTATCCAGCGCAACCTGCGGATGTCGGGCGCCCACGCCGCAACCTTGTTTTACAATCATTGCAGCCAGGATTGGCGTGATCTCATTCCCCAGATCAAGCTCCCGACTTTAGTGATTGGCGGGCGGGTCAGCATCGTCCCTTGGAAGTCGCAGGTCTGGATTCACGAGCAGATACCTGGTTCGCGGCTGGAGATTTTCGAGGAGGAGCAAGGCGGGCAGCACTTCATGTTCATCGAAGGCGCGGAACGCTTCAACCAGATCGTGGCCGAGTTTTTGAGGTAGGCTACGTGGAGATGATGCGGCGAGGAGACAAAGACGAGGCGAGGAGGCATCTCCAAGCCTCTTCGTCTCCTCAGCCTCTTCTGTCAGGATGCGGAAGCTTGCTTGAGCAGTTGCTCAACTTCGTTCAAGTCGGTGGCTTCAAGCACCGCGGTAATTAAGGTCCGTAGCTGGGATGGCTGCTTGATGCGCCGAATATTATCCATTAAGGCAATCGGCGCCTGGGGAAAACGCTTGATGATTGTATCCGCTAAGGCTTGTTGAAATTCCGTCCGCATCTCCGCCATTTGCTCTTCTACGAGATAACTGACCAAATCAGAACTCATAAGTCGCTCTCTTCCTACCAGTTGCACGAACTGATCTGGTGCAATCACTGGTTCCGCAAAGATTCCCAGGATGGAGAGTAAATCGGCCTGTTGCGGCACTGGCGCTTGCTGTACCACAAGCCCAATCGCCTGCTCAATGCTCTGACGACTGGTATGCCGCATTAAAGGACTCAAAATGGTGAGGCCAAGATTGCCCGACTGCAATGCATCACTTGCATCATACTCCCAGAGCCGAAGACAATCCATCTGCCATGTTTGGACCACCTGTCCATCGATAGTTTGCGTCAAGGTGTCGCCTACATCATACGCGGGAGCAAGATACACCAAAGTCCCAAGGATGGCAGTTTTGGGATGGCGTTGTCCTAGCCATGCCAGATAACTCGCCATACGCCAGAGCACCGCTGGATCATGATACCCTTGCCACTCAATCACGTGGATGTATTCCTGTCCCCCAGCACTGCGAAGGTAAAATACCGTATCCAGGCGCGCATTATTCGCGGGCAACTCGAGGCTTTCAACCCGCAGTACTGTTGTTAGCGGCGCTGCAAATAAGGGAAGCAGATCCGTGCCCCGCAACAAAAGCAAGCGTTTTAAGGGAATATCTGTGCGCATCTATCGTGTCTCAGCTTTCCGGCATCGCACTTCCGTATGGTAGAAACGAAACCGTGGGTGAGCGTCCTCAAGATACCCTAGCACGCCAAGCTGTCCAAAAAACGATCCAAATAATAATCGCTTATGTAGGATCATTATAGCATTAGCAGCGCTCCTTCGCCCGATACGACCTTTGACACCTCGACGCCATCAGCTTTGTGACAGATGCATAAATTGCAGCAAGCAACATGGCCCAATCCGTGTATAATCTAGGGCATTCGCGTTTGCTCAAGGATGCGCCTTCCTCACACCGACTGCGACGCTGCAACGCCGACGCCTGCACGAACGCATCTAGATATGAGCCCGTACCTATTGGCCCTCAAGCACCTATGAAGGAGGACAGCGCATGCATGGGACATTGTTCGTCAGGCGGGGTACGATGGCGCTTGTTGTGTTGGCCGCACTCGTGTTTAGTGCGTGCGGCGCCTCGCCCCCGGCCTCTCAATCCGCCGCAGACGCCCCGACCGGCGCTCCAGATCTTGCCGCCGCGCCCGTCGACACAGGCGGCGAACAGATGACGCTCCAATGGTGGGACTACTATGGCGACCTGGCAGAAACAGATGCCGCATTGAATGCCGCCATCGCAAAGTACGAAGCTGAACACCCTAACATCGACATTCAGCGCACCAGCCTTGGCTTTGCCGATCTCAAGCCAAAGATTATCCAGGCGGCTGCCACCAACACAATGCCCGATATCGTGATTATCGACAACCCTGATCATCAGGCCATGGCCGACCAGGGCGCACTAGCCGATCTGACCGAGTACATCCAGGCTTGGCCGGACAAAGATCAATATTTCACCGGTCCGTGGTCCTCGACCGTGTATCAGGGCAAGAATTACGGCGTGCCATTCGAGAGCAATGCCACGGCGCTCTACTACAATCAGGACGCGCTGACCGAAGCCGGCATCGGTGCGCCACCAGCCACGTGGGACGAATTGCGCGCCGCCGCCCAGCAACTGACTGCGGGCGACCGCTCAGGGTTTTGCTTCTCGGCCAAGCCCGACGAGGAGGGCACGTTCACCTTCTTGCCATTCCTGTGGCAGGCCGGCGGCGACCTGCCGACCTTTGGCGGCGAGGCCAGCATCAAAGCGCTGAGTTTCTGGAACACGCTGGTCAACGAAGACGGCAGTGCGCCAAAGTCGGTGCTCAACATGGGCCAGGGTGACGCCTACAACCAGTTTATCGCCGGCAAGTGCGCCATGATGATCAACGGTCCGTGGCAGTTGCCGAACTTCGCGAATGACAATCCTCAATTCGCGTGGGGAGTTGCGCCTTGGCCGCAGGATGTCGCAGCGGCATCCATCCTCGGCGGTGAGAACTTTGCGGCGGGCAACGGTGCGAACGTCGCAACGGCGTGGGAGGTGATCAGATGGATGGCCGCGCCGCAGAACGTCAAAGCGCCGCTGCTCTCCATCGGGCTGCCGAATCGCCAGGATATGGTCGACGACCCAGACTGGATCAGCGATCCGAACAAAAAAGTGTTCGTCGAGCAAGTGGCGATTGCCAGGCCGCGGGCGTATGGCGCGAACTACCCGCAAATCTCGGAGCAGGTGTCGACTGCCTTCCAGCGGGTGCTAACCGGCGACGCGACACCCGAGGCGGCGGCGCAGGCGGCGGCGGCAGTCATTCAGCCACTGCTGCCGGTCCAGTAGTGCAAGCGGCATGGCTCACTGCGGGCGTGGCATTCACAGCCAAAATACCTGATGATTTTTGACAATCAACCGGGGAACGTGACGTAGTACCGCCTTTAGGCGGTTTGAAGGCAGCACAAACGCCTGAAGGCAGCACTACGAATACTTTTCCTGATTACCGATTTTGATCGTCAAATTTCATTAGGTTAGCCGCCCGCAACACATTCACCCGAGCCTCCCCAAAGGAGCATGGCATGGCCAAATCAGCCCACACAGCGGAGACTCAGCTGACAATATGGCGGCGCCGCCTCCGCTGGCAGAGGCTCAGCAATTACCTGTTCGTGATGCCCGCTGCGTTGTTTCTGCTGGCCTTCATGATCTATCCCGTGCTGTTCAATATCCAGATCAGTCTATACGATATGAAGGCCATCAACCTTGTGCGTGGCGATGCGCCGTTTGTTGGGTTGGACAATTATCGCGCCGTGCTGACCGATCCGGTCTTCATCGAGGCGGCGCGGCATTCGATAGCCTTTACCATCGGCTCGATCATCTTCCAGGTCAGTATTGGGTTGGCGCTGGCGCTGTTCTACAATCAACGCTTTCCCGGCAGCCACTTGATGCGCGGCCTGTACTTGATTGCCTGGACTATTCCCGTGGTCGTGACTGGGGCGGTCTTTCGCTGGCTGCTGGACGGGCAATTCGGGGTGATCAACTGGGCGCTGCGCACGATTGGGCTCATGAATGAACCGATCTTCTGGTTGTCTGAACCGGCATATGCTCTTGGGGCCGTCATGTTCGTCAATATTTGGCTTGGCGTTCCATTCAATATGGTGCTGCTGCTGGCTGGCTTGCAGGCCATTCCCCATGAATTGTATGAGGCGGCCAGCATCGACGGCGCCAATAGATTGGGCAAACTGTGGTATGTGACCTTGCCGCTGCTGCGTCCGGCGCTGCTGGCTGTGTTGCTGCTTGGCCTGATCTACACCTTTCGGATCTTCGACCTGATCTGGATTATGACGCGGGGCGGGCCGGTCAACGCCACGCAGGTGCTGCCGACGCTGGCCTATAAGCTGGTGTTCGAGCAGTTCATCTTCGGTCGAGGCGCAGCGGTGCTGAATCTCGTTTTCATCATTCTGTTTGTGTTGTCGCTTGGCTATTTGCGGGTCATCCGCCGTGAAGAAGCAGCCTGAGGCGGGGTTAGTATGAACAATGCACAAAACAATCGCGTGAAATGGTTCTACACGCTGGCGAGTGCGCTGATGCTGGCGCTGTTCCTGTTCCCCATCTACTGGATGATCGCGACGGCGGTCAAGCCCAGCACGGAAATTATGGCATATCCGCCGCAGTTCATTCCGACGCGGATCGATTTCAGCGTTTGGCATGATCGGATCATCGGCGATCCAAAAATCCCGCGCTATTTTTTGAATAGCGCCATCATTGGCGTTGGCACGACGCTGCTGACGCTGGCGTTGGCCGCGCCGGCTGCGTACGCCCTGGCTCACCTACCGATCCGCGGCAAGTCATTACTGCTGGTGTTGAGCCTCACGTCGCTGATGTTTCCGGCGATTATGCTGGCCACGCCGCTGTTCGTGATCTTCAGCCGCTTGCGCTTGCTCGATAGCTACACCGGCCTGATTTTGGCGAATACAACGCTGGCGCTGCCATTTGCGCTCACCGTGCTTCGCCCATTCTTTTTGTCGATCCCTACCCAGCTTACCGAAGCGGCGCGCATCGATGGCGCCAGCGCTTGGGGCGCGTTCATGCGCATTATCCTGCCGCTGGCGACGCCAGGTTTGTTTACGACGGCGGTGTTCTCCTTTTTGTTCGGCTGGAGCGAGTTGGTGTTTGCGCTGGCGTTAGCGAATCAAGAGCAATATCGCCCAGTCACGGCAGGCCTGTGGCATTTCATTGGCTCGAACGTGACGCAGTGGAACGCGGTCATGGCCTTTTCGACGTTGGCGATGCTGCCGCCGCTGCTGGTCTTCTTGGCGGCGCAACGGTTTATTGTGTCCGGCTTGACGGCTGGCGCGGTGAAATGAGACGAGGAGGTGTGGAGGTGTGGAGATGTGAAGATGCAGACGGAGGGGTATGCCAGATTATGGAGTGCGGTAGCCATGCTGCCGCGCAAGCCATGCTTGCGCATTCCATGTCCCTGTTCAGACAACCTCACAGGAGCCAAGCATTACGATCATTGCTGGGTAGAGGATGCTGGAAAATACTGCACTGCCGCAGGCAAAACAGTTTTGTTACAAGCGGTTCTGCAGCGCCTTGGAGTGCGACCGCGTAGATCCTAATCATGTAGAAATGACTTATGAACACATACGAACTGCCAACATTTTTGGGCGAGACGGCGCCGGTCGAACTGGTGGCCGAACTGCTGGACTACAGCGTCGACGGTCACAGCCTGGCGCTACACTGCGCGACCAAGCGCTATGCCCTCGAACGACACAACTACTACGGCACGGTCTGCGAGACGGCCTTCGCGCCGCCTGAGCCGGGTGAGCCGGCAACTGTGCGGCTCGATTTCTGCGCCGACGCGATTATGCGGCTTCGCTACGCGCCCGGCCCCGCCGTGCCGGATGTACAGACGCCGATGGTGGTCGGCAGGTTTGACGGCCCGGCGACCTTCGCCGTGACCGCAGACGAGCGGGCGGTTACGGTGCAAACCGCGGCGTTGCGGGTGGTCGTGATCCGCGAGCCGTGGCAGATCAAGGTTTACGGCGCCGACGGTGTGCTGATCTGGGCCACCCGCCCGGTTGATATTGCGCCGCTGCGCCGCCCGGAAGATCAGTGGAACCCGCCCGAGCAGCGCTGGATTTTCTACCATCGATACGCCTATCCGCTGGGCGTCACGCGGGGCGGGCGGCAGCGCGTCTTCGCGTCGTGGGATTTGCGCTACGATGAGCGCATCTATGGCTTTGGCGAGAACTACGGGCGGCTCGACAAGCGCGGCGCGCAGCAGCGGTTGTGGCTCCAGGAGGTGTTCAGCAACGCCGTGCCGGGTGCATACAAGCAGACGCCGTTTTTCATGAGCACCCGCGGCTACGGCATGTACGTCAACACCTCGAACGCGCTTGGCTTCCGCGTCGGCGATTTGGAGCACACCGCCATGTCGGTTACGGTCGACGCTGCGCCGCTACTCGATTGTTATCTGCTGTACGGGCCGACGCTCAAGGAGATTTTGCCGCGCTACACCGCAGTCACCGGGCAGCCGGGCGTGCCGCCGAAATGGAGTTTTGGGCTGTGGATGGCGCGGATCAGCTACAACCGCCAGGAGCAGGTCGAGGCTGTGGCGCACGATCTGCGCGAGCACGCCATTCCCTGCGACGTGATCCATATCGACACCGACTGGTATGAGCGCGATTGGGAGTGCGACCTCACATTTGGCGCAACCAAGTTTCCCGATCCAGAAGGCATGATCAGCGCGTTGCGCAAGCAGGGCTTCCGCGTCTGTTTGTGGCAGTGGCCCAACATGCTGGTCGGCTCAGCGCTCTACAACGAGGCCCGCGACAGCGGCTACCTGGCCAAGCGCAGCAATGGTCACGCCTACACTTATCCCGGCTTCATGGCCGACGCTGGCTTCATCGACTACTCCAACCCCGCGGCGGTCGCCTGGATACAGGACAAGTTCCGGGCGCTGTTCCGGCAGGGTGCAGCCTGCATCAAGGCCGACTTTGGCGAGGGCGCGCCGCCGGATGCGGTGTACCACAGCGTGCCGGGCGAGTCGATGCACAACCTGTACCCCTTGCTCTACAACCAGGCCGTGTTCGCGGTCACCGAGGAGTTTTGGGGCGAAGGGCAGGGCATCATCTGGGGCCGTTCGGCGTGGGCTGGATCGCAGCGCTACCCGGTGCATTGGTCGGGCGACGGGATTGCGCGCTACGAAGACCTGCCGTGCGTGCTGCGCTCCGCGCTGAACTTTGGGCTGAGCGGCTTTCCGTTCTACAGCCACGACATCGGCGGCTTCTCCGGCCTGCCCAACCCAGACGTGTACGTACGCTGGGCGCAGTTTGGCCTGTTTTCATCGCACGCCCGCGCCCATGGCACGCCGCCGCGCGAGCCGTGGGCCTATGGCGCGGAGGCCGAACGGATCTTCCGTCAGTACGACAACCTGCGCTACCGTCTGCTGCCGTACATCTACAGCGAGGCGGTGGAATGCGGGCGCAGCAGCTTGCCCATGCTGCGCGCCCTGGCGCTCGATTTCCAGGACGACCCGACGGCGCTGGCAATCGACGACCAATACCTGTTTGGGCCGAGCATTCTGGTCGCGCCAATCCTCGATGAACGTAATCGCCGGGCGGTGTATTTGCCGCATGGCCAATGGGTCGATTACTGGAGCAAGCAGTCGCTCGATGGCGGGCGCTGGTTCGATGTCGAGGCCCCGCTCGATGTGCTGCCGCTGTATGTGCGCGCCGGGGCGATCATTCCCTACGGTCCGCTGACGCAACACGTCGAAGCGCAGCATCTCGATCCGCTCACCGTCGAGATCTACGCGCCTGCCGAGTCGGGCGCCTACGTGATCCACGACCAGGGTCAACCCGACATCGTGGTCAGCTACCGGCGCACGGCAGACGATCTGACGGTCGAGGCGCCGGACGCACCCGGCGTGGTCGAGGTGCATGTCTATGGGCTGGGCGTGCCGCGGGTTGCCACGCTGACCGCGGGCCGGGCGACCTTCGCGCTCTGAAGGAGTTCGACGATGTAACGGCAACGAAGCTTAGACTACAGAGCGCCGGTAGGCTGCACGATCATGTGTTTCTATGACATCTGTTACTCTCTGTGACGAGCAAATATCGTGATAGCGCAAGCTGAAGCGTTGTTTGGAAATGCAGGAGGAGTTATTATGGCAAGCGATGCCGAAGATCTGTATGTCATCAAAGGTCCGAAGACGCTCTACGAAATGACCAGCGCCGAGGTCGCCGCCGCGCTGGAGCGTACGACCACAGTGCTGCTGCCGGTTGGCGCGACCGAGGATCACGGCGCGCACCTGCCGCTAGGTGTCGACATGTTTGAGGCCCGTGAGATTTGTCGCCGTACAGCCTATGCGCTTGATCAGCAAAACTGCCCGGTGGTGATCGGCCCGACAATACCCTTCGGTGTTTCGACGTTTCATATGGGCTTTCCCGGCACCATCACCTTGACCTCCAGCACACTTATTTTGATGCTCAAGGAGGTCATGATGAGCCTGTATCATCACGGCTTCCGCAACCTATGCTTGATCCATGGGCACGACGGCAACCTGCCGCAGATGATGGTTGCAGCGCAGGACGTGGTCGATAACACGCCGGACGCGACTGTTGTGGTGATGAATTGGATGGTCGAGTTGTCCAAAGCCTATGCTGCTGGACTTGGCAAAAGCCGCAAGGGCGAGTCGCATGGCGGCGAGGGCGAGACGGCTCGCATCCTGGCAACCCACCCCGAGTTAGTAGACATCAGCAAAGGGCAGGCGTTCTATCTGCAACCGCACGAGTTGCGCAAAATCCAAAGCCCGGAGCACATGAAGACTGGCGGCGGGCTGTTCTATCCGACGCGCTCCTACAAAGCGCTCACGCCGGTCGGCTCAATCGGCGACCCGGCGCTGGCGACCGAAGAGACCGGCGAACAGGGCTACGATGTGATTGTGAACTGGCTGGTACGCATCATTAAACGCGACTTTTTCGACCAATCCTAAGCTCGGCCAGCCTGTCAGAAGCGTTTTCTGTTCATCCGCTTGCATCAAAACGGAGGCATCATTGGGCGACAGAATGACACAAACCGCTCATTGCGCGCGCCCGCTCGCCGGCAAAGCCGCGCTGGTGACAGGTGGCGGCTCGGGTATCGGGCGGGCGATCTGCCTGGCGTTTGCCCAGGCGGGTGCTCATGTGGTCGTAGCCGGGCGCACGCTTGGCAAGATCGCACTGGTGGCGGAAGAGATCCGCACAAACGGCGGACAGGTTGCGACCGTGGCGGGCGATGTTAGCCGGGGCGCTGATGTGCAGGCCATGGTCGGCGCGGCGCTGGAGCAGTTTGGCGGCCTCGACGTGCTGGTCAACAACGCGGGCATCAGTCCCTCCGGCAGCGTGACCGCGATCAGCGAGGCCGAGTGGGACGAGTGCATAGCGGTCGATCTGCGCAGCGTGTTCTTGGGCGCAAAATACGCTATTCCCGCTATGCAGCGGTACGGCGGCGGCGTCATACTCAACACGGCTGGCACGTTTGGTTTGCGGCCAGCGCGTGGTAAAGCCGCCTATGCCGCCGCCAAAGCGGGCGTGATCAACCTGACCCGCGCAATTGCGCTGGACTACGCACACGACGCAATCCGCTGCAATGCGATCTGCCCTGGCTTCGTCGCAACGCCGCTGACCGAAGGCGTCGATCCTGCCGAACGCGACCGTTTTCTGGCGCAATACCAGCCGCTGTCGGGTGTGATCCAGGCCGATGAAGTGGCCGCGCTGGCCGTATACCTGGCCTCCGATGCGGCTCGCATGATTACCGGGCAAACCTTTGTGATCGATGCAGGCCAACAAGCGGGCATCTATTAATGCTGATCCGCGTGTTGAGGCTTTCTGAGGCGCTTCTGTGACAATGCTCGTTTGGGCTGGATTGGCTTTCCCCGATGCCGCCACACCGCCGCGGCGCGACGTTGCAGTGCGCGTCGAGGGCAACCGCATTGTCGAGCTGGGCAGCTATGCCGACTTGCGTACCCGTTTCCCGGCGGCTGAGGTTGTTGGCGGTGCGGGCTTGATATTGCTGCCTGCCATGATCAACGCTCACGACCATGGGCGCGCCATCGGCAGCGTGGCGCTGGGTGTCGCCGACGACCTGCTGGAAGTCTGGTTGCCCGCGCTCTCGATTCAACCGGCGCTCGACCCGTATCTCGCGGCGGCCTATGAGGGCGTGCGCCTGCTGCAATCGGGGGTGAGCGTGATTGCGCACAGCCATATTCCCCGTGACTGGCGGCGCATGGACGATGAGGCGGGCGCAACCTTGCGCGGCTATCGCGACGCAGGTATTCGGGTGGCTTTCCAACCGCCAATGATTGATCAGCATCCGCTGGTGTATGGCGATGAGGGTCGCTTTCTGGCGGGCCTGCCGCCCAACGCCCGCGCGTTGGCCCAGCGGTTTATGCAGCCGCCGCCGCTCAGCAACGACGAATATGTTGGTCTGTGCGACACGCTGTTCGCCACATATCACGACGCTGAGCAACATCGTGTGCATGTGCAGGTCAATCCGGCGGGCGGGCAATGGTGCAGCGACGCGCTGATTACGCGCTCGGTAGCGTGGGCCCGCCAGCACGGCACGCGCGTGCAGATGCACATGCTCGAAACCTATTATCAGATGCGCTATGCCCATCGTCGCTGGGGGAAGACGTTTATTCAGCATCTTGAGGCGATCGGCGCGCTCGGGCCGTGGCTAACGCTGGCCCACATGGTCTGGATCGACCTCGACGACCTGCCGCTGCTGGCCGAGCGCGGCGTCGGCATTGTCCACAACCCGAGCAGCAATCTGCGGCTGCGCAGCGGCATCGCGCCGCTGGCCGAGATGATGCGTTCCGGCGTTGAGTTGGGCGTCGGGCTGGACGGTCACGGCCTCGACGACGATCAAGACTACCTGCGCGAGCTGCGATTGGCCTGGACGCTAAGCAACCGCCCTGGCGCCGAAGCGCCGTCGGTGGCTGCGCGCGACGTGTGGCGCATTGGTACGCAAGGCGGCGCTGCCATTACACTGGGCGAGCAGGCGCCGCTGGGCAGGCTTGCGCCCGGTTTTCTAGCCGATCTTGTGCTGCTCGACGTGCAAGCAGCGATCTACGATCAACAGTTGGAAGGCGAGGCGCTGCGGAGTATGGTGCTGCGGTTTGCTGCTCGCCAGCATGTGC
>JAKSDJ010000478.1 GCA_022360155.1 Chloroflexales bacterium | reverse complement strand
GGCGAAACGGCGCATCAGGTCGGCGGTGATGTTGGCATATCGCTCGCTGGGATAAGATTGGATGCGATAGCGTTTTATCTCGTCCCAGAAGGTTATCTCCAAATAGACGACCCAACGACCGCGTTCTGGAACCACCTCGGTAGTTACCGCAAGACCCTCGGCGGCAAAGCCCGGCGGCGGGTCGGGAACTCGAAAAGGCCATGGTGATACTTGGGACTCCGGGCCGTCTGCGCTCATCGTTGCTCCTCCGCGCACCTACGCAACCGCCGTGTACGCTGATGATGGGGCGCTCGGCGCTCAAAGCCTGTTTGAAATGGGGCATGGAGTGCGGCAGCCATGCTGCCGCGCGCAAGCATGGCTTGCGCACTCCAAATCCGACCTGCCAACGTATCAACGTGCCAATCGTATCAACGTGCCAACCTGCTAACATTCTAACGTGCCAACGTTATTAGCTCAGACTCTGCACCAGAAAGGCGGCTAACTCCTCCATACGCTCGGCTACGGGCGGGCTCAGATCCTCGCCGAAGCCAAAGCGTTCGCCCTCGATCAGGTAGACGGTGATGTCGGTCGGATACTCGTCCTTGAGTAGCCAGCGTCCGAAGGCTAGCGCGTGGTCCCAGCGAAAGGCGTGGAGGTGAATGCCTTCCAGGGGCGGCAGATTTTCCAGTTCCCCGCCTTGCGCCTTGAACAGCGTTCCGACCGGCGCTCCGGTCTGCGCCGAGTCGACGATGATCACCCGGTCAGCGCCGCGCATCTTGAAGGCCACATCCATCCCGGCGGTGCCGCCATCGGCCACCCGTACGCCCGCAGGCAGGCCAAGCTCCCATAGCCGCCGAATCAGGATGGGGCCAACGCCGTCGTCGCCACGCAGCAGATTGCCACAGCCAATAACCAGTGTGTCCATCGCGATTTAGCACAGATTGTTGGTCTGGAAGCGCGCCAACTCATTGCCGGTCTTCTTATCGTAAGCGTGAACCGTGCAAACCAGGCAGGAATCGAAACTGCGCGCAACGTGCGCGATCTCGATTGGCTCTTCTATATCGGTGATCGGCACGCCGACGAAGGCCTGCTCGACCGGGCCGAGGACGCGGTTGTGATCGCGCGGGCCAATATTCCACGCCGTCGGCGTTACAACCTGGTAGTTCTCGATCTTGCCGTCCTTGATCTTGATCCAGTCGGCGAGGCAGCCACGCGCCGCTTCCGTCGCGCCGAAACCCTGTCCTGCGATGTACTCGGTCGGCTTGATGTAGAACTTTTCGTGCAGATCGAGCGCGGCGAGCCACTGGCGGACCCGCTGGTAATACTTGGGCGCCTCGTGCATCCGCGCCAACACGCGGGTCATGACGCTGGGGCCAACCGTCTTGATTGCGTCGAGGAAGAGCGGGTCGTAGTCCTGATGCGACGCTGCATTATCGCGACCGGCGATGACCTGACGCGCCAACGGTCCGGCCTCCAGCGGCAGCGCACCGACACCAGGAATATTGTAGCGCGGAGCCTTGGCCCAGGTATATTTCCCCTGTTTATGCCCCTCAGCCGGATCGAGCGGCTCGGTCACGCCCTCGAACGGGTGCAGAGAGCCAGAGCCTTTGAAGAACGAGTAGGTGTGATCTTCGCGCACATTGGCCTGGTCAAAGTCGTGGTAGTTCGTTCCATCATAAATGCCGGAGCGCACGATTAGCGCAGCGTTACGATCCGCAATTGTTGGCTTGGTGTAGAGTTCCGGGTCGAAATACGCACCCATCGCCAAATAAGCGCCGACGCCAGCACCAAGCTTGTCCAGGCCTACATCCAGGCAGTAGCGGATAAAGAAGGCGCAGTCGGAGTTGGACTGGCTCTCGTTCTCGTCCATCCAGGCTAACACATCATTCCAGGTCTTATTCTCCAGCCAGCGCTCGACGGAGCAGCCAAGCCAGATCTGCTCCAGCCACTCGGTCTTCCACTGTTCGAGGATGGCGATCGCGCGGGTCACATCCGATAACGTGGGACCGCACATCACGCCGCCGGGGATCATGAAGCTGGAGTGGGGCCACTGACCGCCAAAAATCGCGTACACTTCCACCGGCTTGCCAGAGAGAGTCACGCCGGGCGCATAACTCGATCCGACAAAAGGCGTGAAGCGGCGCACCGCCTCCTCGTACGTCTTGGCCTTGCCGTAGTTCTTATTCACCAGGTCGTACGCAAACAGGGCGTAGAACCAGCGCGGAATCGACTGCAGCGTTTCGCAGGCCTGCGCGATGTTGCGCACCAGCGTGGCGTTGGGCGGCATTTCGGTACGCCAGGCGACATCAAGGGCGTAGGCCGATTTGTACAGGTGGCTCCCGCCGCAGATGCCACAGATGCGCGGCGTCACGATCAGGCCGGCCTGCGGATCTTTGCCCTTGAGAATAATCTCGAAGCCGCGAAACATCGCCGCCTCGGTCCAGGCATCGACCACAACACCATCTTCAACCACCAGATTTACGTCGAGATCGCCTTCGACACGGCCCAGCGGGCTGATATGCATGTCGATTCTTTTCGTCCCTGGTGATACAGAAACAGTGGTCTTCATCCAAGGTTCTCCTTTATAGCGGCGGTGCGTCTGTCGGCGGCGAGTTATACGACGAACATGTCTTCTTTAGACCATTCGGGAGCTGCGACACGCGCCGCAGCCGCCAGAGCCATATAGCTGATCGGGTCCATGCCGGCGGGCATATCCTTGGGGACAGCGCCGCTGACCTTCTGGGTCTTGAAGACGGTGCCAGGAGCAAGATCGAAGAAGGGGAACTCGGGTTCGGTACAGCCGAGGCAGGGCATACCGGCGCGGGTTTTGCTCGACTGGCGGTTCCAGAGGATGCGGTTGCAGGGCGAATGGGTCATGGGACCACGACAGCCGAACTCGTAGAAGAGGCAGCCGGTGCGCATCCCCTGGCCAAACTCACTTGGCGATTGCTTATATTCGAAGAACTGGACGCGCGTGCAACCCGTCTGGGTAAAGCTGGTAAAGAAGGTTTTCGGTCTTTGCAGATCGTCGAGGGCGATGTCGCCGGCCCGACCGCTGGCCAGTGCGACCAGGATCTGTGTCAGCCAGTCGGGATGAGCCGGACAGCCCGGAATGTTGATCACCGGCAGACCCATCTTCGAGCGCCAGTCACTGCCGAGAAAGCCGCCCTTGTCACTCCGGAGATATTGTAGGCCTATCGAGTCGGTCGGGTTCGGCGCGACAGCCGGAATGCCGCCCCAGCATGCGCAGTCGCCGATTGCAACCACGATCTGGGCCTGTTTCACCAGGTCGGTAACCCAATCTTTCATTGGCCGGTCGGCAAATATATCGTAACGACCGCTGCCGTTGGGGCCGAGCATGACCGTGCCCTCATAGACGAAAATGTCAAGCGGGAGCGCGCCACTGGCGCAGTCGCGAAAGAGTTTCTGCGCTTTTTCGCCGAACTCGGCGCCTAGCGATGGGTGCCAGAGGATGTTGATGCCGAAGTCGGTGACCAAATCGACCACACTCGGCTCTTCAGCATTGAGGAACGACATCGTATTGCCGCTACATGCGCCGCCTTGAAACCACAGCACATTTGCCATCCATGGCCTCCTTAATTCTAGATGTCTGCTAGGCGCTGCGCGAAGCGCCCCTACGGCGTCCGCGCCTCTTCTTCCTGCAACAGCACGCTGATGACGCGGATAGGGCGCAGTCTCACCGCAGATCTGCAGCAATTCTTCGCCTCTTCGCGTCCGCGTCTCCCCGCCTCTTCGCGTCCACGTCTCCTCGCTTCTTCATCGC
>JAKSDJ010000360.1 GCA_022360155.1 Chloroflexales bacterium | reverse complement strand
GTAGTACTAAGGCTACGACCATAATGCTTTTGCACGCGATAATAGGTTGGTACTCCGGTGAGTTGTTCAATCCGTCGACAGATTTGACACCCTTCTTGCGATAAGGCACTCTCAATTCGTGACATCTCCCGATTCGTCGCCCGCTCCAGAACCACACTATTCATAAATAACGTGTCACATGCTTGGTAATTGGACTGCCACTCGATGATGTCGTAATACTCGTCATCATAGGTTTTGGGTAAGCGATACAGCGGCGCCTGATCAAAACAATCACCACATCGCTCCGACCGCGAGTGGGCGCGCGCCGCCGATGGCGACAGGCGGCGCGAGGTTCCCGGCAATAGGTGTGCAGGGGCGGGTGCGGCGTTGCGCACCTTCTTGCGTCGCTTCCGCGGTGTCCATAAAGCCTATCTCGCTTGCTATGTCGCCGTCTGCGAAGCTATGACGAATGTCAGGCGCATTACTGCCCCGCTTGGTTCGGCGCCTCTTCTTTGGAACGCACATGCACACTAACTACAGATGAGCCAATATCTTTGATGTTGGAGATACTCCCTATGTTAGCGGTATTGCCGCTACCACTCGAATCACTCGCTATCTCCCATTGCTCGTACACAAAGAAAATTATTCACAACAGAAGTGACCGAATGCAGATCTTCAAGGTTATAAATCTTTGTCTCTGCGATTTCTTTCTCAACTGGGATAGTGCGTGAACATATTATACCCAGACAGAAATGTCCTAAATACTGGTTATACGGAAACTGAATATTCTTCTTGCTCGTTCGTTCTATAAAATACTCGCCATGTGAACCAAGAGTAAAGCTATTGCAATATTCAGGATTATCTGGAAGACGATATGATGTCTTGAAATCAACTGCAAATTTGATGGATTCATCGCTTGTGCTCACAAAAGATAAATCGGGATAATAATTCTGGTGATCAGGCCAAACAATTCTATATTCGTTCTCTCTAGCGAATTCCAGAATCTTGGGAAAAATATGAATCTCAAGAATTTTGGATACAACCTTCGTATCGGCTGAAATGGTGTATATATTACGGAATACATCGATGAACCCTTTGATAGTCCACCGACTATCATCGGTTGCGACAATGGGTGATTAGGCTGCCAACGAACTCCCTTAGCTTCCTTCCGAACTCTCCCTTAAGACGCTGTCTCTCGTCTGACTCCACAATAGCCTCATAGTTGACACAAGAACAAATATTCTGACTTTAGATGGATTTACCACAATCCCACAACCCGCCTTGCAGTATCGTGGACAACAAGTCTTGAGGCTTCAGAGAAGGACAAGTTTAATGCCCGCCTTGGCAATGCCTAGCCAGAATGTTCCAACCTACAAGTTTACCCAAGACCCGCCAGCGCTACTCCAATCGACACCAACGAAGTAACACTCCCAACCAGTAATCTCCACAAGTCTATCCATCATAATACCTGACGATCTTCTTCAAAGTTGTGACCAAAGTGCCAAAGAGTGCATGCCTTTTTCGGTTGTTTTTTCGTTCATCTATTATAGAGGCTCGAACAAGCCCAAACGAGGCAAGCTGTGGAGCGGTTGTACCACCCTTGCGCCCCTAAGCGCAGACGGTCCCTTCCTCTCCCTTCCATAGTTTAGCGTCAGTCTCAGGCTACAGCAAAGCATATGTGTATCGCGCTTGACGATCCGGCCAATTGGGCTGTCTGAACACACTGGGCAACAGAGATCGTTGCATCAACGTCGATATCCCTTGGAATAGATTAGGAACATGGACAGATGGAAATCGAATGGCACATTACTGAGTATTTCAACGCGCTGCATTCGGTGATCGAATTGCATCCCGCTTATCATAGTAACCAGGCGCTCATCCCCGAGCTGGAACCCTATGACGAGGCCGAGATCGATACGCTCTTTGAGGCTTGGCTTGCTGTCACGATCGCTTGCCAGAGTCGCGATGGATTGTGTTTCCACGCGGTAGAGAGCGAGGTCTAGAGCACCCGTAGAATATTGACAGGATTAACAGGATTAGTCTACGCAAGTTCGGTATCAGAAAGGCATTGGTCATCCCGCCCACCTTGTTTCCTGTTGAATATGGAAAAGACACCAGCGTTCTAGCTAATCGGTTTGGCGAGATACACCGCGCCTACCCTTCCTCATCTCCACATCTCACCATAGCATCACCGCTTCGCGTCTTCGCCTCATACCCGCGTACGCGGGGGCCATCGTCTCCGCGCCTCCCCGCCTTCTCATCTCCGCGCCTCTTCACCGCTTCTTCTCTTCACCTCTTCAGCTCTACGGCTTTTCCTGCTGCCAGGAAGCCCAACAGCAATCCGTGAAACTCCTGAAATGCCTCGATCTGCGGGAAGTGACCGCAGCGCGGGATCAGCACCAGCCGTGCGTCGGGGATCTCGCGCTGAGCCGTCTCGCCATGGGATGCCGCAAAGATCCGATCCTCGGCGCCCCAGACAATCAAGGTCGGGCAGCGAATGTCACCCAGCCGCGCCCGCAGCCCGGTCAACGACAGGTCGGTTGCATCGTAGCTGCGGCTAAGCGCCAGGAGCGCGCGCCGATTTTCGAGGTTGCCCAACACTTCGACGCCGCGCGTGATGATTTCGGGCGTCACATAGGCCTGCGGGTCGAAGAAGGCCTCCTGAAGTTGCGCGCGTATCACGGCTGGACGCGCCGCCATCCAGAGGAAGAAGCGACCGAGCAGCGGCAAGGAGCCGCCCTTGCGCATCATCAGCGGGATCTGGACGAAGCCGTCGCTATCGGCTAGCAGCAGGCGGGAAATCCGGTCGGGGTGCAGGATCGTCGTTGCCAGGGCATTCTTCCCGCCCATGGAATGGGCGACTAGCGCAGCCTGGTCCAGGCCCAACGCATCGAGCAGCCCGGTGTAGAGCTCGGCAGCGAGGTGCAGGGAGTAGCATGGCTCAGCCGGCTTGTCCGATTTGCCAAATCCGAGCGCATCGATCGCGATAGCTCGGTAGCCGTTTCGGCTCAACAGTTCTACAGTCGGACACCAGTCCTCAGCAGAACCGGCGAACCCATGCAGTAGCAACACGGGGGAACCGGCGCCGGCGCTCAAGGCATGCAGCCGGTAGCCCTTGACCTGGACATCGATACTATCGATCATAAGCTAGCCTCATCAATCATCCAAGCTTGATTATACAACCTGCAGATCTGCAGATCTGCAAATCTGCAATGGCACGCTGATGGCGCAGATAGCTAAGAATTGAGAATTGACAATTGACAGTTGAGCGTGCAAGGCTATAGGTTTCCAACGTTCAAACCCCTGCCCTGAGCGCAGCGAAGGATGCCAACCTGCCAACTCTGGCACTCTTCGTCTCTTCGTCTCGCTGTCTCTTCGTTTCTCCGCTCTCGATCTTCAGCGCCTCGCGCTCGATCTCGAGCTGCATGATCCGCCGACGCAGCTCATCCAGCTCGCTCGGCATGCTGTCGTTCTCGATCCGCAGCCGGCTCGCCGCCTCGTCCACAAGATCGATCGCCTTGTCAGGCAGAAACCGATCCGCGATGT
>JAKSDJ010000683.1 GCA_022360155.1 Chloroflexales bacterium | reverse complement strand
TCCGCGATGAATTCGTAGACAATCGCAATAACTGGTTTACTGGGCGTTATAACGACAAAGAGACTGATCTGATCGAGGACGGCGTCTTCAAAATAATCTGGGATGCAGAGGGCTTTTCTTATGAAGTCTACATGGGTCGAGATTTTACTAACTTTATTGCTGAAGTCGATTGTATCATTGTCACGGGTGACCAAGAAGGAAGCTGCGGTCTTGTATTTGCTCAGGAAGACAACGTTGGCCAATACGAGTTTGAGGTTTTCAGTGACTCATATCGTCTGAACATCCTGGCGGAGGATGATTGGCAAATTGTGCTAGAGGGCGATCTTGAGGGGATTGTGAAGCCTGGCGAGGTGAATAATCTGCGGGTCATTCGTACAGATAATGACATTCGCTTGTATCTCAATAATCAGTTTCTTGATGGCAACAGCGATTCGACGTATACCAGCGGGAACATTGGTCTCTCGACCAACTCTTATAAAGTGGATGGCGGTGTCGAGATCTGGTTTGACAATTTCACAATCTGGGAATTGCCGTAGGTCTGATTATTTAAGCCGGGTTTATCAAGATACGAATGCGAAACGTCACGACCTTGTTCTCATACTCTTATCTATTCGAATGATTTCATCCTCGGTCACAATCCAATCGAGGGGAATATCGTGGCCCTCGCGGGGCATAGCTTCAATCTCTTGCACTGCAAAGGCGACGCCAATTGTAGGCGCTGGTGAAATTCTTAGGAAGCGATCATAGTAGCCTTTGCCATATCCCAGACGATAGCCTGTACGGTCGAACCCAAGCAAAGGTACAATAACTAGGCCCCAATCGTCTGACTTGGCCGGTCGCAACGTACGCGGTCGCAGCGTCCCCAAAACGCCTGGTTCCAGGTCTTCCTCTGCTAGCGAGGTCAACCATGAGTGCTCCAACTCCAATACGTTGCGCCGGACTACAGGCGCAACGATGCCTTTGCCTCGCGCCAATGCTTCGCGTATCAACGGACGTGTATCTACTTCAGAGCGAATGGGTAAGTAGCAGTGTAGCGTATCAGCAGCGTCAAGTATCGCCATCGCGGCAATTCGTGCGCAAATAGCGGCGCTTCGCTCCTGTCGTTTATCTAGGGCGTCGCGCCGCTGTATCAACTCACGTCGCAGAGTTTGTTTTGTGGATGGACTGGACATGTTGTCGGTCCAGACGAGATTTTCTCGACTTGCCCAAGCGTTACCGTTTGCGCCATCTAAAATGGACCGGTTGCAGGTCAAGGATATAACCTGCAGCCGAGAACTGTAAATGTATGCAAACAGCAGAGTTTGCAGGCCTTGTCTTAAAGGTGTGGGGCCTTGATCTTCTTGATCCAGCGCAGACCTGGAGGGTTAGGTTTAGGCTGTGCATTGAACTTGAACCAGCCAAGCTCAGCGCGCACAGCTTGCTCTTTCAGCTCAGTCGCCCCCCAGACAAATGAACCGCCTGTGATACCTAGCAACGCTGACCATCCGGCATCGGCGACAAACAGTGAAGCGATAATCATCCCGATACCCAAGAGTAGTGGATAGGGCCACCAGAGATATCCCAGATAATACTCCATCCGAATGACCCAGAAAAACCCAAAGCCAATAATACCTAGGCTAAAAAGGCCAAGAGCGATACCTGCCCAGTTCATAGATGATCTACCTCCATATCAGCCGGCCAGGTGCGATATTCAATTACAGGCCGGTACTGGGGGCTTGGCATTGTCCGGCCAACTGGAAATCCTTGCGGTTCGCGGCCAAGTGGATCGTGAACGGTTGCCTTGCCGCCAGCGGCGAGATACGCAGCGTGACGGGGGTTGTTGGGATTGGCCGGAGCGTGGCCATTGCGAATGCGCTTTTGTTGACGATACATCTCGAGCGCGTCCCACATCAGTGTGATTCCGATAATACTACTGACACCAGCTATGGTCAGGTTTGGCGCGAAGAGCGAATACGTATTTAGCCCGATACCTGCCGTCAGCAAAACACCAACTGCAGGCCAGATGTTAGTGACGTGCGCTTCTAACCAGCGTACGCCGACGTGCCCCCACCAAATACCTACAAAGGTTGCTAGCGCCATCCAGAAACCAGCAAATTGAAGCATGAAATCCGTACTTTCTAGTTCGCGATGTTGGAAGATTGAAAACGTACTAAATCTACGTAAATCTATGCATTTGTTCCATATTGTACAAATATTTTATTTTTGTGTCAACCACAGATTTGCGACCATCTTCACAAGACAAGGGCGCTTATTAACGCCCTGGCGGGCAAGATCGTCTATCTCTGCTATGACCGCGAACAACGACACGATTGGTTCACCCTGAGCCCGGGCGAACAGTACACCATTCGGAACGGCGAAAAGCTGACCGGCATCGGCCTGGAGCGTCAGATTGATGCATTAAACCAGGCCAGCGGGAACGCGTTCAAGCGCGGCGATACGGCGGAAGCGCAGCGTCTGGAGCAGGAAGCCCAGACGCTGGCGCAGCGCCAAACCCAACTCGCCCAGCTTGGCATCCGGGTCAAGGTCGTGCGTCTGCCGCGTGAACCCAATGAACCGAAGGTTGACCTGGATAGCTTTCTGCTTGCGCACGGCCCGGCAGCGCTCCAGGCGCTGCTGGATGCCGCCCCGGACTTTGCGGCGTGGCATCGGCGTCATGCAACAATCGAGTATCGCTACTCAGACGACGGACGCACCTACAACGGCAAGGAAGTGGCGAATTATCAGGCGATTATCCTCGAAGATATCATTCAATACGACGGGATGACGACCACGGCGCTCCATCGGATTGGCATCCAGGCGCCCAGCGGCGCACGCCACATTGCAGCCGTTCCTGCGGAGGAGTGGGCGAATCCGCACAAGGCGATGGAGTGGCTGCGCCGCAACATCTTGGAGGCCGCTGCCGATGACGACGGCCGCAAGATGCTCAGCGCCATCAAACGGCTCTCGGAGCGCGGCGACGGCCCATCCCGGCGCGACGAGTATCTGTGTACCGGCTGGCAGCAGATTGCCGGACGCTGGCGCTATCTCGCCCCCGATGGCGCGATAGACGCCACGGGCATCCAGCGCCGCATCTGCGCCAGCCTGCCGGACCATGCCCAGGGCGCCCATTATGCGCTCTGCGGCGCTGGCGATCCAGCCCTGGGCTGGGCCGCCTACCGCGCATTCGTACAGGGTGCGGTTTGCCCCCAGCCCCTGGCCCTGCTCCTCGCCGGCCATGCTGCGCTCGCCGTCACCCATCGCTTTCTGGGCGACGACGCCCGGCCTATGCTCTGGTTGTACGGCGAGTCGGGCGCGCAGAAAACCAGCCTCATCCGCGCGGGCTTGCTCGCCCTCTTCGGCCCCAGGTTCACCGCCGAGGGACGTGACGGCGCGCCGGCGCCGAAGTGGGACGCCACCCCAGCCGGGCTCGAACAGCTCGCCTTCGCCTATCGCGATGCGCCGCTGTTGATTGACGACTATAAAGCGGCGACCAATCATAAGGAGATGCCGAAATTCATCCACAACTATTCGGAAGGGACCGGACGCTCACGCAGCACCAAAGATCTGAAAATGCAGCGGATCTACCCGGCACGTTGCATGGCCGTCGCGACTGGCGAAGATCGGCCCGATGGCGATACCGGCCAGCTCGCCCGCCTGCTGCTCTATCCGCTGACCCCTGGCCAGGTCAACACCACGGCGCTTACCGATCTACAACGCGCCGGCGTGCAGGGGCACCTCGCCGCGTTCTGGCGCGGCTTTCTCCAACAATTCGCCGCGTGGCTCGACAAGGAAGGCGCTCAGGGCGTACAGCGCCGGATCGAAGCGGCCATCGCCCAGGACAGCGCGCAGCTGCCCGGGCAGCTGCGCACCGCGGGCGGCTTACGCCAGAACCGCGCGGCCTAGCTACTGTTCTCGCACTGGCTCGACCAGGCAGGCTACATCACCGTCGATGAGCGGGCCGCATTCGATGCAGCGCACCTCCAAGCGCGCGACTTGCTGGCCCGTGAGCAACAGGCGGCGCATGCCCAGAATCGCCCGGCGACCATCGTGCTCGATGTGTTGGGCGACAAACTGGCGCGCGGCGAACTCCTGCTTGAAAAGAAGGAGATGATCTGCCCGCATTGCGGTGAAGGGTTGCACCGCACCGACGCAGGCTGGCACTGCCAGGGCGTGCGCGTCGTCCCGGACACGAGCCTGATGGGCAGTCACACGTATCCATGCTCGTACCGTATTGATAGCCGCACGATTATTGGCTTCGAGTACGACCGCGGAATTGGGCTCTATTGGGAGGCGACGTGGCATGTCGTCGCCCAGGCCCGCGCCGCCCAGCGTCAACCCATCCAGTATTCATCAGCGGCGGTGCAGCAGCAACTCGACAACGACGGGCTAGTCGTCGAGTGCAGCGCCGACCGCTTGACGAAAACCATACGCAATCCGGCGATCGGCAAAGTATGTCGTGTGCTGGCGCTGTCTCGCCTTGCCCTGCCTGGCCTCGAACCCGAACCCGAACCGGAATCAGAGCCAGAGCTGGAGCCTGTTACCAATGTAACCAACGATCTTCTGTCTATGGTTACAGATCCGACCGCGCCAGTAAGCGCCAAAATAGGCCTTGTAACCGATGTAACCATCGATTCATACATCCATGAAGGGCAACCGTCGCCTACCGCGTAAGACGACACGTCCCATGGGTGTGATCAGACGGTTACCATGGTTGCATCGGTTACACGAGGCAGTTTCGGGCATCAGAACGGCAAAAGAGATGTAACCGCCTCCGCCGCGCCCACGGTTACAGCCGGTTACACGCCGCCCGATACCCCGCCATCCGCGAATGGCAACGGAACCCATCTGCTGCCCGCTGATAGTCCGCCGGACGGTTGGCAGCTTATGAAATGCGATCGCTACGGAGCGTATTCGCGCTATGGGGTGTACTGGATGTGCATTGACCGGCATGGGGAACGAACTGAACCGACGCAGTATCGTGATGAGGCAATCAGCGATGCCTGGAAGCTGGCCGGGAAGGGGGGCAGCCGTGAGACAGTGCGCTGGGTGCAACCGTCCTTTTGCGTCGCGCAGTCGGGGCAGCCATCGCCGGTATTGCAGCGACAAGTGCAAGCAAGCGGCCTACCGAGTTCGTAACAACGTCCGTGGCGATACGGCTGTTACGAACTTGCCACCGCCGTATGACCAGGACGAGTGGGTGACGCTGTATTGCGGCGACAACACCGCGCTGCTGCCGCTGCTGGCTCCATCCAGCGTGGATCTGGTGCTGCCTGATCCGCCATATAACGTCGCCAATGCCGATATTCGGCTTCCGAGCGGCAAAGTGCGCATGGTTCGCGATTTTGGCGAATCGGATAAACAGGATTGGACGCTCGTCGCCTTCTTCGATGCCGTTGCCCGTTTACTCCGGCCTGGCGGCAGTGTGATCGCGTTTTGCTCGGACTACCTCGTCTCTCTCTGTATGAAGTATCCTCCGTTGCGCGTGCGTGGCAGCATGTTATGGGTAAAAACCAATCCTGCAATTCAGTTCCGCCCCAGGTCTATGAAGTGCCATGAGCACATTGTGTGGCTGACGCAGCCCGCCGCTCCCGCCGTCTGGAACGGCGACGGTACGACACGCAATGTGTTTGAGCACCTGATTGTCCAAGGCCATGCACTAACGGAGCACCCGACCCAAAAGCCGTTATGCTTGATGAAGGTCTTGGTACGCTTGCACAGCAACGCCGGGGATCTTGTGCTTGATCCATTCGCCGGATCAGGGACCACGCTGCGCGCCGCGAAGGATCTGGGGCGCAAAGCTATCGGCATTGAAATGGACGAGCGCTCCTGTGCGATTGCCGCCCAGCGCCTGGACCAGGGCGTCTTCGCCTTTGACGCCGCCGCCTAGCCCGGTTCGCAGGGCGAGAACAGGGCCACAGCCGCATCCCAAGCCCGCATCGTCTTGGGTGTGGGTCACGAGCGGTGTTTGCCGCGCCGCGCGCGGGCTTCGACGACCTGGCGTTCGTCGGGCGCGAGCGTGTCCAGGTAGGCCTGCCACACAGCGGGCGCTGCTTGGGCAAAGGCTGCGATTTGGGCGTCGTTGCGGGCGTGATGCTCACTGGCCTGGCGGCGCTCGGTCAGGGCCTGATTGATGGCGTCGGAGCGATCCACCTCTGGCGTGGCGCGCTGGGGGCTGTCGGTGCGCACGACAATGATATGGCCTGGGTTGTTCGTACGTCGAGTTGGCATGACTTCGGCTCCATTCGTTTCGTTGGTTGGCGGGCGGCGCCTGGCCGATCTGGACGGTCGATGCACTGGGATGACGCCAGAAGGTTGCGGGAGGCCAGATCAGCCAGTACGTGAGAGGATAGCAGGCGATTCTTACGTCATGCTTATCAAGAGCTAACGATTTTCGGTTGGTTGCCGCGGAAGGCCCCGCCCCCGACTGCGCCGCAAAACTCTGCTAAGCAGAGTGCTATAATGATGCAGAGCACTGTCGCAACTGCGAAAGGAGTGCGCCCCTATGCCGCCGCCCAAAGGCCAAAGCCGTCGCGAGGATGCTAGTCTTGTCGAGCCGGTCGCGCCGCTGCCCGGCCAGCGGCTGTACGCGCTGCTGGCCAGCTTGCCGGAGGCCGAGCGCTATGCGTTTGTGGCCGAGGCGCTGTCCGAGCGCGCCGCCGATCGCCTGCGATACTATCAAGTGCAGTGCTACGAAGGCCGCGCCGCTGCTTGGCCGTTGGTCTGCGCCGGAGGTGAGCTGTGAGCACCGTGCGCGTGCCGCCGCGCAATCCGAAACGCCGCAAGCGCTCCTATGCATTGCTTGCCAAAGCCCGCCGTGCGCCGTCGCATCAGCGCCGGACCTTGCTGTGGATTGCGTATGGGTTGATGGAGCGGGTTCCGTCTGTGGAGCGGGTCAAGGAGTGAGCGCAATGCCGACGATTGCGACTGACATCCAGCAGCTTGAAGACCTTGCCGCCAAAGGCTTGACGCTGGCCGAAATCAGTGCAGCGCTCGGGATCAGCGAAAGCACCCTGTACCGCCGCGAGCGCGCGGTGACAGCGGTGACAGGCGCGATAAAAAAGGGACAGGCGCGCGGGGCGTAGCAAATTGCCAATGCCTTGTTTCAGGCGGCACTGGCGGGCAATATGACCGCCGCGATCTGGTACGAAAAGACGCGGCGCGGCCTCAGCGATCATCCATCCGTACAAGCGATCCGGCAGCAGGTGACCGCGCCTGGTGGATGGTGGATGCAGGAACGTTCGCTCGATGGGTTTGCCGCCGCCTGGCCCACTTTGTGGCGCTGGTGGCGACAAGACCTGATGCCGCTGGGAGCTTACGAGATCGATCTGCGGGTGCTGCGGTATCGCATGCAGCAGCGCCAGTCAGGAGGCCAGCGATGAAACACACGATGTGACGCCGGCTTGAAGCGCTGGAACGCCATTCGTCGCGCGTGGACGATCCGCCGTATCTGTCGTTTGCATCGGTCGACGATGCGGCGCTGGACTGGTTGCTGCGGGGGTGGCGCGGCAAAGGGTGTATCGGATGCTCGCTCGGCGATTGGGATCGGGTGTGGGATGCAGACGAACCAAAAAGAACGAAGGACGAGTGATGGGACTGTGTGAACCCGTGATGCAGCTTGAAGCGCTGCAAGACCAGATGACGCCGGAGGCGTTTGCCACGATCCTGGCCCATATTGACGACATCACGGGCCTGGTCGCGCACCGGATTGGACCCGCGAACGTCCAGGCCAGCCTGGATGCGCTGGGGCCGTGGCCGAGCGGACCGACCTTCCAACCGACGGTGCATATCGCCATGGTTGCGATCCAGCTACCCGCTGGGGCCGTGGCCGAGCGGACCGACCTTCCAACGCCCTCCGTTGTGCGTCGCGTTGCAACGCCGCACAGAGCGGCGGGATCGAGCGCGTGCATGCAAACAGCCCGGCTCAGTGGGCCGAGCCGGGCTGTGATCGTTTGGTTGAGCCGTTGTGGTAGATCGAGCGACGAGGCGTTGGCTTGCAGTGGCGGCATAGGGGCGGCGAGTGCACCCAGGCCGCGCGACATGGGGCGGCCTGGAGCTGCACCATACAGCATGGCGTGGGAGAACGACGGTGCAGCTCCATCATAGCGGCGTTCTTCTGCATGTGTCCATAGTAAAAAAACGCTGATCATACGGGCGCCAATCCACCTGGCGGATTGACGCCGACGCGACCGTCAATCGCCAATCCGCGCAGTGCATGCCCGACCCGCCTTCCGCTGCAGGCGTTGCACAACCGCGGCGCGGAGGTACGCACGCAGCCGTGTGATCGCCAGCGCTTCCTGGCGTGGGGTGGCGCCCCGCGGGCAGAGGCGGGACTTCGGCGAGTTCAGTCGAGCCGCGGGGGTGTTCGTGATTGCCCATCGGTGTTCTATCATCTCGCTCCTCCTCTGAATCGATTCGATCGTTATGTACAAAAGAAAGAACGTCTGGGTATGGGAGAAATTGCATAGTGGGGCGTTCGACAGCCAGATTCGGGACAATAATGACATCCATCTCAGATCGTATGGGAGAAATTGCATAGTGGGGCGTTCGACAGGGCGCTCCCCGCCCCCTTGCCGCGACCATGCCAACATCAAGAGACTAATTAGTCTCTTGATGTCCCAAGACTGCGCTCCACCGTCGCCCTGCACCGAATCGTCCAACGACATCAATCAAAGTCCTCTTGTGGAAGACTGCCTGCACCACGCAGTAGGAACCACGGCCCTGCGTGGAAGGGGCTTGAAACCATCAAGACAAAGGAATTTGTCGGGATATTTGTTGAGTAGAAACCACGGCCCCGCGTGGAAGGGGCTTGAAACCGTCGCTATGAGCATAATGGTCACTGGCTGGAGATAACAGTAAGAACCACGGCCCCGCGTGGAAGGGGCTTGAAACGCTCTGATAATTTCTCCCCTGTCGCTGTCCATGCTCGTAGGAACCAGTGCCCCGCGCTGAATTAGGGGCGGACAGCACCCATGGTCGGAACGAGATGTGCCGCTCCTTGATCCGGCGTGTTCCCCCTCTCCCAAAATGGGAGAGGGGGCTAGGGGGTGAGGGGATACAGTGCATCCCCACGCCTCAAACGGCTCTTTTGCCCACATGTTCTGTCCACCCCTGAACCCCGCGACGAAGGGGATTACACCAAAACACGCCAACGCCCCGATCACGCGCGTGATCGGGGCGTTTGTCTGTTGGGCAACGGCGGCGAGGCGTCGCACCCATTGGGGCAACCAGGGCGTTTGGTTGCATGCAACCGCTTGTCAACCGCTTGCCGACTGCACCCATATTTGGCAGCGACTTTTGCCGCACTGCCAAGCGCTTCAACTTCGGCAACCACGTCAACGCCGGCGAGCGGGTTGCCGCGTTTGGTTGCCTGGTTGGTTGCGCCCTGGTTGCCGCGTCGTTGCGCACGCAAAGCGCGCTGCTCTTCGCCAAGCTTCATCAGTCGGTACGCCTGCTCGTCGTCTAAGCGCCGTCGCTCCCGCTCGATTTCGAGCTGCTGTAATTGCTGTTCGTGCTGGCGTGCAAGTTCCTGCCGTTCTTGTTCGCGCTGGCGGTCAAGCGCCTGTCGCCACCGCTCCTGCTCCAATGCCTTTTCTTGCTCGTAGCGCGTGGCGACTTGATGCGCCATCGCGCTACAGAACGAGATGGCGGCGATTGGGGCGATATGGGCGATGGCGAGCCACCAGGCCGCGCTGCCCTGGGGCGTGAGGCTGTAGGCGCCGTAGATATAGGCGGCCCACAGCGTACCCCACACCAGCATAATCAGGAATGCGACCCAGATGAGCGCGGTTCCCCAGCGGCTGCTTACCCGCTGGTTGTAGGCCAGGCCGCGCAGATAGGCCCGTAGAATGGTCCATGAAATGCCAAGGCCGCTGGGGGCGTGACCAGCGGCCTTGGACGGTCTGAAACGTATGCTGAACGAATCAATGGCAGTCCCAGTATACCCCGAGCCGTCACTACGGCGCACATGATACGGAACGACCAGCCTGCTGCGCTTTTTTGCAGTCTGTCCAGGCAAAAACATCATCTGCAAGCACATTGCCATCACGAATCCATGCTGTATTGCGCGGTGTAGACGGATCAAGTAAGCGTTGCGCTTCGGTGTGCAACGAC
>JAKSDJ010000101.1 GCA_022360155.1 Chloroflexales bacterium | reverse complement strand
CATCTTCTACGTGAGGAAGGTGTAGCGGAGGAAGCCATCCCACAGCACACAGACTGGCGCATTTGGTTATGGGATAGCCGTCGTGCTCGGCAGGCGCTTGAGGCACTTGCGACAGAGGAGCAGCGTGTATGAGCGATCTCGAAACCCGTTTAACATATCTCAAAGATCGTTTACGCACTGCTTATGATGGCATTGGACATAGTCACGGGCGTCCATACATCTATCTTGTCTACCCGCCTGAGCAGGAGCGCAAGCTGCGCCGCCTGGTTGACAATGAGCTTCAGAGCGACGCAGACATGACGTTCTATCATCTCGATGTGCTCACCATTATCATAGAGAGCACCGCTGATCAGGAAGCGCGTCGTGAAGAACTGTTGAATAACCCGCTCAAGGCGGGAGAGGCCAAACGCTCGTTGGTACGGATGTGGTCCAGACGGGTTGGACAGGCAATCACACGCAGCCTGGAACAGAATCCGCCCGCCGCACGACCTGTTGTGGTATTGCGAGGGCTTGCCGCGCTGCATCCCCTCGGTTCACCAACTGCAATGATGGAGGAGTTGGCCGAACACGAGCCGCGTGCTCCAACAACCGGCCAGATCGTGCCAATCGTGCTCTTGACGCCAGGCGTGCGACCGCCGCAAACGAGCCGCACGTATTACTTTCTTGGACAGGAGGATTTAAGACAGGAGTTCTACCGTGGTGAAGAACTCTAGCGAACGCAGACAGAGTTGGGCTTTGATCGTCTGTTGAATGTTGAAATATATTCCAAGCGCTTGTACGGGCGTTACTCATTCTTTGCTTCTATCCGCTGAGTCAGGCCCGCTCGCTTGGCCGCCAATGCTCTGCCAACCAAGTGGAGTTGTTATGCAGATTCGTGATCTCTTTGCGACCTCGATCCAGAAGCGTATCGAGCCTGTTGTCAAAGTCATCGACCGTCAACCAGAGGTCGTCTTCAATGAACTCAATAGTTTGGTGGTGACGCCGCAGTGGGAACGCTATTTGCGGGTCTTTCTCGATAGCTATGTCGACGCTGCTGATCGACACGATGAGCAAGGGATTGGCCTGTGGGTCAGCGGCTTCTTCGGCTCCGGTAAATCATTGATGGTGAAGGTGCTGGGCGTGTTGTTGGAAGGGCATGATGTGCTGGGCCAATCAGTCCACGATCTCTTCTTGAGTCGGCTGCCTCATCACAGCCCGGATCGCGCCGAGATTGCTCGTCATCTTGCCATCATCAAGCGCAAGCTCACCACCACGGTCAGCGGCGGGAATCTCCACGCTTTACAGTCTACGAGCGATGACTCGCTGGCCCTGATCACGTTCCGTTTGTTCGCTAAACAGCGCGGTTTCACGCAAAATTGGCCGTTTGCCTGGGCGATTGAATACCAGATCGACGAACGTGGCAAGACTGGTGACTTTCGGCAACGCGCCAGTGATCTGAGCGGCATGGATTGGGACGAAATTGCGGTTGACCCCGAATTCTATCTTGAAAACCTCTACGTGGCCGCAGCAGATGTCTTGCCCGATAACTTCCCCGAGGCTGCGGCTGTCGACCGAGCAGTGACGATGACGATGACGAGCGGTATTACGCCCGTCGCCCTTCTCGAACGACTGCGACGCTGGTGTACGGCGCGTGATGGCGGAGGACGGAGGCACAAGCTCCTTATTCAGCTCGACGAGCTTGGTCAGTGGATGCAAGGCGGATCACGAACCGAGCGCGCGCAGCAGGTGCAGGCGCTGATCGAAACCGCCGCGACCAGCGGCGGCGGGCGGATCTGGATTGCGGTAACGGCGCATGGCGATGTGCAAGAACTGCGCTCCAGTCTCCAACAAGAAGAATATGCCAAGATCAACCAGCGCTTTGCCAACAAGTGCAAGCTGAGCAATGAAGACATCAGCAAGGTGGTCGAAGAACGCCTGCTCCGCAAGAACCAAAACGGGCGCAGCGCCCTAGAGCGGCATTTTGCCGAACGCAGCGGCGACCTCGCTGATATGGGCACGGTTCACGGCAAACGTGTGTACCCCGCGCCAAATACCGAGAGTTTCCCGCTATTCTATCCGTATCTGCCATGGACTGTGGCAATCATTCCCGATGTGGTGAAGGGCATTGCCCAAGCGGCGGGCCGTGACGAAGCGCTCACCGGTTCGAACCGCACTATGATCGGTGTTGTGCAAGGCGCAGTCATCGAGACGCCGGGGTTGTTGGAAGCCCCGATCGGTCGCCTGATCGCGCTGGCCGATCTGTACGATCAGATCTCGAGCGATGCGCCAATCGAGGCAAAGACCGATCTCAACCGCATACGGGATACGGTGCCCGATGCTGGTGAATTCACGCCGCGCGTCGCACGAGCGCTCTATCTGCTCACCGAAGCCGAATATGTGCTGCCAACCCTCGAGCACCTGACACGCGCCCTTGTCGACGCAATTGATGCCGATCTCTCCGCTCTGCGCGCGAAGGTCGCAACCGATCTCACCCGTCTAGTGCAAGCGGGCTATGCGAAGCATGTCGGCGAGGAGTATTCGTTTCTTAGCACACAGCAGCGTAGTTTTCAAGAGCGGGTGCGCGCCCGCCAAGAGCCGATCGAGTTCCAAACCTATGAACTCAGTCAAGCGCTGAAAGAGTTTGAGAGCGATGAAGCGCTGCGCTTCGACCGCGTCTCGGTGCATGGCCGCGAGCTAGCGCTGAAGTTGGAGATCGATGGTCGTATTGCGCGTAATCCCGCCGCCCATGTCGTGCTACGGGTTTCCAGCTCGTTCCAAAAGGCCATCGACACGCAAATCGGTGATGATGCCACGATGAAGCAGCGCTCGAACGAAGACCCAAATGCTATCCTCATCCGGCTCGACGATGTCCAGGGCTTCCGTGGCGCGCTGGCGCTAGCGATGGCGACCGACGCCGTGGCCAACGAGGTGCTGACATCGCCCATGAGTAGCGACCTCGACAAAGACATCGCCCGTCAAGCGCGACAGCAGGATTTGCCTAGCTACAAGACAGAGGTGCGCCGGATGCTCAATCAGGCAGTGCGTGGCGCGACGGTGTTCTTTCGCGGCTCACCCTACCAGTTGATGCCGGGTGAAAGCGCTGGCGCAGCGATGCGAGCGACGCTTGGCCAGATCTTGCCGCAGATTTATGCTCGCCTCACCGATGTGCCTCACACGATTGCGGACGAGGCATCAGTTATCAGAGCAGCGCTCGCCAACAACACCACGCATCCCGATCTCCAACGGCTTGGCGTCTACCGTGCCGATGGCACTCTGAACGACACCCATCCCTTGATTAGCACCCTGCGCGCCCACCTGCCAATCGATGACCAATACCAGCAGTTCGTTCAGGCTGATGCGCTGCGGACCGAGATCGAACGACCGCCATTCGGTTGGGATTCGCATCTTGCGCAAATTGGGTTGGCATTGTTGCTGCGCGTTTCCGCATGTCGCCTGATCGACGCCCAAAGAACGCTCACCGATCCCGGTGACCCCGACGTCTTGCAAGTCTTGACCAAGGAAACAAAATTCAAAGCCTTGCGCGTACAGGGCGTCAAGGCGGATCTCAGCATGGGCGAGTTGCAGCAGATCCGCAACTCTATCGAGGCGTTGTTCGGCATAAAGCCCAAACTCGTGCCGGCGACCCTCAACAGCGAGCTAGGCGATCAGCTGGCAGAACTGACCCGCAAAGCGCAGGATATTCAGAATTGGGCCAACACCGCTCGCTGCCCGCTGCCAACGGCCTTTGAGTCTGGGGCCAGTCTGGTGACGGAGCTGTTGAATAATGCCAACCCCGCCGCGCGCCTGCCGCGCTTTCGCGAGCAAAGCGAAACGCTCATGCACTTCAACGACGTTCTCCGCCGCGCGCTTGATTTTCGGCGTGAGAATGGGCAAGAGTATATCGAGCTCCAAGAATTCTTCACCAGCATGATGTTTGCAGAAAGCAATCTGGAAGAAGTGCGACGTTTTATCAGCGATTGGCGCGCGGTGACCAACGAGCGCAGCATCACCGAATCGGTGCGATGGAGCGAGCTTGTGCATTCCTACAACGCGGCGCAATACGCGATTACACAGCAGATTCATCGCTGGCGACAGACGGCGCATGAGCGGCTGGCCGCGATCGAGCAGACGTTGGAAGAGCGCGTCCAGGCGGCGAATGTGCCGGAAGACAAAATTACTGCTGAGCTTACCCTGCTTGATGGCTTGTTTGACAATGTGCGCGGCCGTCTCCAGCAAACCGACATACCCTTCAACGAGGCGCGCGGCATTCGGACCGCGCTCAGCGACGCCGAAACCAAACTCCAGCAGCGCTTGCGTGAACTGCGCGACACATATACGTTTACCACCGCCTCTGCGCGAGAGGTACGGTTGCGCTTGAGTGACCTGACCAGCGGGCGACGTATTGCTTCCGAAGCTGATCTGCACGCGCTCATCGTGGATTTGCGCGAACGGTTGATCCGCGAACTGGATGTGGGAAATGTGATCACGCTTGAGTAGCCCGCCGCCCGTAGGCGGCACTACAATGTATGCGACATGGCGCCTTCAGGCAGCATCAATCAGCATATGCCCTTCTACGAATACCGCAAACTAAGCACCGAAGAGCAGCAGGCCCTTATCGCCGAGCGGCTAGCGCGTGGCTTCCCGCCACATCGCCCGCCGCATCCTGATCAAGGGCCAGGCTACTACCTCCTCACAGTGGCAATCTATGAACATGCGCCGATCATCGATCCATCCACACGCCGAGATCCGTTTCAACAAGCGTTGATCACCGCGTTTACACAACCTGCCCTGCCGATCTGCGCTTGGGTGATTCTGCCAACGCACTATGATCTGTTAATCTGGCTGCCTCCGCTCACGATCGTAGCGCCGATCTTCAATCAGCTTCACGGGAGGACATCGCGGCAATCGTAGCGCCGATCTTCAATCAGCTTCACGGGAGGACATCGCGGCAGTGGAATCTCGAAGATCGAACGCCGGGTCGAAAAGTCTGGTATTACTATAGCGACCGAGCTATTCGCGACGAGCAGCATTTCTACCAGGCAATCAACTATCTTCTAATCGGGGAAGGTGCTCGTAGTGCCGCCTGAAGGCGGCTTGAAGGCAGCACAGCCGCCTTCAGGCGGCACTACGACGTTATTTAGAAAGCACAATACGATGCTCAAGCGCCACAAAGACCTACTCCGCGCGATCGTCGCCGCGCTGCGCGCCACCCTGGCCGGCGCCGCGTCAGCCGACGGCGCATGGCAGCGCGGCGACCTCGACCGCGAGCTTGAGCGCCTGGGCATTGCTCCCGACGGCAAGCTAACACCGCTGGACATGCTGCCCAACGCTAGCCCTACTGAACGGCGCGCCCGCTACGCCGCCGAAGCTGCAATCACTACAGCGATCAATGGGCTGAAGAGCGCGGCGGCTGAACGCAAGCGCAGCCTTGCGCGTGAAGAAGTGGTCGAGCGCGCGGCCTACACCTGGATCAACCGCCTGCTGGCCCTGCGAACATTGGAGGCGCGCGGCCTGATCGACGAAACGCTGCGCAACAACCCCGACTATGATGGCGTTTCCGAGGCTTTGTTCATCCTGCGTAGCGACGCGCCGAGCTATACTGCCGGCGCCGACGGCGGCTGGCAGACGGTGGTCGCGAAGGCGTGCAAATCGCAAGCCACAGCGTTCCCTGGACTGTTCGACCTGAACGACCCGGCGGCGGCGCTGCATCCGTCCCCGGCGGCGCTGTTGCGCTGTATCACTCTGGTTGGCGCCGCCCCAAATGGCTACACGCTTGAGGAGGCCGACACAGCGTTTGCCGATCCCGATGCAATCGGCTGGGCCTACCAGTTCTACCAGGAAGCGGCGAAGGTGCGGGTCTACGCCAAGCTTTTTCAGTACTCTAGTACGAGTCGACAGCAGCCTCCTGGTAATATCCATTATAGTACATCTGAGCGATCGATTTCTGGCAATAAGATCGCGACCCGCGCCGAGATCGCCGCCGCCACCCAGCTCTTCACCGAACCGTATATGGTCCAGTGGCTGCTGCAGAATAGTTTGGGCCGCGCCTACCACGAGGCGTATCCCGAGAGCGCGCTGCCCGAGACCTGGGATTACTACATTCGCCAGCGGCCCGAGGGTCAGGCGTCGCCCGAAGCGACGCGCCCGCTGCACGCCCTCGACCTGATCGACCCCTGCTGCGGTTCGGGGCATTTTCTGCGCGAGGCGTTCGACATGTTTGCAACGATGTACTGCGAGCGCCACCCCGAACTCAGTGCGAGCGCGATCGCCGACCGCATTCTGACCCGCCACCTGCATGGCATCGACCTCGACCCGCGCGCCGCCCAACTCGCCGCGCTAACGCTGTATCTGCGCGCCTGGGAGTTTGTGCGCGCGGATGCGCGCCGCCAGCACCGCCCGCTGTCGTCGGTTATCTATCACCCGCCTGCGCTCAATATCGCTACGACACCGAGCGGCCTGAGCACAGGCGCGCTGCAACGCCACCTGCGCCGCCACCCCGAAGACCGGGTGATGAAGCCATTGCTGGAAGGCGTGTTCGCCGCGCTGGAACAGGCCGATATTCTTGGCAGCCTGTTGCGCCCCGCCGAACATATCGACGCGGCGATCAAGGCGCTGCAACAACCGCACACGATTGAGATGGACTTCGACGCCGACGATGCCGCGCTGCGCCGCACGATCACCGCGTTGGCCCATAGCGACCCAGCCGAGCTCAAGCGCATATTGCTCGACCGCGTGGCCCAGAGCTTTCACGCCGAGGCCGGCAACGCCGACGACGTAGCCGCGCAACTGTTTGGCCGCGAGGCAGAGGGCGGCGTACGCCTGCTCCAACTGCTCGACCGCAAATATGCGGTGGTGGCGACCAACCCGCCGTATATGGGCAGCGGCAACATGGATACGCCGCTGAAGCGATACATCGAGCAACACTACAAGCCGGGCAAGCGTGACATCTATGCCGCATTCATTCTGCGCTGCCTGGAGCTGTGTCGCGCGCCCCTCGATCTCCATACAATCGAGGGAACAGGCGGGCGCGTGGCGATGATCACCCAGCAAAGCTGGATGTTTCTGCGCAGCTTTGCTGAGTTGCGCGCCGTGCCGGAGGAGAAGCTGGCCGATGCCCGTAAAAAGGGCCAGGTTCTTGGCCTGCTGCGCGAAAGTACGATTGAGGCGTTGGCTCATTTGGGGCCAAACAGCTTTGAAGAGATTAGCGGCGAGGTTGTGCAAAATGTCATGTTCGTGCTGGCGAACGCCGCGCCGCACCCCGAACACCGCATGACCGCTCTTCGTCTGGTCGGGCTCAAAAGCGGCGCGGAGAAAGCGCGTGTGCTGCGCGAGGCAGCCCAATAGGCGGCTGCCTGCGGTGCGGGTGTGCTACAATAATGGTGCTAGAGAGCTGCACGAAGCAGCGGAAGGTCGCATGAAATGGGCATTTTTGACCGCCTGCTCAAACAGTTGGTTGCCGATTACCGTCATGATTTTGCCGCCTGGCTGCTTGGCAGCGAAGTGGATGCGGTCGAGCCGCTCACCGTCGAGTTACCGGCTGAGCTACTCCGCGCCGATATGGTTTTCCACGTCCAATTGAGCGACGGGCGTGCCACTGTGCTGCATATCGAGTTTCAAGGACGCGGCGGTCATCGCCTGATGCCTTGGCGCATGCTTGACTATATGGGGCGGCTGGCTGAGCAGCATCAGGTTCCGGTGACAAGTGCCGTATTGTATCTGGAACGCAATGCAGGTAGTCGGGATACTGGACGACATCAGCATCGCTGCGCCGATGGCAGCGTGGCGTTAGCCTGGAATTACCAGGTTATCCACCTGTGGCGCATGAACGCAGAGGATCTGCTGATGCTAGGGCGGCGAAGTCTGTTGCCGCTGGTCGCGTTCACGCCATTTCAGCGACCAGATGAGACTCTGCCGCAGATCATCGCCGCGATTCGTACTGAACCGGATCAGCGACGACAGATATTGCTACTGAAGCAACTCATCGATTTGCTACAAGACGAGGAGTTAATCGCTATGACCGAACAACTGCTGTCAACAGAAGATCTCGAAGAGCTGAAGCGTTTTCCCGCGCTATGGCGAGACGTGCAACGTATTCAGCGTGAGACGGCTCGTGAATACTTGCTTGATGCCCTGGCAACGCGATTCAACCCGCCCGCGCAAGACTACCGCCAGGTCGAAAAAGCGATTGCTGCGATTGATGACCTGGAGCGTCTGAACATGTTGTTCCGCCGTGCGCTGCTCGCCGCCGATTTTGCTTCGTTCGCCCGTGAAACGCTGGGCGAAGCGCCGCTGAACGCGGCGGAGTGAAAAGATATGGATGCATGCAACTGGAAGATTATTTCGATGCCCTCGCCGCCGATGACATTCGGATCAAAGGCCATCGTATCGGCATTGAAGATCTATTGTTGCTGTACCTCGATGGGTATAGCCCGGAGGAGATTGCCGCGCGTTTTCCGTCGCTCCAACTGGATGAAATCTATGCTACGCTGACCTATTACCACGTCCGCCGTGCAGAGATCGACGCATACCTCGCCCGCTTCGCCGACTGGGAAGCGCAACGCGATCAGGAAGCCGCCACCCAGCCTGAGGCCGAGGTCGTCCGGCAGCTCAAGGCCATCAGGGCGCAACAACGCAACGAGCAGTTAGCTGTATGACTGAGGAGGCGAGATGGGATGCGGCGAGGAGGCGATCAATGGACGAAACGCCTTTTATTCCTACGTCTGTTCATGCTGGGAAGCGTTATTATGAACATTACTATTGCTGATGATATTGTCCAGGCGACGGGTCTTTCACCCGATGAATTGCTCCAGGAGCTTGCCATCACTCTCTTTCAACAACAGCGCCTGACCCTTGAGGGCGCCAGTCGCTTGGCCGGCATGGATCAATGCTCATTCCAACACCTGCTGGCCAACCGTCAGATACCCATCCACTATGGCAGCGATGATTTAGTCGCTGATGTCGCGACGCTCAAACAGATCGGGCAGCGATGATTGTAGTGAGCTATACTTCTTACGAAGCAAGGCTGGTTTCTGGATTGCTGAACCGCTGTATCAGCAGGTGTGCATATGGCCGGCGAATAATACCTTGTCCTACCCGAACATCGTAACATTACAGTAGAACGTTGCGCCAGGCAGTGCGGGGCGTCACGTGGGCGGTGCGCGAACGAGCACACTACCAGATGAGGAGAATAGCCGAACTCAGTCCCAATGAGAAAGCTCTCGCCGATCAGTCGACGCTCTCGCTTGACGAAGCACGGGCGATTCTTGACCGCGCGGGCGGCAAACCATTGAGCAAGTTGATCCTTAGGGATGCGCGGGCCAAAGGAATGAACGACCCATTTCAACCCAACGAGTATAAGCGAGGCGAGGAGGTACAGGGATGACCACAACCGTGAGTCCGGCGATCCAACGCGAGTGGCCCGTGCTACGCCTGATCGAGCGGCTGCGCGCGCATCGCGCGGATCTTGCCAGCCGCTACCAGATCGCCGAACTGGGTGTCTTCGGCTCGTATGTGCGCAACGAGCAGCGCCCAGACAGCGACCTGGATGTGCTGGTGTCCTTCGTCCAGACCCCAGGGCTGCTGACAATCGTGGCGCTCGAAGCGGAATTAAGCGAACTGTTGGGTACACGTGTCGATCTATCCGTGGGCGCAGCGCGCTCTTCACGGATTGCGGCCCATATCATGAACGAGGTTGTGTTCGGATGAGCGGTTCGCGTACGTACCTGGACTTTCTGGACGATATGGCTGCGGCGCTCGAAGCGGCGCTCACATTTGTGCATGATATGGACGCCGCCGCGTTTCGCGCCGACCTCAAGACGACGTATGCCGTCATGCGGGCGCTGGAGGTTGCAGGGGAAGCCGCAAAGCGCATCCCTGATGACGTCTGATCTCGTCACCCCGCTGTGCCTTGGCGGCTGGTGGCTGGCATGCGCGATCGGCTGATTCATGGGTACGATGTTGTCGACCTCGACATCCGGTGGCAGACCGTGGCCGGCGATGTGCCGCCGCTGCGTGTGCTGCTCGCCGAAGCTATCCGTCAGGAGCGTCTGGCTGCCGGTGAAACGATCTAGTTCACCGCTTGGGCACTGTTTTCCCTGGTGTTGCCTGACATAGATACATAGATATATAGACATAAGGATGCAGCGATGACCACTCACCCCGCTGTCTCTACTCCCAAGCAGAGCGATTTTCTGGCCGTGCCGGAGAGCCCGCTGGTGTATTGGCT
>JAKSDJ010000196.1 GCA_022360155.1 Chloroflexales bacterium | reverse complement strand
CAGGCGCTCCAGACCTATGCCGCCGTCTACGGAGAGCACGAAGGGCTGCGTCAGGGCGCGCAGATCCATCGCTACAGCAGCGACGAAGCCGGAATCTACGCCTTCTCGCGGATCGATCGCGACGACCACATCGAGTATGTAGTTGCCTTCAACAACGCTGCGGAAGCCAAAACAGCCGTTATTGAGACCTTCTTCCCCAGCACAGCCAATTTCCGGCAGATCTATCCCCTGGGGAATAACGACCCAGTTTGGACCGACGAGTTTGGCCGGTTAACGGTCGATGTCCCAGCTACCGACTTTGTGATCTATCGAGCCAATAACGCATTGCCAAGCCGCGACAGCGCGCCGAATATCGCCATCGTCACACCCGCGGGAGGTGCTGAAGTGTACGGCACAGTGTATGGCGACCGGCTCAGAGTCCGCGCCAACCTCACCGAAGATGTCTTCGCCGAAGTCACATTTGCGGTCAAAGTGGGCGATGCCGTTGAATACACCCATATCGGCGCCGACAACAACGCCCCATACAGCGTCTATTACCCCTTGACCGATATCCCGGTCGGTTCCCAACTCACCTTCAAAGCCATTGTCAAGGATCTGCGCGCCCCGGAGGGGATGAACCTGGCCTCGGACATGGTTACGGTCACAGTGGCGGAAGCCCCCCCGGAGCCGGCGCCGCCCTGCGTAGTAGTGAATTATGCTATCATCCACTACCAGCGCCCGGCGGGCGACTATGGCAGCATCGAGAACAACGACTATTGGGGCTTACACCTGTGGGGTGATGCGATTGCCAGCGAAGAAGCTACCACGTGGGATAAACCCAAGCCCTTCTTTGGCGAAACCAGCTTTGGTCGCTTCGCCTTTATCAAGTTGGCCGATCCCACCCAGCCGTTGAACTTTATTGTCCATACGCCCAGCGGCGATACAGTGCCAGATACGCGCGAACCCGGCGGTGATCGCAGCTTCATTCCGGCTAACACCCCCGAAATCTGGTTGGTGCAAGAGGACGCAAAGATTTACACCTCGCAGGCCGAAGCGCAAGGCTATGTCACGGTCCGCTACCAGCGACCCGACGGCGATTATGGTTCCGTAGAGAACAACGACTACTGGGGGCTGCACCTGTGGGGCGACGCGATTGCCGATGGCGTCGAAACAACTTGGGACGCCCCACGCCCCCCTACCGGGTTCGACGACTTTGGCGCATACTACAACATCCCAATCAAGAACACCGAAGAACCCGTCAATTTTATCATCCATACACCTAGCGGTGATACAGTGCCAGACACACGCGAACCCGGCGGCGACCAAAGCTTTGATCCCGCGCAGATCAGCGCCGTCTGGATGAAGCAGGGTAATGCGACGGTCCATCCGACTCGCGCCGCCGCCGATAACGTTGCGCTGTTGCACTATCATCGTCCCGACGGCGATTATGGCGATTACACGAGTGACAACTTCAACGATTTCTGGGGCCTGCACGTTTGGGACGGCGCGGTAAGCCCGACCGAGTGGGCAGTTCCGCTCAAGCCGGCGGGCCGCGATGCCTTTGGAGTGATCTTTGAGGCGCCGTTGGTCGAGGGTGCGACCGAACTCAGGTATATCATCCACCGCGGCGATAACAAAGACCTGCCAGCCGACCAATCCCTCGACTTGATCAAGTACGGGCACGAAGTCTGGATACTGCAAAGCACAGAAACTTATGTGCGACCCAACGCAGGATCGGGGTGCGGCGTGGTTGATCTCAACAAGGCAAGTGCATTCTGGAAAACACGTAGCGATATTCACTGGGATATTGCCGCCGACCCCGCCAACACCTACGGTCTCTACTACGCGCCGGAAGGCGGCATGGCGGTGAATGAAGAGTTCGGCCTGGTTGAAGGCGGCAAGATGAAGCCGCTTGCATTTCAGGCTGGTAGCACTGCCCCAGCGCACTTCAAACTGACCGACACCGCCGATGGAGAGATTCGCGACATCCTCAAGGGGCAGGTCATCGTTGCCGAAAAAGACCCCTTGGGCCGGATCATCAATGCTACTGCCGTGCAAACAGCCGGCGTCTTGGACGACCTGTACGCCGCCGCAGCCGCGAACGTGACGCTCGGCGTGAGCTACGTCGGGAACACCCCCAGCATACGGGTCTGGGCGCCCACGGCGCGCTCGGTGAAGCTGCAACTCTTTGACAATGCAACGACCCCGACACCCAGCAGTGTCTTGCAAATGGGCTACAACTCGGTTACTGGAGTTTGGGGTGCGACCCTCCCGCCCACCTGGAACGGGAAGTACTACCTGTTTGAAGTCGACGTCTTCGTCCGCTCGACCGGGCAAGTAGAAACCAACATCGTCACCGACCCCTATTCCTACAGCCTGTCGATGAACAGCAAGCGGAGCCAGATCATCAACCTTGATGCAAGGGCGCTGAAGCCCGCTGGCTGGGGCGTCACGCCGAAACCGGCGCTTGATGACTTCGCCGATATCACGCTCTACGAGCTGCATGTGCGCGACTTCAGCATCAACGATACCACCGTTCCGGAAGCCGAACGGGGCGCCTTCAAGGCGTTCACGCGCTTTGGCTCCAACGGGATGCGGCACCTCTACGAACTAGCGGAAGCGGGACTGAGCCACGTCCATCTGCTCCCCGCGTTCGATATTGCAACGATCAATGAAGACAAATCGCAGCGGCAGGAGCCCGACCAGGCTGCATTGGAAGCCGCCGCGCCCGACTCCGAGACGCAACAGGCGTTGGTCAACGCTGTGCGCGATAAGGACGGCTTCAACTGGGGATACGACCCCTATCACTACACTGTCCCTGAGGGCAGCTACTCCACCAACCCGCAAGGTCCAGCCCGCATCATCGAATTCCGCCAGATGGTGCAGTCGCTCAACAATCAGGGGCTGCGCGTTGTGATGGACGTCGTCTACAACCACACCCACGCCAGCGGTCAGTCCTCGCTCTCGGTGCTGGATCGCATTGTCCCCAATTACTATCACCGGCTAACTCCAGACGGAACGGTTCAAGCCGCGAGTTGTTGCCCCGACACCGCGACTGAGCACAAGATGATGGAAAAACTGATGGTCGACTCGCTGCGGGTCTGGGCCACCGCCTACAAGGTCGATGGCTTCCGCTTCGACCTAATGGGCTTCCACACTGTTGACAACATGATCGCAGTGCGCCAGATGCTCGACAGCCTGACCATCGCGAACTCCGGGGTCGACGGCTCGAAGATCTTCGTTTATGGCGAGGGTTGGGACTTTGGCGGACTATCGGGCAATCCCGACCTACCCAACGCGACCCAGATCAACCTCGGGAACAGGGACACGTCGATTGCCACCTTCAACGACCGGCTACGTGACGCCGCCCGCGGCGGCAGCCCCGTCGATGGTCCGAGCATCCGTGATCAGGGCTTTGCCACAGGCCTGGTCTTTGCCGACAATGGCGTGACCCGCGGCACACCGGAAGAGCAACAGGCCAATCTGCTCTTGAAGCAAGACCAGATCCGGGTTGGGCTGACCGGCAACTTGCGCGATTACAGCTTCACGGGTCGCAGCGGCGCCACCGTCACCGGGGCGGATGTGCCCTACGGCGGCAGCCCAGCCGGCTACGCCAGCGATCCGCAACAGGCAATCACCTACGTTGCCGCCCACGACAACGAAACCCTCTTCGACGCCATCCAACTCAAGGCTGCCAGTGGGGACATACTGGAGCAGCGGGTGCGCATGCAGAACCTAGCGACCAACCTGGTCGCGCTTGGGCAGGGCGTGCCGTTCTTCCACGCCGGACAAGAACTGCTGCGCTCGAAGTCGATGGATCGCGACAGCTACAACTCGGGCGACTGGTTCAACCGCCTCGACTTCGCGTACATGAGCAACAACTGGGGCGTCGGGCTGCCCATTGCGGAGAAGAACGAGGGCAACTGGCCGATCATGCAACCGTTGCTGGCCAACCCTGCGATCAAGCCTGGCAATGAGCACATCCTCCAGACGCTGAACAACTTCAAGGAGATGCTGCGCATTCGCAAGAGCTCGCCGCTCTTCCGCCTGGGCGACGCCGATCTGATCGGACGCAGCGTCACCTTCCACAACACAGGACCAGATCAGCTTCCTGGTCTGGTGGTCATGCGTCTTGTCAATCCGGAGGGTGAAACAATCGACCCCAACTACGCCCAGATCGTGGTGCTGTTCAATGCCAACGACGAAGCCCAAACCTTCACCGAAGAGGCGTTGATCGGCAGCGGACTGACGCTGCACCCCATCCAGCAGGAGTCGAGCGACCCGATCGTGCGCACGACAAGCTTCGACGCTACAACCGGCGCCTTCAGCATTCCGGCGCGCACCACAGCCGTTTTCGTCCAACGCTCTGTGGGGCAGACGCCCGAGGGGCAGATCTATCTGCCGATTGTCCGGATCGGCAACAATTAAGAGGAACGCGATACAATAAAACGAACGTCGTCTACCGCCCCGCCTTCTATTTGGAAGGCGGGGGCGGTTTGTTTGTTTCAGACCCCGTGTGTGCGACACAGATTGTCACACGAGAACAAGCGAGTGGCGCTGATTCCGAAGAGCGGAACTGCCGTGTACGCCAATGCACGCTGATGCATCAGAGGGAAGCATCGGCATGTGGAGTGCGCAAGTCATGCTTGCGCGCGGCAGCATGGCTGCCGCACTCCATAACCCTTGTCGAACAGCCTGTCAGGCCATGCTATAATGAAACTATAGACATGCATACACTGTTACACACATACATAATGTTTCGCTCAGAAGCCGTCAGATAATACCGATTGGCATAGCGCTCGAACTCCGGCGCCGCTTAAAATCAGATTGCGGTTTCTACGATTGCATTATTAGGATGTCATGCCTGAGCTATTTCTTTATGATACGCTGACCCGTTCACGCCGCCGTTTTGAGAGCATCGAGCCAGATCAAGTCCGCATATACACTTGCGGGCCAACCGTCTACCGCTACATCCACATTGGCAATCTGCGCTCGTTCCTGCTGGCTGACTGGTTGCGCCGCACCCTGACGACGTTCGGTTATACCGTCAAGCACATCAAAAACATCACCGATGTCGGCCACATGCGGCAAGAGTTGCTCGACGCCGGCGAGGATAAGCTGATCGCCGCCGCGCGGGCCGAAGGCAAGACGGCGATGCAAATTGCCGATTTCTACACTGACGCCTTTCGCGACGACGAGCGCCAGGTCAACATCCTGCCGCCAACCGTCTTGCCCCGCGCCACCGATCACATCACCTCGATGATCGCCATGATCGAACAGTTGCTCGAACGCGGGCTCGCCTACATCGTTGACGGGACGATCTACTTCGACGTTACCGCTTTTCCCAGCTATGGCAAGCTCTCGGGGAACCAACTCGAAGCAATGCTGTCCGGCGTGCGCAGCGAAGCCGACCCGGCCAAACGCCGCCCCGAAGATTTTGCGCTTTGGAAGGCCGCCGAGCCAGGCCGCGATCCGCTGATGACCTGGGACAGCCCCTGGGGGCCAGGCTTTCCTGGTTGGCATATCGAGTGTAGCGCAATGAGCAAGGCCTACCTGGGGGCGCAGCTCGACATCCATACTGGCGGGGTGGACAACATTTTCCCGCATCACGAGGGTGAGATCGCGCAGAGCGAAGGGGCGAATGCATGTACGCCTTATGTGCGCTTCTGGGTCCACGGCCAGCACTTGTTGGTCGACGGTCTGAAGATGGCGAAGAGCACCGGCAATGACTATCGACTATCCGACCTGACCCGCCGCGGCTATGACCCGCTGGCTTTTCGCTACCTCTGCGCAACGGTCCATTATCGGAGTCGACTTAACTTCACCTTCGCCGCCCTGCGCGCGGCCCAGCGCGGGCTGAACCGGCTCCGCGAACTGGTTGCCCACGCAACCGTTGATGGTGTTCCCGCAGCAGCGATTGCTGAGCCGCTAGCCGCATTCCAGGCCACGCTTGCAGACGACCTGAACCTTCCCCAAGCCCTCGCAACTCTGTGGGAGACCGTACATAGCCTTGATAAGAACACAGCGGCGGCGCTGGCGCTGACCTGTGACGAAGTGCTCGGCCTTGGCCTGAGCGATTGGCATGCCGAGGCGCAACGTCGCCAGGCAGCTGTCGCCCCCCTCCTCGCCGAGCGTGAAACCGCCCGCTCGCACGGCGACTTTGCCACCGCCGACGCACTCCGCACCCAACTCGAAGCGGACGGCCTCCATGTTCACGACACCCCCGCCGGTCCGATGGCCCATCAAGACATACCGCCCCAACCGGCCAAGGGTCTGATCACGGGCAGCGTCGAAGTTCCCTGCCAGCTTGCTCATCCTGACCTGTACGATATTACTGTGTCGTTGGTTGGGCGCGAGAATGCTGATGAGGTCGAACGAGCGCTGCGGGCGGTACGCACGACACAAGGCGACTATCGCATCCAGGTTATTGCACTCGATAATGGCAGTGTCGATGGTACAGCGGAGACGCTGCAACGCCTGACCGAAAACGACCCCGACTTCGTTCCGCTCCTGGCCGACCACGACCTGGGCGAGGGGGCTGGCCGCAATGCGACGTTTCGCTGTGCAACCGGGCGAGTCATCGTCTGGCTGGGCAATCACGTCGAGCCGACCGGTGATGTTTGGACGCCGTTGCTCCAAGCGCTGGAGGGTCGCGGTATAGCGCAGCCGGTTGGCGCAACCGGCGGCTGGGGCTTGTGGACCGCTGACCGCAAAGAGTTCGAGCCCAGCCAGGGCCACCGCGTCGATGCGCTGGAAGGATACATTTTGGCCTTCCCACGGACCTTGCTATGCCAGACGAACTGGCTCGACGAGAAATTCCGCTTCTACCGCAACCTCGATATCGAGTTTAGCTTTCGGGTGCGCAAAGCCGGCTATGCCCTCACCGAGGTTCCCAAGCTGCCGATACGAGTGCATCCCCACCGCATCTGGGAAAGCTTGCCAGAGGGCGAGCGCCAACGCCGCAGCAAAAAGAACTTCGATCGCTTCTACAAGGAGTGGCACCACTGGCGCGATGTCGATGGCGTGTTGGTCTATATCGAGGATTTTATCCGCCGGCGCTGAAACGGGCGGTCATCGCTCAGACCTACGGGGAATAGCAAACGATAAAGAAAGGGCGACCGGACAGTCGCCCTTACGAACCTCACTCACACACCTCAAGCCGGGAATGGCAAACGCGCCAACCTAACTGACTGGCAATGGCCCGCTGAGGCTGTCGATGGACGCTGATCGACGCCGATAGAACCTGCCACCATGCTTAGCCTTGAATCGTAGCTGTTTGACTGTTGTCGGGATGACTGCGAACGGTACGTGAAGGCTCTCTCTACAAGATACAGCTAGCGCGGCTTGCAGCCGCGCCTACAGAACGTCTAAACGGTACAGTTGCGTTGGGTATCCTGAAATCACGTCTATGCCCAACAAGCAATAGAAACCGCCGATACACGCCCGTCAAAGCTCATAAAACCTTACAAAGGCACGAACTTCCAACGTTCTAACGTGTTAACCTGCCAACGTTCTAACGTTCCAACATCTTATGGCTACTTCGACTTGATTTGGACCGGCAGCGGCGCAAGATGCTGGCGCAAATAGCGGTAGGCATGCTGGTTCCCCTGCAAGCTTCCCATGAAGAAAGCCGCCAGCAACCCGCCGATGGCTTGGCGCATCCGCTCCGGATGCTTCCCTCTCAGGCAAACCCCGCAGCGCCACCAGCAACGCGGCGTACGGGCGTCGAGCATGTCGAGATGGCCGTGATCGCGTACAACGACATGCCATGTTCGGGCAGCGCACGCCGCGAAGAACTGCTCGTGGTTGTCACCTTTTGGCGCGCATGCCGAACCGAACGGACTTGGCACCACCTGACCGAGATCAGTGCCAACGATCAGCGCAGGCCAGGGGAACGCAGCGCTATTGGGCAGCGCACGCGGCTCGCCGCCCCAAGGGCCGCCGACGCCATCAACCGGATCAATGCCAGCAAAAGCGACGGCACAGGTGGGATCTTCTTTGAGCATCAGCCAGGCCACCTTGCCGCCGCGTGAATGCCCGGCAATCCCCAACCGCTCAAGATCGCAATGAACGCCGGTGAGCGTATCCAGGTGATCGGGCAGCCAATCAAGCAACTGCATCGCCAGACTCGCCTCGTGCAATGTCCCCGGTTTACCGAGCGGATTACCCTCTGGTTCGTACATTTGCGGCGCAATAACGACGAAACCGTGACTAGAAAGGTGGCGCAGCACTGTACTGAAATAGGCATTGGCAAGCATAAACCCATGCAAAAACAGCACTACAGGGTAGGTTCCTGGTTCCTGCGGGGTATGAATCTGCATAGGGACCGGCGCGCCATACTCGCCCTCGCGAACGTTGAGCGTGAGAACATAGCTGTGACCTACCTGGTAGGGATTGCCTCGACTCAAAGGTCGTGGATAGGGGAAAGCTGATCGGGCGCGATTGACAGGACTCTTGCGCTGGCGCCGCAACACGCGATAGGAAGCCTGAAATGGCGACATTCGCACATAGAGCAGTCCCAGCACCAATGCCAGCGCCAAGCTGGTCGTATAGAAGGACGGCGCTATATTCAGCAGAATCGGCTTACTCGCAATCAGCGCACCGCTTGGAAGCGGTATCCGATTGAACGGCACTCCGGATGAGATCAAGGCAGCAACGCCAAGGTAGAGGGTTGTAAGCGGCAATACTGTCTCGCAGCCGAGAAAAACGCCGCGTCGCCACTCGCCACGCTGGAGTCGCTCGCGCATCGAGCGCAGCACCATGGTCAAAACCGCAATAGCCAGCGTCGAAAAGAACCCGCCGATATAGATAGCCCAGGCCCGATCAATAGCAGCCCAAGCAAAAGCTGAGCCGCTGAGCAAGCCCAGCCCGCTACTCATTCCCCAAGTGGCAGTGCGAACAGTTGTTGGTCGAAGGCGATTGATCGATAGAGGGGAGAACGTCATTATGTCGAGATCCTTTTATGAAAGTACGATGTAATCAGGATAATGTCAATGATGTGTCACCTGTGGCACGCAACGAGTCGATGCTCAGGCTGTGCGCCAAGGTCGGAGCCTGGGTGTTACCCGCTCCGCATCAACTGGACTTTGTATCAAACAACGAGGTTTTCGAAAAACCTGTCACGAGCAGTAGCATTGGACAGTAGGCCTGAGCCTATCGTTCATACCAACCCATGACAGGGTTCGGTCATGAGCGCCGGATCAAGCCAACGCTTCCTGAGGCGCTGTCGCTCTCTCGCCTGTTTTTTTGGTGTCTTCGGAGGCAGCCGCTGTGCAGCGACCATAGGTCTCGGTGAGCAGGCGCAACCCGGCAGCCAGCCCAGAGTCGAGGGCTTCGGCGCGGAAGCGCCACGACCAATTATTTCCGATGACGCCAGGCAGATTCATGCGTGCGTCGCTACCCAGGCGAAGCACATCCTGGAACGGAATAACACACATATCTGCAACAGAGGACAGCGCCAGGCGGATCATATCCCAACTGATGTCGCTGCCGTCACGGCCTAAGTAGCGCTGGACAAACTCGCGCGCATGCGATGGGAGTGTGTTGAACCAGCCTAGAGTCGTATCATTATCGTGCGTACCGGTATAAACAACATAATTCTTTTCATAGTTATGGGGCAAATATGGATTGTCCGTCGTATCGCCAAAGGCAAACTGCAACACCTTCATCCCCGCCAGTTTGAACTGATCGCGCAGTTCTTCGACATCGGGAGTAATCAGACCCAAATCTTCAGCGATCAACGGGAGATCTCCCAGGGCGCGTTCGAGTTTCGCGAAGAAGGCCGCACCGGGGCCAGGCGTCCACGTACCGTTAATCGCGGTCTCCTCGCCAGCGGGCACTTCCCAGTACGCCGCGAAACCACGAAAATGATCGAGACGCAGGATATCAACCTGCTCCAATGCGCTCTTAATGCGATCAAACCACCAGGCATAATTGTTCTTCGCCATCCGGTCCCAGCGATAGAGCGGATTGCCCCAAAGCTGACCGGTAGCACTAAAATAGTCGGGCGGCACTCCAGCGACAACGGTGGGTGTACCGTTATCATCAAGGTAGAACAGCTTCGAGTTGGCCCAAACGTCGGCGCTGTCGTAGGCGACAAAGATTGGCGCATCGCCGATGATCTGAATGCCGCGCTCATTGGCGTACGCCTTGAGCGGCTGCCACTGGATGAAAAAAAGGTACTGGTAATATTTTTGAAGCTCAACAGCTTCGGCCAATTCGGCGCTCCAGCGCTGGAGCGCCGCAGGCTTACGAGTAGCGACATCGCGCTCCCAGGTGTCCCAACTCGCGCCGCCATGCCGCTCTTTGAGCGCCATAAACAGAGCGTAGTCGTCGAGCCAGCGCGCCTGCGCATTGCAGAACTCGGCGAAAGCCGCTTTGTGCGCAGAAAAATCGCCATTGCGAAAACAGTCGAACGAGCGTTGGAGGAGCGAGTATTTGAAGGCGATGACTGTGCCGTACTTGACAGTGTCGAGAGGAAAGGCGACAGCATAGTCAGCGACAATAGCTTCGACTTCGTCACGAGCAAGAAATCCGACGTCGATCAAACGATCTGGGCTGATAAGCAATGGATTGCCCGCAAAAGCTGAGAAGCACTGATATGGCGAGTCGCCATACCCCGTTGGGCCAAGCGGTAGGATTTGCCAGAGACGTTGACCAGCCAATTCCAGAAAATCTACGAACTGATAAGCGGATGGGCCTAAGTCGCCAATTCCCCAAGGACCAGGCAGTGACGTTGGATGCAAAAGAATGCCGCTCGAACGCGAAAAGCGCATAGAAACCTCGTACTCCTCTTCATGATGACACAGCGGTGCGTATTGTAGCACAAATCGCACCAAGCTTTTGTCGAAGTGATTCTATTATATTTCGCGCGGTTAGGCAATGCATATTTGACGATTTAGGGTGACTCTCACCTTACAATCAGGTAGCGTGATATCCTGAACGGAAGACGCGCTGACGCCGACACTGCGCATTCCGTCTCTGTAAGCCATCATCAAATGGAAATGGTCAGCTCAGAAACCTTGGCTAATGAAATTTGACAATCAATAGAGGTAGTCTACTATAGTGTCGCCTCTAGGTAGTTGCATTGATGTAAAACTGCCTAGAGGCGGTATTAATGAGATCATTTCGTTTTACTGGTTTGAACGTCAACATTTATAAGGCGACGCAACTTCTCAAAGGATCGCTACAGATAACGTCCGAAAAACTCCACTACTGCGTCTAGGCGCTTGTTGATGTAGAGATAACCGCCGTAGCGCTCGGTGCTGGGTGCGATAATCAGCGGGAGTGTCTGAGGCGTTGCCGCAACTATTCGCCGGATATCAGCGATGGCGCCCCATGGGTCGCCGCTGCCCTGAATGTACTGGACCACAGTCGAACCAAGCGCCTGCGCCGGAACTGCCGGATCAATATTGCGGAGGGGCGGAGCGCCGCAAGCCTGATGCAACGGACCAACTAAGCGGATCGCCAGCGGCCCAATCGCGCCCAGTTCGCTGCGGACGAAGTTGCGCGCGAACGTTATTGCATGGACCGGCTGCACAGCGATCGCCGCTCGAATCGGCTGACACTGCGGTACAGCATAAAGAAGCGCGTTCGCACCCATCGAGTAGCCAATGATCCCAATCCGTTCGCTGTCCACATCAGCGCGCTGGCGTAACATGGCGATGGCGCCGATCACATCACGGGACTCGTTGACTCCAAACGTGACAGGTATGGCAGCGGCGCTCGTTCCGTGGTTGCGTAGGTCGAAGAGCAACACATGAAACCCAGCGCGGTGCAGAGCCGCCGCCGGTTCTAAAAAGTCCACGGTGCGATCAGGCATCAACGTGCTGCCCGCGCGGTTACCTAGGCGGTTCCAGGGCCAGCCGTGAACAAAGAGGACAGTAGGGGCGGGGCGGTCGGTGGCGTCAATCCGGGGAATGAACCAACCCTGTAACAGCGTGCCGTCACTCGACGCGAAGGCGACATTGGTGTAGGACAACCCAACATCGGTTGGGCTGCGCCAGAGCGGCTGGCGAAAGCTCGTGAGCATCAAACGGGTATAGTAGAGCGGACGATAGCTGGCGCGCGCAGCGATAATCCCTAACCCAAGCCCCAACAGCCAGGGCGCAACGCGCCGCATTGATTGTGTGCTCATGGGTATTCCAGACTACGTTCGGTATCCTCGTTATCATTCACATATAAGAACAAAATGATCACGAGGATTATACCAAAAGCTTGCTAATCAGCAACTGAAACATAAAGCGCTTCGGGTTGTGCATTGACGCCGCTCATCCTACTCCAGTCAGCAGTATGACAAACAATAAGACTCCACCCAAGCAAAGAGGTCAAAGCACATCCGCGATTGGTAGCGTTACGTACGCCGCAACTGTCCGAATGGGCGCGACGATATCGAATATGCGCCACCCCATCTCGAAGATCTATAAGATAGGATTACAACGCAAACAAAACGTGAAGCATGATCGACCGATTTAGTCGCACACTTCACGTTTCATACCAATTCGACGTGAAAACTACGCATGTCATGCTGAGCAAAGCGAAGCATCTCGGCT
>JAKSDJ010000220.1 GCA_022360155.1 Chloroflexales bacterium | reverse complement strand
TGTCGCCCAGGCAGGGTCGGGGCCAGTCCAATGAAACCGAGCCATATAAACCTGGTCATGCTGATTGAATTCAACTCCCTCGGCTTCGAGCAACTGGCGCTGAAGCAAGCCATGGGTGCTGATCCCGCCCTGCTTGTTGATCACGCGCTGCCAGGGCGTCTCATCAGCGCGCTCATCGAGTTCACCGAGCGCGTAGCCGACAGTACGCGCTTCGCAGCCGACGATGGCGGCAATGTCACCATAGGTGGCAACTTTTCCCGATGGGATTTGTCGGACCACCATGTAGATCCTTTGGTAGAGACTATAGTCGACAGGCTTGTTCATCATTCGAAACTCCTCACCAATAACCGCTCGGCTGCTTCGCCAATACCATAGGCATAGAAGATTGGCCCCGCGCCGTCAGGTAAGACCGGCGGCGCATCAAGCGACCTTGCTGTAGGGCCAAGCGCCTGGCGAACAGATTCGTGATCTTCGGGCGGTGAATCAGGCGGCAGCAACACCAGCGCTTGCGAACCAGGCGGCGACGACAGATTAGCGCCATTGAAAGTTTGTACATTGATCCCGCTGGTCAGGTAGCGGATGGTATCATTTTCTAATGACCGTTCGGGTAAATACACCTGCACTTTTTGTAAATCCGGATCATTGGTTATGCTTGGTGTGCGGGCGACCCGGCTCATCGCTGTTTCCACAATATCGAAGTTGCTATAGACGCCCGGATCGCGCGCCATCTGTCCAAAATAAAGCCTCGTATTGAAGATAAAACTGCCGACTAGGAATATTACGAGAACAATGAACGACCAACGAGCACGAACCGCGTGCAGCAGTTTCCTGGCGCCTTGTCGATGTGATTCGCCCTGTTCCTGATATGCGCTCGCATAGGTCATTTGTTGATGGCGCAAGATTGTTACAATGCCCCATCCCGCAAGGATGCACGCTGGCGCCAGCGCGCCAAATGAACGCATGGCATGGGGCGGGTTGCCGCTCAGCAAGCCAGGAACCAAGCTCACCAGCAACCAAGCAAGTAGCGCCAGCGCAGCCGGCTGCCACCGCCGGATGAGGGCCACACCCAGGCCAATGAACAGCAAGATACCGGCAAAAGGTCCAAGCATGGGAGCGCCTGGCGCATGATGGCGACCATTCCACTCGCCGCTCACATGCCACATTAACAGGTAGCGATCAAGGTTGCGCATGAGCAAACCCAACGGCGTATGAATATCCGGTCCTGCTGTGTTGAAGACCGAAACCATTGCGACCCGGCGATTATAACCCTGATAATCGTTGGCAATATAAAGCAGCAGCGGAGCAACCGTCAATAACCCAACCAATCCGGCCACTACTAGTGCAGGGAACGCCTGCCGCCATGCCCGACGTGACCAGCCCAGCCGGATAGCTGTTACTATGACGAGAATCAGCGGCGCCATACGACCGGTATGGTAGGCATACGTTGCTAGACCAGCGCACAATGCTGCCATGCCCATCAGCACGTGGGCCTGAAATCTTGATGATCGAAAAAATCCCGATTTCCCCGTCTTAACACTCGAATCTTCATCTCGAACGTTTGTTAGAGCTCGCCACATAAATCCTATTGCTGCCAAAACGAGGAACTGGTCGAGAGTGGCGGGGAAACCCCAGCGGCTCATACTCAAGCTCCAAGAGGCCCAAGCGATCAGGGCGGCGCCGCAAAGTGCAGCACGCGAACCCAACATCGGGCGTGCCGCCCACCAGAGCGCCAGAGGAGTTAACCCGCCAATCAGAGCGCTGACCAGCCGAGCGCTCCAAGGATGCGGCCCAAACAGCCCCACGATCGGCGCCATCAGGTAGAAGAGCAAGGCGGGCAGATCCGCGCCCCCGACGATATAGACAGGTCGAAAGGACGGATCGTTCCAGATGCGCATTGCCAGCAAGCCATGCCGCGACTCATCACGCCAGAGACCTAACGGTAACGTATCGAGATGGTAAAAACGCAACCCCAGTGCCAGGGCCGTGATGATCAGCAGGCTTCCCGCTTCGAGTCGTAACGGTAGGGGCTTATCATATGGCAAAGACGCCGCCACCGTAGATCGCCGCCAGATCTGCGAAAGACCCGCCAGAGCAATCAAATTCCCTGCTAGCAGTAATAGTAATCCAATCGCTACATCTAGGCCCTGACGTAACCATACCAATGCGGCAAAGGCCAATAGCAATCCACTCCAGGGGGCGAACAGCGCCCGCCCGCTTAGCCAACGTAGCGTTGGCGACGCCACAGCGAGCAGTAAGATCAGCAGCGGCCACCAGGGCCACCAGACTGTGGGCAGCAAGTAGCCGGAGATAACAGGATTGGCAGCAGCCCAACCCGCAATTCCAGCCATAACTATACCGCCGCTCCAAGCAATAGACGGGTTGGCGCCAAACCACCGCAACAACAGCCAGGCAAGCAGGGGCAGTGAAACAAGAAAAACGATACGCGTGAGCACTGCGAAGGCACTTGCGGTATGAGCCGGCTGGGCATCAACCGAACTTATAGCAAAGCCCAATTGGCGTAGATCACCTCGCTCGGGTTGGAAGGGTGGACTATCGAGCATAAGCACCGTATCCCCAGACGGGTTGGTCGGAACAAGAACACGATATTTCCTCCAGTCAGATGTCAGGGAAAAGCTTGCTAGCTTCTGTCCTTGAGTTCTGAGTGTAAGCATAGCTGCCTCAGCCCCATCTGGGCGCGGCGAAGCCAGACGCATCTCGACAATAGCCGGCGTCCCTTCGAAACCGTACAAAAGTAGAGCCGCCTGCGGCTGCGACCAGCGATAGACATCGGTATCGTTTTGTTCTACGCTATAGAAATTGAATAGAAAGATCTGGTCGTCGGGATCGCCGGCCTGGAATTGCAACCGAGGAACAGTTAGGCGAGACCCTAGCGTGATCAAGACCAGAGTCAGTGCGATGATGAGGGCAGGAGCTCCCAGTGGATGCCATATCTTGCTGAATGAGCGACGGCGCGGTACGCTCGCGGCTCTGGCACGGGGCAGAGCAGGTTGGCTCATGAAAAACAGATCCTCAGCAGCGTAACCGAACACCTAGAGGCTACGCTGTAGTATCACAGCCGAGGGTGCAGCCTAAGATCAAGTTGCGTCAGAGCTTTATCATACTGTAGGTAAGCTATCTGTGCAACCTTGCCTTGGATAATCCGACCTGCGTTAACACCTAGCAGTAGCACTCAGTTGATGAGAAATACAGTCCTGCTCTGAGACAGCCTTGCATTCTAGTTAGGCTAGCCAGTAGGAGAGGTGCAAATACCTGTTGCCATACACGAATTGGCTGGCGCCGTTGTAGGCATCTGTCGCTTATGCGCGGTATATCTTGGCCGTATATCCAGAATGGGCTGCAGCGGGATCGATCTCCAAGAGCCGATACCCGGCGGTGTTGACCACCAAGGTCTTATGATAACGTGTTCGCCGTTTGGAACCGAACCCATATGAGAGGTGAATATGACCGTGGATTAGATAACGAGGCTCAAAGCGATCCATAAAACGCAGAAATGTCTGGAAGCCCCGATGCGGATAATCAGGTCCGTTGTGGATGTGCAGCGGAGGAGCATGCGTGAGCAAAACGTCTAGATAGCGGCCATAACGTAACCTATTGAAGAAAAGGCGCGGTGTCAAACGTAAAACACGGATTGTCATTTCTTGTTCGGTATACTGGTCGTTCGATTGATGATTGTAGCGAATGCTGCCACCTAACCCAGCCAGTATTAACCCATCGTGAAAGACGCTCCGATCCTCCAGGCTGATGCATCCGCGCGGTTCGATAATAATCTGCCCAGTACTGGTTTCTTCGGGGCCATCGTGGTTGCCGTGAACGTAGAGGCAGGGGATGCCGAGCATGGTCACAACGAATTCAAGATAGTAGATGGGCAAGTCACCGCAACTAAGCACAAGCTGGACATTGTCGAAACGTTGCTTTACATTTAGGCTGTAGATAGTCGGTACGACCTCATCGCTGATGCTAAGAACCTGCATTGGTTTCTACTTTTCTGGCGATTCATATATGACGTTCGACGCTGGGAAGCAACTTTCGTCAGGCAACATTCTGTACGACACCCCATTGTATCATATGCTGCTCATAGCAGAGCGCCCATTGATCGCATTAGTACTGCATGCATGGTAGTCCCCTGCGCAAAGCGCACACCGCAGATGTAAAAAGCGGCTATCGACCCGATGGGGCAGAACCGCCGATGCACGCCGATGGATGGCTTATGCGGCGCTATGGATTGCGCCGCACGACAACCGTTTCACGCCATCCCATCCGCTGGCGGCTAGAAGGATCAGCTTTCGACCGACGCTGGTCTTATTGACGTCGCATCGATAACGGGGGACGCCTGGGCGGCTTGGGCCTGTGGAGGGGGTGTAGCATCGGGAGGAAGCCAGAGCGCGAAGGTGCTGCCCCGCCTTGGGACGCTGGCAACGGTGACATGACCATTGTGCGCATTGGCAATACGTTTGACGATAGCCAATCCTAAACCCGCCCCGCCGCCGTGCCGCGAACGTGACCGGTCTGCGCGGTAAAACCTATCGAAGATATGGGGTACATCTTCAGGAGCAATCCCCTCGCCCGTGTCCGCAACAGAGAGGCATGCATACCCATTGCGACGTTCCAGGCTAAGCGTAACCAAACCGCCCGGCGCGGTGTGTTGCAACGCATTCACGCCCAGATTGAGGAGCGCCTGCTTGATCCGGTCACGGTCGCCAGTGATAGTCACCTGATCCTCGGCGCCGATCCGTAGCTTGACATCACCGGCGAGCAAACGCAACTCCCGATGAACTTCGAGCAGAAGGGTGTCAAGCTCGACCGATTCCTGGCGGATCTGTACGCCAGATTCGCTCTGCGCCAACAAGAGCAGGTCATTGACCATGCGGATCATACGGGTGGTTTCCCGACGCATATCGGTCAACGACTCATGGAAAATATCAGGGTTGTTGTGTACACTACGAGTCAGTATCTCCATATTGCCTTGCATCGCGGTAAGCGGCGTACGCAACTCGTGGGAAACATCAGCAACGAAGCGGCGTTGCGTGTGGAAAAGCGCTTCCATCCGCCCAAGCATCTCGTTGATCGTCACGGTCAGCCGCTGCAGTTCGTCCTGCGAGTGTGGCACTTCAACCCGACGGCTCAAGTCTTCAGCCCGCACAATACTCTGTGCAGTGCGGGTTACCTGATCGATCGGTTTAACAGCACTGCGCGAGAGAACGAAAACTCCGGCTGCAGTCACGAACAACGTGATTGCGCCTCCGCTAAGCATCATCGAGAGCAGCAAGCCCAGCGTCATCTCAATATCCTTCATCGGCCTTGAGATTTGCAAGTAGCCAGCATGGTGGAACTCTATGACCTTTCGACCATCTGGCCGGTCTATGGTTATTTCTACCAGCAATGGCTCAATTCGGGTATACAGATTTACACCTTGTACCGTTTGCTGGCCCAGCCATGTTTGACCGTGTTCGAGATCAAGAGCAACGCTCGGCAGTGGCAGTTCTTGATCTTGCATATTTGGCGAGCGCCCAAGCAATTCGCCATTCACCGATCGGACTTGGGCAATTAGCATTGGATTATTGAAAATCTGTGTGACTTCACCCCTAGGCAGGATGAGGAGTTGGCCCTTATCCAGATCAAGTCTTCGGTCAAGACTATTAGACCCGCCTGCTTGATAGAGAGTCAATACCTGCTTTGCGCCAGCATGCAGATCGCCCACAACACCCTGATACAACGCCTGCTGGACCGCTGTATAGATGCCGATACCAAGCAATAGCAGCGCAGCAGCGAAGAATACTGTAAAAGAAAGCGTCAGGCGCGTTCGTAGGGCCATAACATGAAAAACCTTGCGTTACCGTCTTTTTTGATCTTCTTTATATATAGTGTAACCTGCTACACTACACCCTGCAAGACTTTTTGCGCCAATCTCATCATGCTCTCATCTCCGCACGTAGCGTTGCACACAACGAATTGCACGCGATATTATAGATAATACCACATACTCCTAATAAGCAAGACCGATTTGAAGCCTAAAGCACCCCTCTAATCAGGATATTGCGTCAATACGCATGTTTTATCGCATCAGTGCAAGGAGTTGCTAATTGCCGCTTACTATACTGCATACACAATAGAGAGAAAGTCCCCAATACAAGTCGGGGAATTTTGCCCTATTGCTAAAGAGGATTTGGCGTTAAGTTAAGTACAGAAGCAAGAGAGAAGAAAGTAGAGTAAAGAGCCTCCTCAAGAAGCTCGAGCGAGATAGCCAGTCAAACTGGATCAGTATCGCCCAATCCAAAGTTCTGAGCAGGCTCTCCTGAATCGATGTTCTCGCATTGTTAGCTGTACAAGAGGAGGTATGTAATGGGCTTTTTAGATCGGCTCTTCGGTAATAAAAAAAACACATCGCCACAACCGACTATGCAGCAGGGGCCAATTCGATTCGGCTCCGAGTCGGCTGCAACTATGACTTCAGCGCCAGCGCCGACGTATGGCTCTAAGCCAACTCTTTCTGATGAACAAGCGCTCCAGCGCTACCGCTATATGCTGCAAACTGCTCCGCCTGAAACTATCGAACGGGCGCACGCTGAAGCTTTCGCCCAATTGACCCCAGCGCAACGAGCGCAGGTTTTGCAGGCATTGAGCGCCGAGTTGCCGCCGCACGAGCGTCAGTCGTATAACCCATCCCATGACGATCCGCAAACCATGGCCCGCATTGCAACACGCACCGAGATGCGTCAGCCGGGCTCGGTTGAGCGTATTCTGGGCAGCGTACCCAGCCGATCAGGCGGTATGGGGGGGATGGGAATGGGTGGTCTTGCTGCGGGAACCATTCTGGGCGCGCTCGCCGCTGGTTTCGTTGGCAGCATGGTTGCCAATGCATTCTTTGAAGAGATGGGCGATCCTTTCGCTGAGGAAATGGAGGGCATAGAAGAAGCGACTGCTCTAGCTGAAGACCCAATGGGTGCAGTTGAGGAGAATGTCGGCGACTTCGGTGATTTCGGCGGCGACTTCGGTGGTGAAGAGTGGTAAGACTCTTGAAAAAGCGACAAAGCAGTCAGGAGCTTTGTTGTAACTATACATCATCATAAATCCGCTTTTTGCGGTACATTCAGGGAGAAACTATATGATCTAAACGGAAATATATCGTTCTGCAGATTATACCCGCCTTCCATCAGAAAGAGGGATTCGAGGAAGCAACACATCCTCAAATCCCTCTTTCTGATTCTTGCCAATGTACAAATCTGGTTATAGATCAGGGCTTACGCAGTATCAGACACCGCGCTGACAAATGAAGCCCGATTTGCCTGTTGTAATCCCACACCTGTGGCAGCAGGAATGCCGCGATCCACATACAATTGTCTGACTTCGTCTTGGATTCTCTCTATTAAATCAGCTTGTGTTCGATGGCGTAGCGTGTAACTGCGCTACGTGTCGAGAGGCCAAGCTTGAGGTAAATCGAACGCAGATGCGCATTGACGGTGCGTGTACTCACACAGAGTCGTTCAGCAACCTGAGCATCGGTGATACCGGTTGCCACCAGGCGTAAAATCTCTAACTCACGCGCTGTAAGCCGCAAGCGATCATGGGTGGGCAAGGACTTGGTTTGGGCCGAAGAGCCTGAGCTATCGAGTGAAGCAGCATCGAGGCTATCGAGTACATGCTCGGGTAAATAGATTGACTGAGCGCTCGCGCTGCTGGGTTCCAATTGCGCCTGGGCCTTTTGGATCAATGTGTCGATATGAACCCGCTCAGCGGGCGGCAGATGCACCCCAATTTCGCGCCGCATGGCCTCTGCGGTGCGAAGCAAGATGATCACATACGCCGGGTCGCTGCGATTTGCAAGCGTCTGCGCCATACGTTCCAGGCATTCGGCGATTCCGAGATTGGAGCCAACCTCGCGATATAGGCGGAATGCGTCGCGATAGTATTCCTTGGCGCGGGTTGTGTCGCTCTGGCTTGCCGCCGTATGCCCAAGCCGCGCTATCGCATCGGCTGCGCTTGCTTTATCGCCAAGTTGCTGAAACAAATCAAGACTGCGGCGGTAAAAATCAGCTGCTTCCACAAACTGATGACTCGCAAGGGCGACATCGCCGAGATGTAGTTGCGCCCATGTCGCGCCCCAAGTAAAGCCGACAGCCTGAAAATTGGCGAAGCTTTCTGCAAACAAGGTATAGGCGCGCTGATAGTCACTGCGTTCGAGCGCGAGTATGCCCAGCCGCATCAGCGACCAGGCAACTTCTTCGACCATGCCCAGCGACCGAAACATGACCAGACACTCTTCATAGAGCGCAACCGCCTGTTCTTGCTTACCTTGTAAATGAGCAATTCGACCTATCCCGCTCAATGCCATAGCTGTGCCATAGGCATCCTGCAAGTCACGAGATAACGCAAGGCTTTCCTCGAACAAGCGCAATGCCTGTTCGATATTTCCCTGTACATTCGCAAGCCACGCCGCGCCACAGAGCGCTTTGATCCGCCACTGTGATCGCTGATTGCGACTCAGGTCAACGGCAATATCAAGCCACCGGCGTCCTTCGCTAAGATGACCGCGGACATGCCAAAAGCGCCAGATCGCACCAGCGATGCG
>JAKSDJ010000708.1 GCA_022360155.1 Chloroflexales bacterium | reverse complement strand
TACGCCGCCTGCCGTGCCGGCGGGCTGGATCTCGGTCAGAGTCAAGACCCGCTGGCCTTCGGGGTCGCCGTTCGCGTAGCGCCCGACATCATCGCTGTAGAGACTCGCGCTGCTCGGCGCGTAGCGCAAGGTGTAAGACCGCACCGGGTCATAGCCCCCGCTGTGGTCCTGGAACACCTCGACCGCGATCCGGTCGAGCTGATAGCGCTCGTGGGACGCCCCTTCTTTGCCATACACTTGGAGGTTGTTGTGCTCCCATTCGGCATCGACGCCCGGGGTGGCGCTGGCGCGCTCGCGCACCTCGAAGCGCACCCGATAGCGGCGTTGGGTCGGGTCGCTGGCGCTACGCGCTGGTCCCCAGTTGATGCTGTGCAGGTGGTAGGTGGGATGGACGATGCTGTCGCCAGGATTTGGCGCTAAGGGATACTGATCGATTACATAGTCGTAGACAATCTGGTTATCGTGCCGATCGGCGACCTCGGTAAGCAGCCACTTATAGGGTTCGTAGAGGTCGGCGGGATTATCGGGATCGTCCCAGGCCCAGTACAGCGGCTGGGTGAAGTCGTAGCGGGTGCCGTCCTTGCTCCAGACCCGCCAGTGGCTATTGCTCAGCGCACGCACCTTGACGAAGTTCTCATCGACCGCGTGCCAATGCCAGTTCGAGAGATCTTTGATGCTTTCGTCACCGTAGACGCCATTGATGGGCGCTTCGCCGCGCACCACATCGAAGGATCGCCCGGCGAAGACCAGGGTGTAGTGATCCCAGTTGAAATCGCCCGACGGGCTCTTGTTGCGCGCCACGTAGCCGCCGGCGTCGAGCGTCCAGCCCTTGCCGACCCAGCCGGCTTGCCAGTGTTTGCGCTGGCCGCCTGGTCCATCGCTGGCCGCGCTCGAATAGTGCAGCGCCAGGTTGGGTGCCAGCCCGCCCGGCCCGGCCGGCACGGCCATCGGGTAATCGTAGCTGGCCGCGCCGGTGAAGGCGCTGACGTGCCAGCCCTGCAGCGAAGGGATGAAGGTCGACGAGGGCGAGGAGCCATCGCTGAGCTGGAAGGGCGATTCAGCCGTCGTCGTGGTGACCTGGGCCGTGCCGGCGCTTGCATCGACGCGGGTCGGCAGCGGCAACCAGCGTCCCTGGCCGGACAGGCCGTCGGAGCGGGTGTAGGCGTAGGTGGCATCGTAGAGGAACAGGGTGAGGAAGGCGGGCGGCAAACGACGGACGTCGAGTTGCTGCGGGCTGAACTGCACCGTGACCGTGACCGGCGCCGCGAACCGCGCGAGTGGCTGGCCAGCGGCGTCGACCGCATCGAGGAAGAAGGGCTCCAGGCCACGGCGGAAACCGGCCCCGTCCGGCGGCATCGCCCGCCCCGCTGCGCGCGCCGCGGCAGCGGTCAGCAGGCGGACGGTCAGCGGCTGGGCGGCGGCATCGGCCGGGAGGGCGACGCTGATCCGGCCATCGGCGCTGCGCAGCGTGGTGGGCGTGCCGGGGGTAAAGCGGGCCGCCGCGGACGGCGCCGCCGCAGAGGGTGTGGGACTGCGTACTGCCATGGGCGCTTGCACCAGCGCCCCGCCCGCCATCCGCACCGGCTGATCGAGCCCGCGGGCCATGGCCTGCGGGTGCAGCACCAGGGCGTCCCCGACGGGGCGTTGGGCCAGACGCAACGTCGTCGTCACCACGGCCTGCTGCTTGCCGGGCAGCGTGCCCAGCTCCCAGCGCCAGGCGCGCGGAGCGACGGCGTCCAGCGCGACCACGCCATCTGGAACCGGCAGCTCCAGGGTCAGATCGTGCGCCGGGTGGGCCGAACGATTGTCCAGCGTCAGCGTCACCGCCGCATCCATCCCGACCGTGAGCGGGTCGGGCGAAACCTGCAGATCCAGCGCCAGGGTGGGCAGGATCTCCTGACGCGGCGCGATTGCCGGGACCGGCTGCGGTGCGGATTGTGTCTGGCGACGCCCCGGCAACGCACGATCGGGGGGCGCCAGCAGCGGCGGCTCCAACCGCGCGTGCGCGTCTTGTGCGCGCACCGGGGGCGGAATCAAGCCGAGCGGGACGACCAACGCAATGAGCAACACCAACGTCAAGCCTACGTTCCAACGACGCATTCTGCTACGCATCCGTACGACTCCTTTCCAGAGCACAACGCCGCCTGAGTAAGGCAGCACACCGCTGTTTCAGACCATCCCGAACCAGGCCGCCCCCACAAGGCAGGAGCCCTTCGACGGCGCTCAGGGCTAGCTCGCCGAAGGATTTCCGCATGACATAGGGATTGCAGGCCGCCCCGAACCAGGCCGCTCCCGCTGGGCAGGAGCGGAGCACCATCATGGAAATGTTAGGCACCGCCAAGCCATGCCGACACCGCAATGCGGCGCCGGATCACCGTCACCCGCTGTGCCAGCCACTCCGAACCAGACTATTGCCGTCACCCCGTAGCGGCGCACGGTCAGATGGTTTTCCGGCCACACCAAGCCAGACCAATACCGCCACCCGGTATCAGACACCATCATATGATTTTTCAGGCAACACAACGCAGGCCAGCGCCACTGCTTGGTCCCGCCGCGCTAGCAGCGCAGCGCGGCGCACTGAGAACAGCGGCACACGAACACCCCGGCGCCACAATGCGGCAGGGATGAGCAACGCAACACGCAACGCGGTCAGCCGGGGACGTATCGACGGGCAACACCGATGGCTGACCAAGCACCGTCATCCGGTTGAAGTAGTAGTATGTGCTATGGCAAATAGTATAGCATATATGACACAAAGCGTAAAGTGGCAAAATGATCATCGTGGGCGGTTCCGGCTTCCCCATGGGCAGCATTATTCCCGGCGCACCGCCGCCAATGACGCCGGGCGACACAGGTTGAGGGTGTGTCGTCATCGCGTTGCCATGCCTGCGGCGTTTCAGCCCCGGCCTGCGGCATTCCGTGTCTGCGCGAGACGGCGGGCCCGCCACCCAAACGGCCATGCGCGACCAACCGCCCATTCTCTTTTTGCACCGACGCACCCCGCGCAACGGAGGCATGCGCCCCAGCCAGTTGTATCGCCGAGCACATCACCTGCGGAGAGGCCATGGCGCGCTCGCGCGCGTCGGAACGGGCAAACACCGAACCAATACGGCGTTAAACCTGCGTCCAAGCGGAGAGGCCATGGCGCACTCGCGCGCGTCGGAACGGGCAAACACCGAACCAATACGGCGTTAAACCTGCGTCCAAAGCGCATGATATCATAACTACAACTGTAGTACTAATACCAATTCAATATGAAAACCACGCATGTCATGCTGAGCCCTTCGGCTGCGCTCAGGACCGGCTCGCCGAAGGGCTCAGAGCCGGTCCTGAACAACGTGCAGGAGTGACAAGATGCGGAATATCTCAGTCGAATTGGTATAAGAACACGTTCTGGTCGGCGTGTTTTCATTCTGTGGATCCAATTATTGACGTTGACATCATCCTTCCCATATCCTGGCAGAGTGATCGACTGGAGGAAGTTGACCGCGAACTCGATATCCTTCGTTCTATTGACGATAAGGTTTGGGTACGGGATCGAGAGAAGTTCGAGCGAATACGAAGGGAGTGGAATATGCCAACCGAGATTGTTCAACAGGCGGAGCGGGCGTGCGAGGGCATACGCACGTTCGTGGAGCGAGCAGTAGAACCATTTGGCTGTGTTGGTCTGGGGTGGTTAACACGCTTCGTCAACGACACTGCCCGGTCTGATGCAGCGACCTCAAATCCGCAATCATCGTGAGGGTGGCAGCTGCCGAACAACGTATTGCAGCACAACCGCCTCCGGCGCGCGAGATCAGGGCTTTTTGGCAGCCTTCCTATGATGCGCGCCTCTGGCGACAGGGGCAAGCTGGACGTTATCCGGCTCCTCCGATGGCGCCGTTACCCATCATCATCAGATACAAAATATTCTAGCAGGCGGTTTGGATGGTTTGGATGATCATAGAGCACAAATGGGTTTTGCCGTAGAGATGTACTTTGATGATGCCGGAGTGGAACAGAGGTTCACCTATGGCTCTGCTGTTTCAGCGTGCTACGCCCAATGACGCCTCCGCCATTGTGCAGTTGTTGGCGCTGGTCTGGCCGCACCAACCCGCCAATCCAGATCAGGTTGCTACAGCCCTCGCTCCACCAGGGCACGCGACCTATCTGGCCACGTGCCAAGATCAGGCGGTCGGTCTTGTGAGCGGCTTTCCAACCGTCAGTGTTGCTGGGGAGATACGCTGGGAAATCGATCTCCTGGCAGTGCATCCTGCCTATCGCGGTCAACAGATCGGGCGACGCTTGGTGCAGTGTAGCACGGCAGCGGGTCGGGCGGCCCAAGCGCGCGTGGCTCGTGCTTTGATTGCCAGCGACAATCACGCCAGCCAACGGACCATTGCCATGGTCGGCTATCACATGCAGCCTGAGGAGATGACCCTCTATGTCACCGCCCCCCATCGCTCTGCGCACCCGGCGACGGGAGCGCCAATACACCTCATTCCTGTTCAAACGCTGACCTACAGCGGTGCGTGGCTCGAAGGGGCCGTGACCACAGAAGCAGTCCAAGAGGCGTGCGCACGACAGGCCGCGCACGGTTGGTCAACCTTGGGGACGCTTGTACCCCAACAGCAGGTGCAGTTCCATGGTATCGTGCAGCATTCAGGGTTTGCCTGCATAGGGCGCTACCACTGGTGGATCAAACCCTACGAGCTCAGGGACGATCCGGCGGCGACGCCTGGTTGTCACCACGGACGGCCTGCGACCTAACATGTCGTTCCAGCCATTCCGTGCAGAGAGAGGAACGCTTGCGGCGCAACGCCTGGTATACTCGGTTGGGGAAGCGTGGCTAAGATGGTGTTATGGGAGGAACGGGCCTCGTTCTCGTTCGAACGTCGTTCTTGCAGAAGGTATGGTATACTTTTGCGGCTGCTCGAATATCCATCTCAATCCCCCGGCGGCATAATGTGGTTGGCGCTCTGGTGGAAGCTGTTGGACGAATTATTGTTAGAGCAATAAGATTATGAAGGAATGGTTGGCTTTTATAGGTTTGTTTTCCACTTTCGGTGTTGCAAACGGGACTGAATATGCTGAAGGTCAAGTATGGTCGTATAAGAATCGGCCTGACGAGGAGCATTCTACGGTTTTGATTAACAAAATCGAGTCACATGAACAACTGGGAAACATTTATCATATTGGTGTTTATGGAGTAAAAGTCAGGAACCTTCATATTAAAGGCGGCATATCAACAAAATTACCACACTTACCTGTGTCTGAAGATTGTCTTCGAAAAAGTTTGGCGAAATTGGCCGACAATGATGCGCCGAGTTCAGACTACGTCGAAGGATATAAAACTTGGAAGCAGGCATTTGATGTAGGTAAAGCCGGCATATTTACAATAACGATTGCTGAAATCGTTGATGTCATAGAACAGACAGTTAATAAAAAGTATTTTTTCTAACAAGTTGTTCAAGGCGACCGCGTTACGCGCACTGCCTCAATTCGTTTGTTAGGTGCAACGAAGCCGCATCGACAAACGCCGCAAGGGGCAGGTCGGAAACCGCACAAATAGAGAGGATGCATGAGACACAATGAGTTCTCTGGCAATGCAACCGTTATCAACGTATCGAGTAAATCGCGTCACCGGATTTCTGCCCGAACAAGACCCGCTAACGTT
>JAKSDJ010000885.1 GCA_022360155.1 Chloroflexales bacterium | reverse complement strand
GGTTGCCGCGATCGAGACCGAGTTGAATCGCGACGGATGACCCGGTGACGGCAAAGCGCTGATCTTGGCTGGTTCACGTCAATCAGCGAACGCGCTCAACGCTTGCCCTGAGCCCGTCAAAGAGGCGGGCTGTTTTATATTTGATGCATGACTACGCAAAACACGAGCACTATTGGCACGCCGACCGAGTTGATTACGCGGAGCAAGACGAAATTTGCGTTGAGCCAGGCGCGGCTGCGGCGTGAGCAGTACGAATTGGCGTTGCTAAGCTTGCACGGGAGCCTGGAAAATGTCTTTCGCGCTCACCTGTTGCTGCATAGCGATCCGCAGGCCGGCAGCGATTGGCCATCACTGTTGGAGGCCATGCGCAACGACTCTTGGCAGCCCCTCGGTGTGGATGAGGCTGTGCGGATCAGCCGCATGCAGAGTCTGACTGATCGCATCGCGCATGGCGAGCCGGTCACGCTCACATTGGGCAGCGTGACCGCCTATCAGCAGTTTGCGGCTCAGGTGCTGGCCCAATACGGGGTACTGGTGACAGCGCCAGATCAAGCCGCGCTGCTCCCAAGCGATGCGCATGCTATGGCGTCAGCAGGAGCGCCGCAGTCGTCATGGCAGCGCTATCGCACCCATCTGCGACCGCTATTGATTGTGGCGGTCCTCTTTATCATCGGAACGACGATCACAATCCTGTTGCAACAGACGCGCTCAAACTCGGCGTCTGCTGGCCTGCCAACTGCTGGTCCGACAACACCGAATGTGGCGAGTCCTACTGAAGCAGTATCGCCCGAGCCGAGTATAGCGCCGTCAGACGCGCTTGCGGTCGGGCGCAGGGCATTCGTGCGCGCCGATGTCGATGAGAGTGGTCTTGCGTTGCGGGCTGAGCCCGGCACGAGTGACAATATTCCCGTCCAACTCTACCTGTCGGCGAATACGCAGGTGAGCGTCATCGCCGGCCCGGTCGAAGCCGAAAGTCATACCTGGTGGCAGGTGCGCGCCGCCAACCAGGAGGGTTGGTGTATTGAGGAGTTCTTGGAAATACGCTAGGTCACACAGTAGGGCTCTATCAGCCTCCTGCAATAGAACGCAGATGGCGCAAATGAACACTGATGTGACGCAGATCTGCAACCGCATGCAGCGCACATTGGCATCTGATTTGCATCTTTATATTCTATGTCAGATAAGGCGAGGGAGCGGCAAGTGAAAAGAATGGGATCGTCTCCCGCAGATTTGCACTTTGCGGTATAATGTGAGCAAACGCCGGGGTGGCGGAATGGCAGACGCTACGGTCTTAAAAACCGTTGAGGGCAACCTCGTACGGGTTCGACTCCCGTCCTCGGCACCAGTTTTAGAATGCGAAAAATAGCCTCATGTCCATCCGGGCGTTGGGGCTGTTTTCGTTTCGTGGGGACAATGAGTTTTTAGATGGCCTGAATCCTACGCGGGCAGAACGTCGAACTTCACAGTGGTCTTTTACAGTTCATCTGTCCGCAGATACATGATGTGCGGGCGTTGCGTATGCGCGTTGAGGTGAACCTCAGCGCGCACACCGTAAACGTGTTCGATATGCTCAGGCGTTAACACCTCAGCGGGTGCGCCAATGGCGATTACGGCGCCGTGATCGATCAGACAGAGCCGATCACAGTACATCGCCGCCAGATTGAGATCATGCAGTGCAGCGATTGTCGTAATCTGCATACGCTTGACGAGCGCCAGCATCTCCATTTGATACCGAATGTCAAGATGATTGGTCGGCTCATCGAGAACCAGGCAACGCGGTTGCTGCGCGAGCGCGCGAGCAATGAGGACACGCTGTTTTTCGCCCCCGGACAAGATGCGAAACGAGCAATCTGCAAACATCTGCATGTTGACTCGGGTGAGTGCATCAGTCACAATCTGCTGATCGTGGAGGCTCGTACGCTCCAACGTCCCTTTGTGCGGATTCCGCCCTAGCAACACACATTCTCGCACCGTGAAATCGAATTCGCTCGATCGCTCTTGGGTGACGACCGCCATGCGCTGCGCCAGAGCGCGCGGCGAAGATTGCCACACCTGCGTGTCGCCCAAAGTGATAGAGCCGGCATTGGGTTTGAGAATACGGTAGATGGTGCGCAGGAGTGATGATTTACCGCTGCCGTTCGGCCCAATCAACCCGACAAACTCATGCGACCGCACATCGAATGACACTGCGTCAAGAATAGTCCGCGCTGCGACCGACCACGCTACATTGTCAATCTGGAGTTGCATCCTTATTCCTGCCGTTGTTCACGCCACATCAGCCACAGAAAAAACGGCCCGCCGAGCAGCGCCGTCACGACGCCAACCGGAAGCTCAGTCGGGGCGACAATAGTGCGCGCAATCACATCGACCCAGATCAGGAACATACTGCCCACCGCAAGCGTCAGCGGCAATACTCGATGGTGATCGGCGCCGACGAGCAACCGGGTGATGTGCGGGACCATAAGCCCCACAAAGCCGATCGCGCCGCTCACCGCCACCATCACGCCAGTCAACAGCGCGGTGATAATGAACAGGGTCTGCCGAAAGCGTTGCAGATCAAGGCCCAGCGTCGCCGCCGTTTCATCGCCCGCAATCAGCGCATTGAGCGAGCGGGCTTGCGTCAACAGATAGCCCGCCCCACAGACGAGCAGCAGCGTGGGTAGGGTCAGGTCGAACCAACTTGCTCGCGCCAGGTTGCCGAGCGTCCAAGATAACATCTGCCCGGCGAGCTGGCGATTATCCGAGGTGAGCGTAATAAAGCTGGTGATGCCGGTGAAGACGTATGAGACCGCCAATCCGGCGAGAATCAAGCGTTGCGGCGCGAGTTGGCCGTAACGGCGGGCAAACATGAAGACGATGGCCAGCGCCAAAAGCGATCCGGCAAAAGCGCCGAGCGAAACGGCGTACAACCCGGCGAAAGCAAAGAAGCCAAGCGCAATTGCACCGACTGCACCTACTGCGGCGCCCGACGAAATGCCAAGCAGATACGGGTCGGCGAGGGTGTTCCGCACCAGCGCCTGCATCGTCACCCCGACAATAGCCAGGCTTGCACCGATGCATGCGGCCAGCAGAACCCGCGGAAAGCGGATCAGCCAGACGATCTGCTCTTGCGCCAGCGTCCAATTGCCGGAAGGCAGCAGCCCGATCTTGGCGGCAGCGATACGCCAGACATCCAACGATGCAATGTCCGCTGCGCCAACCGAGACCGCCATGGTGATCGAGAGCGCGATTCCGAGTACACACAACGGCATCAAGAAGCGGAAACGCAGTTCGTTAGTCCAGCGCTGGGCTTTGTTCAATGCAATCTCGGCCATATGGGCTTACTGGAACTTGTCCGGATGTAGACCTTGGGCGAGCAGCCGAACACCCTCGGCGTTTTGCAATCCTGACACCGCCTGGCGATAGTGGATCGTCACAAAACGCTCGTTCTTGATTGCCGGTAACTCCGCCAGTTGCGGCAAACTCTTTAAGCGGGCCATCCGCTCTGTCGCCGATTCCCAATCGGTATCCATGACGACAATGATGTCGGGATTGCGCTCAATCACACTCTCCCATCCGACGGTTGACCAGTCTTCGGCGAGATCATTGAAGATGTTCGCACCGCCTGCCAGTGTAATGAGATGATTGAGCAGCGCGGAACTGCCAACAGTGAGCGGGTTATCAGCACCGATGTCATCATACACAAAAACACGCGGCGGTGTGGCGCTTGCGTCAAGCCTTTCTGTGACCGATGCAATGTCGGCCTGCATATCCACAATTACTTGCTGCCCACGGTCGAGCACGCCGAAGATACGACCAATATTCGTAATATCAGTGTAGGTGTCATCGATGGTTGTAATGCCGTTTGCATCCTGGCACGACTCGCTCAGGGCGTAGCTGTTGATCTGTAACTCCGTCAGCGCAGCCTGGGTCAGCCCGCTCTCCTCCGAGAAACCGTACCCTTCCCATCCGCCGAAAATAAAGTCGGGACTCTGTTCTAGGACGACTTCCCGTGATGGACCAGGCATGTTAGCAGTGATCTCTGTTGCATTGGCGAGCTGCGCTTTGGTATCGGGATCAAGCTCCGCGCCGCTTGTCCAATAACCGACCACGCGATCCTGCAGGCCAAGTTGGACCATCATGTTGATCATATTGCCGTCGAACACGAGTGCGCGCTGTGGGATTGCTGTGTAAGTAAATGTTGCGCCACAATTCTCAATGGTGAAGGGAAAATCCGCCGTTTGTCCACCGGCCGCTACCTTATCCAGCGCTGTGGTCGCTGTGTCGCTTGGGGTCTCCGGTGCATCTGCCGGTGTCGTTCCCGGTTGCGCTGGGCTGCCGCCGCATGCCGTGAGCAGTCCAACAACCATCATCAGCAGCCCAATCCGTTGCGTTGCAATCACGACTTCTCTGTGTTTCATCGTACTCCTCTGTGCATCCTGCGCTCAATGTCTACGCTATCCTCTTCCAATTTTCGACACCGCTACACTCCTACGTCCCTACTCCACAATTCCCTCTTCCCGCTGTGCATTTACCAACCGCGCATAAACGCCGCCTTGGGCCAGCAGATCGTGATGTGTCCCGACCTCAACAACGCGCCCGCGTTCGAGCACCACCAGTTTGTCTGCTGAGCGAATCGTCGAGAGGCGATGCGCGATGATAAGCGTCGTGCGGCCCTCGCGTAGCCGGTTGATCGCCGTTTGCAACGCCTTCTCGTTCTCAGTGTCCAGGTTCGACACCGCCTCATCCATCACCAGGATGGGCGTATTCTTCAGCAGCGCACGCGCAATCGCGATCCGCTGGCGCTGCCCGCCCGACAGTTGCACAGCCCGCTCGCCGGCGCTAGTTTCGTAGCCTTGCGGCAGCTCAGCGATGAACTCGTGGGCCATCGCCGCTTGTGCAGCAGCCTCGACCGCAGCGGGTTCGGCGTCGGGCGCACCTAGACGGATGTTGTCGCGCAACGTCGTGTTGAACATGTAAATATCCTGCGGCACCAACGAGATAAGCTGGCGTAGCGCCTCCTGCGGCAGCTCGCGAATGTCACGCCCGCCGATGCTGATTCGCCCACTGCTGACATCCCAAAAGCGCATCAACAGGTGGATGCACGTCGATTTGCCCGCGCCAGAATGGCCAACTAACGCTACCGTCTCGCCAGGATTGATCGTAAAACTGACATTGCGTAGGGCATTGGGAAGGCCAGGTTTGTATTGAAACGAGACGTGCTCGAATGCGACGACTGGCTCGATAGCGCCAACTGCTCCAACCTGCACACGGTCGTTGACGACGGGCTGCTCTTCGAGCACATCGAAGATGCGGCGGGCAGCGGCTTGTAACATCCCAAATGTGCGCGCGACGCCGGTAATCTCCAGCGCCGGCATAAAAATTGTTGCCGCGAGTGCGATGCTAGCTGGGTAGAGCGCGAACGGCATCTGATCGGTCGAAACCAGCCAGGCGGCTGTACCAAGCACGACGACCATACCGGCGGCGACCAGCGTGTTTGTCGCTGCGCCCTCAAGCCCTTGGCGCTGCGCATAGGCCATCTGCGCCGCCGTAAGGTTGCGATTGCGTCCGGCGATCTTGGCAAGCTGATTGCGCTGCTGACCAAATACCACTGTCTCGCGCAGGCCCTGGATCGCATCGACAAGGTCCGCGTTGACTGCTGCGAGGTGTGTGAGCACGCGCTGGCCCTGGCGATCCGCGAGCTTCCTGAGCCACAGCGGCACACTGATGATCAACAGCAGCACCGGCAGCAGCGCCAGCGCCAACAGCGGGTGAAAAAGTATTGCCAGCGCCGCAAACGAGCCAAGCGTGACAGCCGTGGCTGCTATGATATTGGCGACGGTATGAGCGTAAAACCATTCGAGCTTCTCGATATCGGCCATACTTGCTGCTGCGACATCGCCAGAGCGCCGTTCGATCAGCAACGCCGGCGCGAGTCGCTCGATTGCCCAATACATCGTGGCGCGGAATTCAGCCACAATGCGATAGGCCAAATCGTGCGCCAGCCACGAATCAAGCCACGTCGCGACCGCCTGCCCGACGACGCATGCGCCCAGTCGCCACAGCCAGGGCTGTAATTCGTCCAATGTCGTTCCAGTCGCGGTCAGGCCGACGATGTATGCGCTGACGACGGCGGTTGCAATCGCCAGGATATGCTTGCCGATCCCGGCGACAACAACAAGCACGCTCAACCAGACGTGCTTGCGCATCAGCAGGAAGAGCTTGACCATCGGCGGGCGCGGATCGACGCGCGGCGGCAACACAAAACCACGAAACATTTGTTTGACTGTCATGCGATCACCTCCTGTTGGGCGGCGACTAGGCGTGCATACCGGCCTTGTTGCCGTACAAGCGTAAGATGCTGCCCAATCTCGACAACGCGCCCACGTTCGAGTACGACGATCCGGTCGGCGTTGGCGACGGTCGAGAGGCGGTGGGCAATGATCAGAATCGTGCGGTTCTGCACCAGCCGCTCCAGCGCCTGTTGAATAGCGGCCTCGTTCGCCGCATCGACGCTGGCTGTCGCCTCGTCCAAAATGAGAATCGGCGCATTCTTCAACAACGCGCGCGCGATAGCAATCCGCTGGCGTTCGCCGCCCGAGAGTTTGAGGCCACGCTCGCCAACAATTGTGTTGTAGCCCTGCGGCAACGCACTGATAAAATCGTGGGCATTGGCCGCACGCGCAACTTCCTCCAGTTCAGCCTGTGTCGCATCGGGCCGAGCAAAGCGCAAATTGTCGGCGACGCTGCCATGAAACAGGTAGGTTTCCTGGGCGACGACTGCAAACATCTGCTGCAGTGTGTCGAGGTCGTAGTCCTTGATGTCGCGTCCGTCGAGAGCGATACGCCCCTGCTGCGGGTCGAAGAAGCGGAGCAAGAGCGAAATAACGGTCGATTTGCCCGCGCCTGAACGGCCCACAATCGCAACGGTTTCGCCCGAATCAATGTGAAACGAGACATCCTGAAGCGCCGGTTGTTCACTGCGGCTATACGCAAAGCTGACCCGCTCGACAGCAATCGCCGGGCGGATGTCACGTGCTGCAATGGTCGCGGGTACGGTTGGGTTCTGTACCTCAGGCGTCGCATTGAGCAGAGCGAAAATGCCCTGGGAAGCGGAGATGCCTAGGAAGCCTTGGTGCCAGTAGCGGTCGAGTTGTACAAGCGGGCGCAGACACTCGCCAGCCAGAAACAGCACGATGAATAGGTGTTCCGCAGCGAGCCGCCCGGTCAAAACACTCCATGCGCCGACGCCAACCGCCAGCGCTGTGCCGGCCATCATGCCTAGGCCAGTGATCCCCGTACTAGCCAGTGAAATCGCCATCTGGGCCATCGTTGCTCGGTACAGCCGCTCAGAGTTTCCGCGCAACTCCTCGCCACGGCGGCGGCTGGCGTTGAAGGCTTTCAGCGTCACCATGCCTTGCATGCTGTCGAGGAACTGCGCATTCATGTCGCTGTAGGCGTCCCAATGGCGCAGCCCGCGCTCGCCCAGCCAGCGCTTATAGACTTGCGGGCCGGCGGCGACAATCAGCAATGCGAGAGCGATAAGCAAGCTGACAATCCAATCGATCGTTGTCAAATACAGCAGAATACCAATCGGCGCAATGATTACGATCAGCATCTGCGGGATGTAATAGCCGGTGTAGGCCTCGATCCCTTCGACGCCATCAACAAGCGTTGATTGCACCGCGCCGGTGCGGTGGCGCTCCAGGTAGCCCGGTCCCAGCGCAAGCAGATGCGCGTACAGCCGCTTGCGCAGGTTTTGCTTGACTGCGGCGGATGTCGCCATAGCTGAAAGTTCGCGCGCCCACTGCAGCAGCGCCTGCACGACGAGCGAGAACAACAGCCAGCCAATCGTCGGCAGCGTCGCCTGCCAGGGCGCCTGGTTGAAAATATTGGCGACGACACGCGCAATAAGAATGCCCTGCGCCACGTAGGTTCCGGTGACAGCGAGCCCAATCAGCGTTGTCAGCATGACGTAGCGCCACAGCGGCAGGGTCAGTCGGATCAAACGCATATCAAGCATCATAAGCATTATTCCTTATGCATATGGAAGCGGCATCGTATTCAACTCCGTCTCCGCCAGCGGGGTGTTTCGCCACCCTAGCCGAACTGCAGCGCGCTGCGCACGGCCACCGCCGGTGTGCGGGAACGCCGCCGGAAATTCGGGAATGAAGCCCGGAATAAGCACCCGCACAACATGCCAACCAGCCAGGCGTATATCGGATGTGGTCAGGTCGTAGTAGAACACCTCGTAGCCTTGCGCCGCCAATCGGCGCTGATAGGTCGCGAGTGTCCGGTCGGGCGGCGCTGGAATGGCGTCAAATGTTGTCCCCGCCGGAACATCGACCCATGGTCGTACTCGTTCGATAGCGCGCGGATCGAGATAGAACTGTTCGGCGCAGACCGTATGCGTCAGGTCGCGGAAATCGGTGCGGTAGTCATCCATGTAGGCGCGATCAGCGCGCCAAGGCTTTATGACGGACGCTGCCCCCTCCATTGCAAGTTCACGCCGCAACGCGCTTGTTGGGGCATTCAGGTCGCGGCTGCGCTCCTGCAACGTTAACGCCTCGGCCCAGGCTTTGCGTGTGGCTTCATACGGGTCAGGGCGGCAGGCGAAACCAATCGTCAGCAGTTGCTCCTGCGTCTGCTCGACCACGCCGGCGATCACCGGCATACCGAATTCATTTGTGAGGGGAATTGCCCAGGCCCGTTGGCCGTGTTCCGTCGGCGCATCACTCCAAAGCGCCCGCAGTTCTGGTGTCAGCCCAACCGCGGGCAAGGGCTGGCGGTTCAGCCACCAGACCATCATGCTGTCGCGCTCAATCAGCTCTTCAATGCCGGCGACGAGCGCCTGTTCTAGTGAGCGCCCCGCTGCCACACCGGGGTAGTGTGTGGCATTGACCATTGGCTGGTTGGTGTATGGCTCGACCTGCCAATGAGTGTATATAAACGACAGCGGCAGCCACGCCGTCCGCTTGTGGGTGAGCGAGCGGCCCTGCACCCAATAGACTTCCGTTTCGCGGGTGAAGCGGACAAAGGGACAGCCCGGCGTATCATAGATGGTGTCAGAGAAGAGAATCAGGTGTTCAGGATCGAGCGCGTCATCGCCCCGCCGCAGCAACTGGTGATAGTTTGCTCTGATCGGCTGTGCCGCGGCAAGATAATTCATACAATAGCGCTCGACCGCTTCCCCCGTCGCTGACCGTCGCGCCGCCTCCATCCCGTCAAAGCTGCTGCCCAGGCTGGTTGTCACGTTGTACCAACGGGTATCGTAGCGCTGCATACGGGGCAGGTAGGCTTGAACAGTACAAAGCGCAGCAGGAACGGACGGATGATGCTTGACCGGTGCAAGATGAAGAATGACCCCGGCGCGCTCGTTTATCAGCGACTCGTAGCAAGACCTGTCAGGTGTGGCGCCCGTAACGCACTGTGATGCACGAATTTTTGCTTTGCGCCACACCTGACAGGTCTGGAGAGCAGCTTGATGTCTAGGTAACGGCAGTACTGGGTAGCGCGCGATTGTCAATGTCTGTGGATCGGTCCGCAGCTCCGCGTTGATCAAACGGTGTGAGTCCCCCGCAATCCAACGGGTAATTTCGCTATACAAGAGGGCAAATAGCCACACTAACTCGGAATAGGGTGGAAGAATTCCGCTCGTTGTTGTGTTTGCCAACAATGCCTGATGGAGTGCAAGATCTTGTGCAGCGCAGCACCGCCGTTGCAATACATCACGGTATGTTGCGGTGTATGGCGGCGCGACTGCCGGACCAAGCCAGGCGACGCTCTGCTCGAAATGACAAGAGACCCAGCGCACATTGTGTTGCAGACAGAGATCGTCGATCATGAGAAGCACGTCGATATCCAGCGCCGTAAGCAGCGCCACCACAAGTCTCTCCGCCGGGGCATTGGTCCGTAATACGGCGTCCAATCGCCCAATATCGACAGCCGTAACTTGGCCGATGCTCTGCATACCGCATTGTTGCGCCATCTGAACCAAGCGGGTGTCACCCAAGAGAATTATCTGTATATGAGACATTATACCTTGATTGCTCGTTGACGCCCATCAGTTCCTCTGGCACGATTATGGGTACTGAAGCCAAATCGTTGCCAAGGAGAACCCAACGGACGCCACATGGATGATAACGGCATTCGTCCTGATCGACACCCTGATGGACCGATTGGGCCATCGCCGTGCTGTCCGGGCGCAGGCGCTCGTGAGCGCCGTCGTCGCTGCCACGTATGTTCAGACCCATCATGCACGCGCCGTGTGCAGCATGCGTCACACCCGCTACCGCTCCGGCGGCATGACGGTCGGTCGGGGGCATCGGCGCCGGCATGCCCTGGCGGATTGGCTGGCCTGCGTGGCCACGATGTGGGGCGCGATCCTGCCGCCTGGCGAGGTCTTTGGGCTTGCTAGCCTGCCGTTGCCGGTCTGGCGACGGGTACGGGCGCGGCGCGGCCGCACGGGGCGGGGCCGCGCGTAGTGGGGGTATGGCGCCGCCAAACGGGAGCAGTGCTTGGGTTGGCGCCTGCAGCTGATCGGGACACGCCCAGCGGCATCCCGGTCCGTGTTCAGGTGCTGCCCGCCGGCGTTCACGCCTTGACGCCGCTCCATGAACGGGCAGTCGTGTTGCCCCCCGGCGCCCGGCGGTTCGGCGACCAAGGCGCCAACAGCGCTGCCGATGCAGCGCGCCTCCCGGCTGACCGTGGCGTGCGGCTGATCCCAGTGCGGCGCGCCAACATGCGGCCACATGCGTGGGTTGTCGATGACAGCGCGTTGCCGGAGTATCGTCATACGAGTGAAACCGTCAATCGTCAGTGCGAGCAAATGGGGCGGGAACGCCTCTACGCGCGCACGCATACCGGCTTCGAGCTGAAGGTTCTGGCCGCGATCGTTGCCTTGGCCTGCACAAACATGGACTAGCAATCAAGATAATTTATTTCAGATGGGAGATCGTTGCTGAGGCGTGTAATCCTCGTCTCATCTGCCACCAGACCGAAGGTCTTCAATCAAAGTTGTGAGACGTTTTACTGCGCGTCTCATTGTTTGTTTCGAGTCAGATCCAGTGATACTCACTGTGGCTT
>JAKSDJ010000977.1 GCA_022360155.1 Chloroflexales bacterium | reverse complement strand
GGCGCCAGATGGAACCAAGATTCTCTACACCTGCAACTTTGGGCTGTGCATCATCAACCCTGACGGCAGCGATAAGGCATACTTGCTCGCTCCGACATCCTTTGGCGAGCTTTTCTTTCCCACCTGGCAGCCGCTGCCCTAGCCCGGCTGTGCGCTGCCAAAAGAAACGCCCTCCGTAATGCCGCCTTCAGGCTCTTGTAATGCCTTCAAGCGCCTAAAGGCGGCGCTACGTCAAACGACTTCTGCTGACTGTCAACCATGAGAGGGAAGAACGTCACCGTACGCAGCCCGTGTTACATACTTCCGTTGCAACGAGGAGCGTAGGTGCTGATTCTGGGAGATATCGCGTTCACTGAGTTGCGGGCGGCGGGAAGGCGGCGCTCTCGAAGGCATCAAAGTCGGCTGCGAGCAGGGCATGGCGGAAGATCTCATTTAGGCGCGGCAGATCCTCGATCGCTTGTAGCGCCCGCTCCAGCCGCCGGTAGTCTTGCACCGTGGGACTCAGACGGGTGACCAACGTGTCGAGAATATACTCGCGGGCCTGCTGGCGTTCGCCTTCCACCTGCCCTTCGGCGCGGCCCTCGGCGCGGCCCTCAGCGCGGCCCTCGGCGCGGCCCTCAGCTTGTCCCTCGGCGCGGCCCTCGGCATGGCTTTTGGCGCGAATGGCTGCGGTCTTCTCCGCGACCAGATAATCAAGCAGTCGCGATTCCATCAACCGCTCCTTTCCTACAAACTGCGCAAAGCGCTCAATAGTCATGATCCGCTCGGCAAAAACGCCCAGAATCGAGAGCAGGTCGGCCTGTTGCGGTTGGGGCGCCTGCTGGAGCAGCAGGGTCGCGGCCTGCTCGATCATTTCCACAGCGGCGTTGCGCATCAGCGGGCTAAGGACGACGAGCCCCAGGCTGCCTGCCGCCAGCGCCGCTGCGGCATCCTGCTCCCACAAGCGCACACATGGGATATGCCAGGTATGCACCGCCTGTCCATCGATGCTCTGGGTGAGCGTGTCACCAATATCGCACTCGCGCGTCAGATACACGATGGTTCCGGCAATTGTTGCGCCCGGCTCGCGCTGGCCCATCCAGGCCAGATACCCTGTCATACGCCAGAGCAGCGCCGGATCGCGATAACCCTGCCACTCGATCACATGCAAGTATTCCTGCCCCGCTGGTCTGCGCACCCGCAAGACGTTGTCGAGGCGCGCCGCGTTAGCGGGAAGCTCCAACGTCTCGACCGCGAGCAACTCGGCATAGGGTAGACCGAACAGCGGCAACAGATCGGCGGCGCGGAGCATAGTCAAGCGCTTGAGCGGAATATCAGTTTGCATAGCTTATTGTAGCACATCTTAGCGGGATATTACCTGTTGCTTCCGCTCTGTTCAACTATGTCAGCGTTTTGCGACCAACTGCGGATTATCGTTTTTATCCATTGACCTGGCCTCAATACTTTTCAAATAAGACCTTTAAGGTCTTCCTTCGCGCTTATCTGAAAAGTATTGGACTTAGCCTCTGCCCCCAACTCGTTCAGTGCTCTTGTAATCCGTGTTGGATTGTTTAGCGCCGGCACAATGACACGCCGGGTCGCCTGTGGGGGCGTGGCTCCAACCAAATCATGGTGTCGCGCGAGCGCGGCGGAGGCGTGCCCGTGCGACCCAAAAAGAGACCTTTCCACCTTGCCGGAGGCGCATCAAGTTTCATCTAATGAAATGTGACGATCACAAGTCGGTCATGGGAAAGGTGCTCGTAGTGCCGCCTTCAGGCGGCTGTGCTGCCGTCAAATCGCCTAAAGGCGGTACTACGTCAAACGCCGCGGTTGATTGTCAAAATTCATTAGGGAGCGCAACTGGTGCAACGTAAGTTCTGTTACCTGAGAATACCCTGGGCGAGCGCCTTCTGTACGCCAATAATATCGGTTCCGCGCTTGAATTCGCGCTGAATCGGGGTGGTGCTGCTCGAAATGTAGATCTTGAGTTCTGCATCGGCATCAAACGTTCCCGCCGTTTCGACCGAGAAGTGGCTGATCGATTTGTAGGGAATGGAGTGGTATTCAGCCTTTTTTCCCGTCATTCCCTGCTTATCGATCAAGATGAGGCGCTTGTCGGTGAACACAAAGAGGTCGCGCAAGATGCGAAAGGCGCGCACTAACTGCTCACCATCGACCAACAGGGCCTCTAGTTCCTTGTGGAGACGTTGGACATCGACTTCCGAAGCATTGCCGAACAGATTTTGCAACATAGCTGTTTCTCCTCAAGCGGATGTCCGCTCATTGTTCAGTGACGTCATAGCGATACACCAATACATTATGGGCGATCCTAAAACCCATAGATGTGTACGCCGTCATAGCGGCTGATCGCTGCTTGTCCGTCTCAACGTAGATCCGACTTGCGCCCTGGCGCCTCAGGCGACGCACTGCTTCAGCCAGTAGCGCCTGGCTAAGCTTCTGGCCGCGGTGACTTTCTCTGACGCCGAGAGGATCGATTTGTCCCACCGTCTCGCCCGATGCCAGTTGGCGTAACCAAGCGACGCAAAAACCATACAGCTCACCTGGCTCCGATGTGATAACCAAGTCTAGCTCGTTGCGATAGTCAGGCATGCATGTCGCATTGGTGCGCCAGCCGAGGGTCATATTTTCGCTTTGAAAGACCTCTCGATGTATAGTCACATAGGCTTGAATTTCGGAACTGGTGTTCAGGCTGCGGATCTGCAATCCTTCGGGTAGTTGTATCGGCGCTGATAAGCTGTCATCGACGAGTTCGAATAAGACTTTTGACCAGGCGTCCTCGCCTGCCTCCGAAACATCTTTGAAGCCCAACGTCGTGAGGTCGCGGCGCTGGGTGCGGCACGCTGTCGCGATGGAGACGAACCACATAGGGCGACCCTCTCCTAGTGCGGCCATGTTCTTGGCCCGCGCTTGGGTCCACTCGATCATCTCCGTATAGAGTTGCGACGGAGCGTTGGGATGAATAACACAATCGATAGCCCAAAACGGCGTCTGCATAACGGCCCAGCCAAGGAGTTGGGATGATCCGTCGAGCCAGGCCCGAGTATTGAGCGGATTGTCAAGCGCCCATGACGAAAACCGATACGGCCAATCAGCGACATGGGGGATGCTTAGCACCGATACATCGGCTAGATTGAGCGCTTTTGGCAAGTCATTCGGCAAATCGAGTTGGCGCTGGCGAGTTGACATAGTGTAGGGAGTACTCCTTTGTATTGCGATAGAGGATTGTTAGATCGTTGGGAGTTTGGTTAACTACAAAAATTGCCTGCTAGCGGCGAACAGGAAAACGCTTCTTTTTTGTCGAGTTCTTGGAGCAAATTATAACCTAATTTCATGCGACGATACACAACCAAATGTTCCAGCTTTGCTAATCAGATGCAACAGGCGTTAAGTGATGGATGATAGACTTAAGCAGAGATACTTAAATTGAAACAAAAGAACCGGAAAATCCTCTTGAAATGCGATAATCTTGTACTATAATTCTATTATAAGGAAATAAAAGAGAAATTTCCTCTTAAATTGTAAGAAGAAGAGTATCTTATGCTGATACGATTTAGTGTCACCAATTTTCTCTCTTTTAAGGAGCCGACAGAATTATGGATGGTGGCCTCGAATGAAAGAATACATCCCGATCATGTCCTGCGTTCTGCTTCTCGGAACCATCCGAATATTTTGCGGATGGCTGCTATATATGGTTCAAATGCCGCCGGCAAATCTAATTTTGTCAAAGCTCTCAAGTTTGTGCGTAATCTTGTGGTCACCCGCCCTGCTCCTGAAGCAAAGATTCCGCTGCAACGCTTTCGGTTAGATGCAGCTTGCTTGCAAAAGCCATCTCAATTTGAAATCGAGTTTCGGGTAGAAAATACCAACTATGCTTATAGTTTTTCAGTAGACTCAGAACGTGTTCTGTTTGAGACCTTACAAACAACCACCAACGTAAAAGAAACGCTCCTATTCTCTCGTAAGACCTCTTCTACCGGCGAAGTGCATGTTTCATTTGGCCCGTTCTTTTCGCGCCTTAAGGAGAAGGATAAACAATTTTTGTCGTTTATCGCACAAGGTACAAGGCCCAATCAATTATTCCTACATGAGACGGTCGAGCGTAATGTTGAAAGATTTCACCCAGCTTATAACTGGTTCAGGCGAACTCTGCATCTTATTGAACCAAGTACAGGATATCGCTTTTTAGAGCTACGACTTGACACGGATGAGAGTTTCAGAGACTTTTTAGCGCGAGTTCTTAAAACAGCAGGTACAGGCATTTCTGCAGTTCGGACGGAAGAAGCCGGCACCGAGGCTCTGATTGGATTACCTGAAGAGCTCATAGCAGATTTTCACGAGCAACTATCAGAGCATAAGCACATATTTGTGCAAGCTTTTGAGGGTCGTCGCTTTGCTATAACGAAGCGCGATGATGAGCTTCGCGTGCTTAAGTTGACAACTGTCCATGGGAATGGTGACGGTACGCTTGGCGTCCCTTTTGAAGTACACGAAGAGTCTGATGGCACTCAGCGGCTCTTCGATCTGATTCCAATGCTCTATCAGCTTACTGTTAGTCAGGCAGACAAGGTGTATGTTGTTGATGAGATTGGCCGAAGTATGCATCCGCATCTGATCCGTATGATTGTAGATATGCACCTTGATCATGCCAATGCGGGTAAAGCCAGTCAACTCATTATCACAACGCACGAAACGAATCTGCTCGATCTAGACATTTTACGTCGTGACGAAATATGGTTTGCAGAGAAAAGGCTAGATGGCTCAACCGATCTTTACTCGCTCAGCGACTTTCAGCCTCGGTATGACAAGGATATTCGCCGCGACTACTTAGTTGGACGATACGGCGGCATTCCTTTTATTGGAAATACTCGTCAACTGCGACTTCCTGCAATGAACAGCACAACCAGCATTGGGAAGCCGGAGGAAGGCAATGTCCTCTAAAAAGCGATTTAGACGATCACCTGCGAATCGCGAAACAAGGAAGTTGTTTGTCATCGCAACTGAGGGGAAAGAGACCGAAAAAATATACTTCTCGGTATTTAAAGGAAACGAATATCGAAAGAATGTGCGCGTTTTATCAACGAGAAAGGGCGAGTCATCTCCAAAGTACGTGTTGAAGCGCCTCCACGAAAATGCCCGCAAAGAGAGCATACGACAGGGTGACGAACTTTGGATTGTCGTTGATGTAGACAGTTGGGGAACGCAAGCTCTCGACGCTTTATGTGAAGAATGCGCACGTTCGGGATACAGTGTTGCAGTAAGCAATCCCTGCTTTGAACTTTGGTTAGCCCTCCATCAAGAAAACCCACGCACTCCTCTGGAAACAAAAGGGTGCGAGAAGGAACTAGAACGCCTTCTTGGCCGTTACGACAAAACAGAATATGATGTTAGCAAGCTCATTCCCCATATACAATTGGCAATAGAACATGCATGCCGGTTAGATTGCGCTCCAGATGACGCTTGGCCTCGTGAGACAGGGACGAGAGTCTATAGATTAGTGGCAAAGTTAATTGAAAAGAACGACTGAACTTCATCATTACCCTACCCCTGCGGGTCAAGAACGATGATCGGGATCTGGCGATTCTGGACGCGCTGCTTGTAGAGGGCGTAACCGGGATTGGTCTGGACGGCGAATTGCCAGGCGCGGTCGTACTCAGCGCCGGCAGCTTCGTGGGCGCTATAGCGTTGTGTCTGGCCGTTGCGCGTGACGGTCGCCGCGGGATGGGCGCGCAGGTTGAAGTACCAGGCCGGGTGTTTGGTCTGGCCCCAATTCGAGGCGATTAGAATGAGCCGCTCCCCGTCGGGCATGGCGAGCAGCGGCACCGTTCGGGACAGGCCGCTTTTGGCCCCGATGGTCGTCAGGGCGATGACTGGAAAGCCAGTGAGCAGTGAGGCTGCCGAAACACGACCCCGGCTCAGGCGCAGGATCGGGCGATCGAGTTGGTGCATCATCCGCGCCAGGATCTTGGCGCCCGTGGTGGTTGCGGTGATCCGCCGGAGGATGTGATGAAACCAGTTTAGCTGAGCGGGTCGGGTCATGAAACTCTGCGATTCTTTCAGCCGGTTGGCTGTATATCGACCAACCAGCTATAGACAACAGTATCGTGTGAATTATGCCTGATCGCCGGTGTTCTCGGCTGCGACAGCTCTGGCCAAGGGTTCGTGCTGGGATGCCTTGGTGATTATTTCAGCAGCTTCCGACGAGAGCGATGTATGATAGAGCGTGCCGCCGTAAGGCCCTAGCGTATTGGCGATAACCTCAACGGATGTGCCATGGATAAGTAGGAATAGCGCTGAGTCGCCGGGCGTCAGTTTCTCGCCAACGTTCTTGATGAATGTGTTATCGATACCGATATCAATAGATCGACCAAATAAGGCGCTTAAACCCATACCAAGCAGCGCTCCGAAGAGCGGACCACCAAACAGAAATCCGATCAACAAGCCCCAAAACCCGCCAGTGGCAACATTTCCGCCTTTGGCTACCGACTCCAGTGTTTGGCGAATCCGCACCTTACCATCGGCGTTCTTTACTACCACCGCTGCGTCTTCGATGCTAATCAAGGGTTTCTGGACATGCTCTTGCTTCAGACCGGCAACAGCCTGAAGTACTTCTGCCGCTTTACCTTCGCTGTCGTACGTCAGAACAAATAAATTGCTGTCGGACATTGGCTGCCCCCTTATTGCTCACAATGCTCCTGAATTCGGAAGCAAGATTAGCAGGCTTTGCCTCTACGCGCATTATACTGCAAAACAGCCGATAGCCAGCAGGTCGCAGCTAGGGTGCGCCTCTGTCGCTGGCGCGATCTTCCAGGCAGGGCTGCAAGACGATGTTGGTAGTGCTGGGTTTACACCAATTCAATATGAACACCACACATGTCATGCTGAGCCCTTCGGCGAGCTGGTCCTGAGTGCAGCCGAAGGGCTCAGGGTGACAGGATGCGGAATGTCTCAGTCGAATTGGTATTACTCGTCGACACGTATGAGCCGCATCGGATCGAACATGTCAGTTAGGGCCAGTGTACGACCATCAGGCCCCAACTGTAGCTTTCGAATGATGGTCAACCAGCGCTCATCGCGCGAATAATCTTTCGACATTTACCCTCGCTCTTGTTATAATCGTCCGTATATGTGTTTGTACAGAGAATGCAGCGGGTCAGGAGTGCGCTTGCGTCACTCGTGTGCATACGAAATGAGACCTGCAGGAGCAATATAGCAGACAATGCCCTACATACCCGAGAATCCGCTGATCGTTCAGAGTGATCGCAGCATTCTGCTCGAAGTGCAGAACCCATTGTACGAAGCGGTCCGTGATGATCTGGCTGGGTTTGCCGAACTGGTCAAATCGCCGGAATTCATCCACACCTACCAGATCACCCCGCTCTCGTTGTGGAACGCCGCCGCCGCCGGACACTCTGCAGACGCGATCATTGCCACCCTGCAACAGTATGCCAAATTCGACATCCCCGAAAATATCGTGGTCGACATCCGCGAGTACATCGGGCGCTACGGGCGGCTGCGGCTGCTGTGCCGCGACGACGGGTCGCTCGTGCTGGAAAGCCAGGACACGCATCTGCTGGTCCAGGTCTGGAAAAATAAGCAGTGCCGCCCCTTCCTGGAAACCCAGATCGATGAGCATACCCTCCTGATCAAGCCGGCAGCCCGCGGATATCTCAAGCAGGCACTGGTGCATCTGGGCTTTCCCGCCGAAGACTTGGCGGGCTACGTCCGCGGCGGTGCGCTGCCCGTACAAGTGTGTTCGCCCACCGCCGGCGGGCATTCGTTCGCGCTGCGCGACTATCAGCGCGAGGCGGTGCATCGCTTCTACGACGGGGGCAGCAGCCGGGGCGGCTCCGGTGTGATTGTGCTGCCCTGCGGTGCGGGCAAAACGGTCGTCGGGATTGGCGTGATTGCCGAGCTGGCTGCGCGAACGCTGATCATCTGCCCGAATACCGTCGCGGTGCGGCAGTGGATCGCCGAACTGCTCGACAAGACCTCGCTGACCGCCGAGCAACTGGGCGAATACACCGGCGAGAAGAAGGAGATCCGTCCGATCACGCTGACGACGTACCAGATGTTGACCTACCGTCCGGCGTGTGTCGGCGACAACGGCGAGGGCGAATTCCCCCATTTCCACCTCTTCGATGCCGAGGATTGGGGGCTGATCATCTACGACGAGGTTCACCTGCTGCCCGCGCCGATCTTTCGCATCACCGCCGAAGTCCAGGCGCGGCGGCGGCTCGGCTTGACGGCCACGCTGGTGCGCGAAGATGGGCGCGAAACCGACGTTTTCTCGCTGATCGGCCCGAAGAAGTACGATGTTCCCTGGCGCGACCTGGAGCGCAGCGGTTGGATCGCTGAGGCGATCTGCACCGAAATACGGCTCGACCTCTCCGAGGAGCAACGCATGGACTACGCGCTGGAGAACGACAGTCGCGTCCAGTATCGCATCGCCGCCGAGAATCCTGACAAGCTGCACGTCGTTGACACGCTCTTGCAGCGCCATCGCGGCGACCACGTGCTGATCATCGGGCAGTACATCGACCAGTTGAAACACCTGGCGCGCCGTACAAATGCGCCGCTGATCACCGGCAAGACGAAGAACAGCGAGCGCGAACGGCTGTATGCCGCCTTCAAACGGGGCGAAGCGCCCGTGTTGATCGTCTCGAAGGTGGCGAATTTTGCCATCGACCTGCCTGACGCCAATGTTGCTATTCAGGTCAGCGGCACGTTCGGATCGCGGCAGGAAGAGGCGCAGCGGCTGGGGCGCGTGTTGCGGCCCAAGTCCGATGGGCAGCCGGCCTTCTTCTACACGCTGGTGACGCGCGACAGCCGCGACCAGGATTTTGCCGCCAATCGCCAGTTGTTCCTGACCGAACAGGGCTATCGCTACACCATCCTCGACGCGAGAGATCTCCACGCGGAGGCGGCCTCATAAGCGGTGAGCGCGCTGGCAGCGTTGCAAGACAACCCGGAGATCGGCGCGCTCCTGCGACCGTACCAGCCGGAGGGCGTGCTGGCGCAAGTCGACCCCAACGATCTGCGCCGGCTGCGGAAACTCCTCGCCGCGCGGGGTATTGACCTGGATGATAGGCGGGTGAAGTGAGAAGCGGCCAGTGGCCGGTATGAAAAACGCAAGCGACGCAAGCGGCGCACAGTTCTTAAACAGGAAGAAAAACGCAAGCGATGCAACAGGCGAGAAGTTTTCGCCATGGTAGCGTCTCTAGTACTACAACAAGACTTCCAGACACACCTCG
>JAKSDJ010000575.1 GCA_022360155.1 Chloroflexales bacterium | reverse complement strand
TTTGTCATTGGCCCCTCGTCACATCCGCGGATCATCCCGGCATCGCAGCTTCTCCTCGTCGCATCTGCACGTCATCCGTTCCACGTAGCATCCTATCAGGCATTCGTTGCAGGCGACAGATGCTTCTGGTATACTGCCGGTCAGATGGGGAAATGTATGATTATAATCCCCCTTCCAGGAAGAACGGAAACGGTATGTACGACCAGAATCTTGTTCGCAATTTCTCGATTATTGCCCATATTGACCACGGTAAAACCACGCTCTCGGATCGGCTGCTGGAGACAACCGGCACGATTAGTAACCGTGAGCGGCGTGAACAACTGCTCGATGCCATGGACCTGGAGCGCGAGAAGGGCATTACCATTAAAGCCAAGTCTGTACGAATGAGCTATACTGCCAATGAGGGGCAGACCTACACCTTGAATCTGATCGATTGCCCAGGCCATGTGGATTTCACATACGAGGTGAGCCGAGCGCTGGCAGCCTGTGAAGGCGCGCTGCTTGTCGTTGACGCAGCTCAAGGCATCGAAGCGCAGACCTTGGCTAATGTCTATTTGGCGCTTGAACACGATCTGACGATTATTCCGGTGGTCAACAAAATTGATCTGCCCGGCGCACACCCGGAACAAGTTGCACAAGAACTTGAAGATGTCATTGGCTTGAATCGCGATGATGTCATTTTGGCCTCAGCCAAAGATGGCACTGGCGTTGCCGAAATCCTCGAAGCGATCGTCCATCGCATTCCCCCGCCTCGCGGCCAGCTCAATCAGCCTGCGCGCGCACTGATTTTCGACTCACACTATGATCCCTACAAGGGGGTGATCGCTTATGTGCGTGTCGTTGACAGCGCCTTCCCAAGCGGGGCGCATGTGCGTTTTATGGGAACTAACGCCACCGCTGAAACCTTGGAGCTAGGCGTCTTCCGCCCAGCTATGACCACGCTGCCCGAACTCGCGACGGGTTCGGTCGGCTATATCGCAACCGGGCTGAAGACCGTCGAAGAGTGCCAGGTCGGCGACACGGTGACGCTCGTTGCGCAACCGGCGACAACGCCGCTTCCTGGGTATCGACCGGCCAAGCCGATGGTATTTGCTGGATTATATCCCGTCGACAGCAATGCCTATACCGATCTGCGCGAGGCGCTCGAAAAGCTCAAGCTCAATGATGCCGCCCTTTCTTTCCAACCGGAGAGCAGCGGTGCGCTGGGATTTGGCTTCCGCTGTGGCTTTCTTGGCCTATTGCACATGGAAATCGTGCGCGAACGGCTCGAACGCGAGTATGATCTTGACTTGTTGATCACCGCACCTAGTGTAGAGTACCAGGTGTTGCGAACCGATGGCGAGATTGTGATTGTTGATAATCCCTCCGACATGCCCGAGCCAAGCAAGATCGCAAGCATTGAGGAGCCAGTAGTCCAGATCAGTATTATTACCCCGGCACGCTACATTGGCGCCATTATGGACCTGGTAACAAACAAGCGGGGCGTGTTCGAAACAATGGACTATCTCGACCCTCAACGAGTTCTGCTAAAATACAACATACCGCTTGCCGAAATAGTGGTAGACTTCTATGATCAGCTCAAAAGCCGAACACAAGGCTATGCGTCGCTTGATTATGCCTTGTCAGGGTACCAGGAAGCCGAGCTTGTCAAGCTCGACGTGCTGGTCAACAGCCAAGCCGTCGACGCTTTATCATTGATTGTCCATCGCGACTTTGCTTATTCCCAAGGGCGCGAGTTGGTCGATAAGCTACGCAAATTAATCCCGCGCCAAATGTTCGAGGTGCCAATCCAGGCAGCTATTGGCAACAAGATTGTCGCCCGCGAAACAATCCGGGCGATGCGGAAGGATGTGTTGTCCAAGTGTTACGGCGGCGACATCACCCGCAAACGCAAATTGCTCGAAAAACAGAAAGAGGGAAAGCGACGGATGAAGATGGTCGGCAACGTCGAAATCCCCCAGGAAGCGTTTATGGCCATCCTCTCGCTGGGTGAGGGGCAAAACTAAGATTGGGTGATGCTTAAGCGTATAACGCAGATGCGCTTCCCTGTCGCGTCACAACTCTAGTTGGTGTATGAACAGGCGTCATCAGGCGTTATTCCTTATGCTTCACATCTTGCGACAAGGAGAGATACTCGAGTGAGATGCAGAGTCTGGATTGGCGTGCTGATGTGTGCGCTGGCGCTCACAGCTTGCAAGAGCACCGACAACGGCGCCAACTTGGAGGCGACCGACAGTCCCATCACGTTTCGTGTTGGTACGACAACGGTGACGATACAGGATTTTCAGGATCGGATGGAGCGCGAAATTGGAGCCGCGCTTCAACAATCGCTGGCCCAAGGTCAGACCGAGGAAGAGATCATCCAACTCGTCGACCAACAAGATGTCCGCCGCGCAATTTTCGAAACAATGATCCAGGAAGCGCTATTACTCCAAATAGCGCGTCAGGAAGGGATTGGCGTCGACCCTAAAGAGATTGATGCAAACATTGATCGGCAACAGGGCTTCGGCGCCCTCGATGATCGTACCGAATCGGCTGACGATAGACTCGAACAGCGCGTAGGCGTTGCACGGGAACAACTCGTGTTTGCCGTCATTGCGCGCAAGACCCTGGCAGACATGGTCAAAGCTCGCCATATCCTGGTTGCAGACGAGGCGACCGCCGATCAGATTATTACCGACTTGAACAATGGAACGTCTTTCGCTGAACTGGCCAGCGAATTTTCGACCGACCCGGGATCACAGAACAATGGCGGCGAACTAGGCTGGACGCCCCGCGGAAACTTCGTACCTGAGTTCGAGGAAGCTGCGTTTAGCGCCGACCTGAATACGCCCATAAAGGTCGGTTCCCAGTTTGGCTGGCATGTGATCGAAGTGCAAGACCGCCAATCGGATCGACCCTTCGACGATTTCAATCAGCTACAGGGAAGCCAAAATGGCCAGCAGTTCTTTGAAGACACCTTCTTACCCTGGTATGAAGGATTACGCGAAACCGCCGAAGCCAACGGCGATCTCGAAATCAGCCCGAATTTTGACCCTAATAGTGTACCGCTGCCCTTTCGCACAACAAATCCATAAGATGTCTCCATAAAGCTATGACCAACATAAGGTACAGAGACGGAGCGGGCAGACAGGGAGCATATTCCTCACACCTACGCCCATTTTCAGAAATAGAGTGAAAGGACGTACCAGGAACGATGAATGATGCGGGAGCGCAACTCCCGGCATCGTTCGTCATTCGATGTTACTATGCCGACTATCGTACTGATTGGCCTTGGCCCTGGTGATCCTGAGCTAGTAACGCCAGCCGCCCAACGCCGGCTCCAGCAGGCCGCAACCATTTATACACCTGCGCCGGAACACCCAGCTCTGGCGCAAGTAATGCCTGCACGGGCGCATCCATATCCGGAATTGCAACCCGATGCTATTCCAAACTGGTTATACGATCGAGCCATCGCCGAGGACATTGTTGTCTGTGCGCTGCCTGGACACCCATACGACCACCCGCTTACGACAGCTCTCCAGAATGTTCCATCCCTGAGCATACAGCTTGTCCCTGGCGTGAGTCTGCTTGACGCCAGTATCACGCTGCTTGGCCTTAGTGGGCGTAGTAGCGGTTTTCAGGTTTTGCCCCTGACGGAATGCCTCGACTTCCGCTTAACAGACAAGCGCCACAGCCCCGACTACACGCCTGCGCCAGCCTGGTCTACTAGACAGGGAATTGGCCCTTATACAGCTCCTCGACTGCCTTACCCCCTGATACCAACCCAACCAGCTCTGCTCTGGTGTTACCAAACAAGCCCAGAGGACCAGTCCCAACCACAGGATGGAAATACGCCGAACTCCATAGCTGTTCGCTTACGCGAGGCGCTCTCTGTACGATACCCTCCGACACACCCGCTGCACCTGATCTATCTCGACTGGAGCGGCAACGGCGACCGCATCATGGAAACACGCCTGGCAGATTTGGGGGGCGTCGTCGATTTTCAGCAAGTCACAGCGATCTATCTGCCGCCGCTGGACTGCGCCGAGGACCAACGCGGCTTCGATGGGCTGAACTGGGTCGCGGCGCGGCTCCTGGGGCCAAATGGTTGCCCTTGGGACCACGCTCAGTCGCACCAAACCCTGCGCTCCTGCCTGCTCGAGGAAGTACACGAAGTGTTGGAGGCGCTGGATCACGGCGACATGACAGCCTTGGCCGAGGAGTTGGGCGATCTGCTTTTCCAGGTTTTGGTCCACAGCGAAATGGCGCGCCAGGCTGGTTACTTCAGCGTGAATGACGTCATTGCGCATATTATGAGCAAGATGATCAGGCGTCATCCGCATGTGTTCGGCAACCTGACAGTGGACAACACAGCAACGGTTTTGCAAAACTGGGATCAGATCAAGGCGCAGGAACTTGCTGACAAAGGGCAACAACGCTCTAGCGCTCTCGATGGCCTCCCAGCGAGTCTGCCTGCTCTGGCGGCAGCGCAGAAGATTATCAAGAAAGCTGCACGCACTGGCTTCGCGTGGTCCAACCTGCAAGAAGTGTGGGCTAAACTCCACGAAGAGCTAAACGAACTAGCCCAGGCGAGCCAATCCAACAACCACGACCATCTGGCGGAAGAATACGGCGACGTGCTCTTTGTCTTGGCGAATTTGGGCGGCTGGCTCAACTTAGACGCTGAGAGCGTGTTGCGCGAGGCCAATGCCAAATTCCAACGGCGTTTCCGTTATGTCGAGCAATCAGTTCAAAAACAGACACTAAACCTGGAGACGATGACCGCCGAAGAGATGCTCGCGCTTTGGGTCGAAGCAAAACGGAATACACAGCCATAATCTGTCGATTTGTAGCGCATAAGGCAATAATCGCCGGCGGCGCCGGGCGCTTTACTGCTGTACAACTTGGGCAAACGCAAGTGAGTTTTACTTTTCGTAACCCAGCCCATTACCCGCATTCGTGCTCGGAAGCCGCCCCTAAGCATGCCCAAGCGATCGACTCGGCGAGGGTGACATACGTCAAACTCTATAGAAGAGCTTTGGGCAAGCTCTTCCCCGCCAACCCAACCCTTGTCAAATAACAGGACTTACGCGATGGCAGGGGTCGGGGAGGCATAGCTCCTTTTCACCACCGCAGCGGCAGCGCTGCCGCCGCTGCGGTGGTGAGAAAAAGGTTTCGTGGAAGGTTTGCAGCCCTCCAAACCTCCCTGCCGACCGGTGAACGCGTAAATCCTGTCAAATAAGCCGCTTGCCATTGTTATGGTGCGTACTGTGTATTTCACGCAATATGTCATAGCCTTTTGGAGGTTGCGATGGCCGCCCCGCTTGAGATTTTCATAGATGACATTGTCCAGATGCGTAAATCCCACCCATGCGGGGGTAATACTTGGCGCGTCGTACGGCTGGGCGCTGAGATCGGAATCCGCTGTATGACCTGCAATCGCCGAGTTCTGCTCCCCCGATCCGAGTTCGAGCGACGCATCAAACGGTTTATCGAACGTGGTTCAGCAGCCGACCATCAGGAAAGCTCTATGTCCCAGTTGCCAGAGGAAGAATGAGGCAGTATCATGTATGGTAAATAACCAATCATTCACACATAAGCGTGAGCAGGCAAAAGTACCGCTCCTGTGGTTGCGACCCTTAACACACGCTCTTCTTTATGACTCCGCGCCTCAGGCATTGTTATAGAAGAATATATGATGATAGATTGTAGTGTTCAGAATGGCGTCAAAACCATCTGTAGCGGGAATAGCAACCGACTCCGTCGTCAGACGATGTCGCTTGGTCTACAAATCCAACTCCAACGGCTTATCAGCTTCTTGGCTCTGTTGATTATCCTCCTGGTCGGTGCAGCTTCAACAAGCGCCCAGAATCAGTCCAATGGCCCTATTTATCAAGTTGAGGTCGAGGGAATTGTCACTGACGTGACGATTAACTATCTCCGCCGGGCGCTCGATCAGGCCGAGGCGAGCAGCGCAACCGCGCTCATCATCCAACTCAGCAGCGATGGCAGCGTTCTGCGTTCGATTCGCCCCTTCGCCGGCGAACTGGCCGAGGCAGAGGTGCCGGTGGTGGTCTATGTCGCTCCCACAAGCACCGAAGCGGGCGCAGCAGGCACATTCTTTCTGAGTGCGGCGGCGATTGCGGCGATGGCGCCTGATACCAGTTTCGGCAACTCAACCCCGCTGGCTAATATCGATGCACTCCTCAGTGAACAGACGCAAAACCTGCTGCTCGACAACGTGATCCAACAGCTCCGTGATTGGAATACAAGCCATGGCCGCAACACTGACTGGATCGACCGCGCCGTGCGCGACGGCGCCATCATCAACAATGAACAGGCAATTGCAACGAATCCGCCAACCGTTGACCTGGTAGCACGCGACAATACCGAATTGTTGACCTTACTGGAAGGGCGGACCGTCGAACTGGCGAATGGACAGCAAGTTCAACTCAACACTCTAGGTCAGACAACAACCCCCATTGCACCAACGCTGTGGGAGCAATTCTTGATGTTCATCACGAGCCCAACGGTCGCATTCCTGCTGCTGGTCATGGGGGCAATTGCTATTTATGCGGAGATTGTAACGCCAGGGATCGGGGTGCTGGCCGGTCTTGGCGTTGTGCTGATATTAACCGCTTTGGGCGGTCTACTCGTCCTACCAGTTCGTTGGTTGAGTTTTGTCGGCGTCCTGCTGGCCTTCGGGATTGTTGGCGCCGATCTTTTTGTACCATCACACGGAGCGCTAACGGTGATCGGCATTGTGATCCTGGTGGTCAGCGCACTAACGCTGATTGATACAGCCCAAGCGCCAAACACATTCATTGCTTTATGGGCTATCGCGATGGTTGCGTTGATAGTGGCTGCGTTCGCCGCCATAGGGCTCTGGCTTATCCTGCGCACCCGCAATCAGCCAATAGCAACGGGGCAAGAAGGCTTAGTCGGGCGTCTGGCCGAGGTGCGCAAGCGCTTGGAGCCGGAAGGAATGGTTTTTGTCGAGGGTGCGCTCTGGCGCGCGATCAGCGAGGATGGCGAAGTAGAACCAGGCGATTGGGTCCGCGTCACTGCTGTTTACGACTTGCGTCTGGTGGTTCGGCGGCTCGAAGCCGAAGCCGAGGCCGAGGGCAAACTCAGATTGTAGGCCAAAGACTCACAGAGAAGACGCTGAGGTGCAAACACCTTGCTATTCCTGGCGCCGCCTGCATCCGCCAGAATGCATCACACGGGAACAGTCTGATTTATACCGGTCTTTATATTGTGAAACTGTCGAATCAAATGGAAATAAGAAGGGGACGTTCTCACTAAATAATGGCCTATATTGCAGCATTTGTTGAGTGAAACATTCAGCTTTGGTCCATAGGAAAGGAGTTTTAGTATGCCCACAACATTTTTACTGTCCTGTCTGGCTTTGTTGGCGTTTATTATCTTAATGGTGATGCTCTCAGCGATCAAGATCGTGCCAGAGTACGAGCGCGGGGTTATCTTTCGGCTGGGTCGCTTGGTCGGCGCACGCGGCCCTGGGCTGTTCCTCGTCATCCCGATCTTCGAGCGAATGGTGCGCATTGACACTCGTACTATTACGATGGACGTGCCGGTTCAGGAAGTGATTACCCTAGACAACGTAACAATCAAAGTCAATGCTGTGCTCTACTTCCAGGTGATTAACCCCAACTGGGCTGTCACCAAGGTCATGGACTATATCCGCGCAACGATGCAGATCGCCCAGACCACACTGCGCAGTGTCGTTGGTCAGGTCGAACTCGATGAACTGCTCGCGCAACGCGAGAAAATCAACCAGAAGCTGCAACAGATTATCGACGAACAAACCGAGCCGTGGGGCATCAAAGTAACCATTGTCGAGATTAAAGATGTTGAGTTGCCACAGAGTATGCAACGGGCGATGGCGAAACAAGCTGAGGCCGAACGTGAAAAACGGGCCAAGGTCATTCACGCCGAAGGTGAATTACAAGCGTCGCGCACCCTATCCGAAGCCGCCCAAGTGATTTCCAGCGAGCCGGTGACGCTCCAACTACGCTATTTGCAGACCTTAACCGAGGTCGCAGTAGAGAAGAACAGCACCATTATCTTCCCACTGCCGGTCGATACCATCAAGCCATTCATTGAAGGTCTCCAGGCGCTTAGCAGCAATGGGAGTGCGGCGGCCACCAGCGGCGAGCGGCGTTCAACGCAGCGCCTGGAATTGGAATAATCCGCAAACGGCTCTTCAACAGCAGCGGCGTGGCGAGAGATTGCCACGCCGCTTGATGATGACTGAGACGCCAAGGGCCGATAGCTATCCAGCCGAAAGGCTGGCGTGAACCCGCTATTCTGGGCAGCAGCCCCTTACATAGTACGTTGAATATTGCAACTCCGCCGCTGCCAGAGCATGTATTGCTTGCTCATTTGTGTCATCTCTGGATCGCTCAAATAGTCAAAGAGGGGTTAAGAGCAAAGACAAAGCGCCATACTTTCGTTCTAGTGCGGACACGAAGATTAAACGCAACCAGCCCTCGCAAAACCGGTTTTAGCAGGGCACGACGCCGCTAACGCGCACAGAAGATGGATAGAGGGATGCCCTGGGCGAACAGGCATCTCTATGAAAGCCGCCAAGCGTTACGGCTGATCCCTGTCGTGAACTGCCCGCATCTTGGCCGAGAGCAGATTGCGGATTGTATCAATCACCTCGTCGGTGAAAAATGGTTTGACAATATACGCCGCCACCCCTAGTTCCCGCGCCTCCTGTGAGACCGCCGGCGAGTCATATGCAGTGACAAGCGCCATCGGCGCCATAAAACCTTGCTCCTTGAGCACCGCAATGAGTTTGAGGCCATTCATCCCACGCAAGTTATAATCGGCCAAGAGCAGATCAAAGGGCTCCTGATCCCAGAATTCCAATGCTTCTTCAGCGCTAAGCGCATAGGAGAACTCGTAAGGGAGACCTAGAGTTGGTAGGGCGAGTTCGATAATCCGGCCAATATGACTATCATCCTCGACCATAAGAATACGTGCAACGTGAGTAGAATCGCTTCCCGAGGCCATAGTCGTGTCTCCGCACCATTTTATTCGATTTTCTGTCGCGCACACCCAAGAGCTGTTCAATAACACCTTGTTTGCTAACGCTTGGGGGGTCCGTTTGGTGAAGGCGGAACCGCTCCACCTCACCATTGCCCGTGTTATGGTATAACGGGCAATCACGTTCGATCTGCTGGGGGACTAATATCGTACCACACAACAAAACCTTTATGCAAGTAAATATTTATTAAAGATTTTGAGAGTCCATGTACTCTTCTGACCCTGCTCATTCATTGACAGTAGGCACTGACACTTCTATAATAGCTTCGCCTTAAAGATATTGGCATCAATAGGCGACTCTATCCATAGCAAAGCTCTCGCCGTTGGTGCAACACTGGATCGATAGCCAGTATTATCCAAGGTCATGCGGGCAAGCTCACACATAGCAAAGGATAACACAAGTATTCCAGCGCCCGATTCGATATTAGGAACATAGAGCGCTTAGACTTGTCGCCAGGGGTGCAGCGCCGCATTTGGAGGAAGATTGTGCTGGTATGTTATTTGGCGTAGTCGGGAAGGAAGTTGCTAGATTGAATGACCATTTTCTTTGGAGCACCCATGTTACCTAATAGAACGATGGGTACATCCATTTTTATCATAGCTACGTACGAATGATTGCAACAATTGTCAGGTTATTTCATTCGCTATGCCCATTGCTAGCTTTGTATCGCCTAAAGATGCCAGGCAACAGAAAATGGCGGGCAAGCATCTGAGGCCCGCACCTTGCCTCCAATGTATCAAAACATGCTTGTTGCTATTTCGCTGGTCTCGATTCGGCGCCAACAAAAACACTTTCGATTGTAGAGAAGCGGTATCACAAGTGTTCTGACCATATAGCGAGCAGGAATAACACTTGCTTATCGCTTGTTAGGTATCGTTCATCACGGTATAAGAATTATTCTTGTCCACCTCTAGACTGGAAACCCCATGTCGCATACACTCTCATGGTTACGTTTGCTTATCATCATACTCTTTGGCATCTATCTGTTTGTATACCCATGGTCCATTCTTCTGGTCGCGCTCGACCTGGTGCCGGTGTGGGGCGCATGGGTCGGCGGAGCGTTGCTGATCATTCAAGGCACAATGATGGGTCTGTGGTTGACCGCCCATTATGGCCGCCACGGCACATTGGCCGCGTTGCTTATTCTTGGCATCTCTTGGGGTGTCGAGCATTTGGGGGTTCTGACCGGATTTCCGTTTGGCGCATATAGCTATACTGATGTGCTCATTCCCAAGATTTTCGGGATTGTGCCGCTTGCAATTCCCTTTGCCTGGCTCCTGGTCGTACCGGCTGCTGTCGGCGTCACCGAACGCTTGCTCGGCGCAGAGAACAAGACCACACAGTCCGCGCGTTCGGCGTGGCTGTCGCGGGTATTGGGCGCCGCCTCGTTTGCACTCCTGCTCGATGTAACGATTGAACCGGTAGCGGTTCATATTAGCGGCTACTGGATCTGGAATGACGGCGGCGGCTACTACGGTGTGCCGAACTCGAATTTTATCGCCTGGTGGGTGACCAGCGTGCTTCTGGTTGGCGTCCTGTATTTTTGTATACACATTCGCCGTAAAGCGCAAGAACTTGTTTCTCCGTCCCAGTCGCTGGGACTACGACCCGCTATGCTGACTTGGCTGCCGAGCTCGCTCTATCTCTTGAACCTCACCATGTTCGTTCTCGTCAACCTGGCCCATGGTCAGATCGGCGCCGCTGCCATCGGCGTCCTGATTCTGGCCTACCTGATCTTTGAATGGTTCGAGCCGGGGTTACGGCGCTGGATTCTGGGCGTCCAGACAAACCGGCGTCAACCCGGCGCCTAGTGCAGTGACGCAATGTCGCGATAGCTAATCATGAGCCTGCGGCACACCAGAGCGCATGAAAATAACCCGAACAAAGATGCGAACCGTGAGCTATTTTCAGGGTAGCCGAAGATTCGCGTGTCCGTAGGAGCAATACTTTTAAAACAGCGAGCGAATGCAAGATTTTTGCATCCGCTCGCTGTCTTATGCCAAATCGGTGACAAAGCCTACCGCGTCACAGCGCGCCAGCGCAACTGTCCGGCCAAGCCGATAAGGCCCTTCGGCAGACGCACCCGCGCCCCGCTCAGCCGGGACTCACCTTCCAGATAGCGCCGCAGCAAGGCGATGAAGCCGCCAAGCACGCCGATCCCGACCCCAACCCATACCAGCAGGACTAGCGGCTTGGTGCTGACCGTCACCACTGCCTGCGCCGATCGCACAGGAAGATCCAAACCATCGATCTTGAGCTGGACTCCGCGCTGAGTGGGCCAGACTCGCTCGAGGATAAGAGGATGTCCGCCCGGGAGGGTCACCGGGTCGTACGAGAAGACCTGCCCGTCGCCAGTGGGGTTATCGGCCAAGCGCAGAATTGGGGTAAAGGTATATTCTTTCCCCTCATACAACACATTGAGTACCGCTCCTACCTTCGCCTCGCCACCGCCGAGCATCGCTTCACGGTCGATCTCGTAGTTCAAGAACGTGATCTCATACGGGCCGCTGATGGCCTTCTCATTCATTACCAACGCCGGATTGTTCGGATCACGCTTGGGCATATACTCGACCGGCGCGATGTAGACATCCTGCCAGAGGTAACTCTTGATCGCCGGAGTCTGCATCGTCGCACCCATTCGCTCGTTGTAGTAGAGTTGCGGCTGGGCGTTGAAACTGCTGCCGTCTTTTTGCACCGTCAGATCAAGCATGCCACGCCCAGCCTCGGTGAACTCGTAGCCATTGAAGGTCACGTCGAAGCCATAGATGCTGACCGTCTCGTCGACACCCGCCACGATCCGCTCTTCTGGTGTCGCATAGGCGCTGGAGCCAACTACGCCGATCACCATGACACAAAAGCCGACGTGGGCCAGATAGCCGCCGATCCGTAGCCAACCGCTGCGCAGGGTGCGAATAATCATCACCAGATTGGCGCCCAGCGCGAAGACGCCGAGCGAGACATAGGCCAGTGACAGCAAATCGCGAACATCGATCAGCATGGCAATACAAGCAGCGATGACCGCTGCAACTGCGGGCCAGCGCAAGGCGCGCAGCAAGTGGCGCATATTGGCATCGCGCCAGCCCAGCAACGGGCCGATAATCAGCAAGGCGACAACAACGATGCCCAGCGGCGGCACGCTGCGCTCGAAGAACTCCGCAGTCAGGCCAAAGCGCCCATCGGTGAAGGCGGCGGCGCCATAGAGCGTGCCATCGTCGAGGGCGAAGAGTTGGCCCATCAGATTCTGCAAGGAGTGGCCAACGCCGGGGATCGCGGAAATAACCGGCATCGACGTGCCAAGTCCAATGATGATCGAGAGCATCGTAAAGGTCAGGATCGCCAGCATAAAGAAGCTATCGCGGGAGAAAAACTTCTCGCTCAGCGGGAGAGTAGGGATGTCGCGCCAGCGGCTGGCGAGAATTGTGACACTTCCCACGATCAGCAACACCAGGTAGAGCAGCAAAACGGTCAAAATACCCTCGGCGACGAAGGAGTGGACCGAGAAGTTGGAGAGCACGCCGCTACGGGTCAGGAAGGTGGCGTAGAACACCAAAATGTAGCTGGAGATAGCCAGCGCGAAGTTGCTGCGGCGCAGCCCGCCGTGAGAACGTTGGAGCACCATGCCGTGCAGCAGCGCGGTCAATATAATCCAGGGCGCCAGCGACGAGTTTTCAACCGGATCCCAGCCCCAGTACCCGCCCCAGCCCAGGGTTTCGTAGGCCCAGTAGCCGCCAAGGAGCAGCGCCAGCCCCAGGAATGCCCAAGCAGCTAGCGTCCAGGGCAAGGCGCGGGCGACCCAGTTGTCGTAGTCACGCCGCAACAGACCGGCAATAGCAAAGGCAAACGGCACTGCCGTGAGCGAATAGCCAACGAACAATATCGGCGGGTGAATGATCATCCAGAAGTTGTGCAACAACTCGTTCAAGCCGCGCCCGTCGGGCGGCGAGAGCAACGCGCCAGTGGCTTCGTCAATCAACGGGGCAAACGGATTGACAAAAAGTATAAAGATCATCAGCGAGGCCTGGACGAACATGAACACCGCCAAGACATGGGGCTCGAAATGGCGCGAGCGACCAATCAGCAGCGGTGCAGCAAGCACGCCCCACAAGACCCAGATAGCGAAGCTGCCCGGTTGACCGGCCCAACTAGAAGCTATCGTGAAGAAGAAGTCGAGGTCGCTCGAACTATAGTTGTTGACATACGCAATATCAAAGCGCCGGGCCAGGAAAAGCATCACCAGCAAGGCCCAGACTAGCGCCATGACAATCATTGCGCCGAAGACGCCGGCGCGCCCATAGGTCAGGGCGGCGTGGTTGCCGCGAATAACAGCCGCATAGCTCGCAACGGCGATGAGCGCCATCACTATGCTAGTAACAATTAGGATCGTTCCTAGGAGATAAATCATAGGCCGGAGCCTTTCTAGACGCTGTTCACTGCTGCACGCAGGTTATAAAACGGGGACTTGTTGCGTGTTTCGCACGATGCATTAGATTCCGTATAAGTGTAGCGCAAGACTGCAGAGCGCGCAACGTGTGCAGAACTGGTGCAAAAGGGATATTGCCGTCCCCCAAAAAACGCCATGTAGCAAAGATCGCCGTGGTCTTCCCGCTGCGTGGTGCGCGCCGATCCGAGCGGGCCAGGCTTCCCGCCGGGAAATCCTGATGGTTCGCTCGCTCGCAAGCGTAGGGTTACACCTCCCCGCTGCCTGGTATCTCGCAGATCTGAGGGGCGCTGCCCCTCAAGCTCCCCGCCGGGAAACCCTAACGGTTCGGTGCATACGAGGGAGCCGAGCCTGCCGAGGCTCGGCTCCCTCCGCAGGTGATGTGGTCGGCGGTGCGTGCGGCTGAGGCGGGATGCCTCCGCAATGGAGAAGGCACGCCAGACGACACAGCAGGAACTGGTCGCCCTCAAGCAGGCGCCGTTTCGCCATCGCCGACCATCACCATCGGCCCCCCAAACGCCGCAGCCACACCGTGGGCCGCCCAGGGGTGAGCCGCCGCCCAGTCCAGATTGAATGGAGCAAGCCCATTCCCACCAGGGGCCACTGCCCCGATTGCGGGACGGCCGTTATTGACCAGGATATAACCTGCACCCGCGTGGTCGAAGCTATTGCGATTCGGCAACCCGCCACCGTGACGGAATGCTAGCTCTTAAGCCATTCCCGCCAAGCCTCAGACGAGCTATGTCTCTGCACCCCGCTATGGACGTATAGTTTGCAGCGCATGCGAAGAGCGCCACTACAAAACAAACGGCCCGATTAATAATCCAGCTGACACAGCTGTTATTGTTGCAATTAAGCCAGGGAGCATAAAGGAATGGTTCAAAATAAACGTACCAATCCGGGTTGTGCCCGAACGATCAAAATTGATTGCAGCGATCAAGGAGCCATAGGTTGGAAGAAAGAAGTACCCATTCACTGCAGGCCACATGCCAATAAGGCTTGCAGCAGGCAGCCCTAAACTAATCCCCAATGGCATCAGCGCGCGGGTTGTCGCAGCTTGACTAAACAGCAACACCGAAGCAAAGAAAAGCCCAACAGCAAACAACGCTGGATAACGTTGCGCCATACTGCTCAAAGCGCCAATCATAACATCTTTGTTAGCTTGAATAAATGTGTCCCCAACCAGGCTAATCCAAAAATACCGACAACAGCAGTCAAACCTGCCTGAGCAGTATTAGTGCGCGGCGTCTCGCTCACAGGCGCTTTGGTCAACCATAATATCATTGCGCCGATCGACAACATCACAATCTGGATAGTTAACGGCATATTCAAAGGAACCAAGCCATTCTCACCAGGAACCTGAGGCCGTAGCTGTGGAAATGCACCTGCCAATACGACCAGCGCTACTCCAGCCAGAAAGAGCAATGCGCTAAGCCGGGCAGTTGACGGAATCGCCGGCGCAACCGTATCAGCTCGGACGGAACGAGGTGATGGCGCCACACCAGACTGAACCCGCTGCAGGTATTCCGCATCATCTTGGAGTTCTTTGCCTACACGCATTTGTACTAGCGCTGCCACAATCACCCCAGTCACTGTTGCTGGCACTGCAATCAGCATGATCTGAATGAGGCTTATCTCAGGCGAAAATAATGCGATCATCACAGCCATTGCCGCAGACACAGGGCTCGCTGTTATCGCCTGCTGCGATGCAATCGTCGAAATCGCAATCGGGCGTTCCGGACGAATATTGTGTTCATACGCCACTTCATAGATCACAGGTAACAAGGGATAGAAGACGTGGCCTGTACCGGCGCCCAAGGTAAAGAGATAGCACACCAACGGCGCAACAATTGTAATACGCTTTGGATAGCGACGAATAATCCGTTCGGCTATACGCACTAAGAAAGTAATCCCGCCAGCCGCCTCCATTGTCGCTGCAGCCATAACAACAGCGAGAATAATCAACAATACATCGATGGGAGGAGAGGTAGGCGGCAAGCCAAACACAACCGTAAGCACAAAAACACCAACGGCGCCCCATAAACCTAAACCAACCCCACCAGTACGCGCCCCAAAAAAAATCGCGGCTAATACAACCGCGAACTCCAGCGCCAACCCGATATTCATAATCTACCCTTTCAGGCATTGCAATACAACGTGGTACGCATACGCCAACACAGACACGGTGTTTTCATATGTGCCAGATTGAGTATCCCCTCTAGACGAGATGGATTAACCTAAATACTAGGGTGAGTATATCAGGCTCTACAAGCGCAAAGAAAAAAACTTGGCAACAGCAGGTAAAGAGAGCTGCACTATTCCTCATTATAATGGACCCAGGAATTTGCACACTGAGT
>JAKSDJ010000756.1 GCA_022360155.1 Chloroflexales bacterium | reverse complement strand
TCTTTCATGTAATTTGTCATTTTCCGCGCCCTCATGCGGAATTCGTCCATCGAAAGGTAAAAAACCTACACCTGAGAGCTCCGCAGGCCCCCCTTAGTCCCTCTTGGGGGTAGGTTTTTCAGTGATGATCTTTACTGAACTGTACAGAGCCGTTTGGAGCCAAGAAGCCCTGATTCATAGTGGCTCTATAAGGTTCAGAATGGATCGTTTTCAAAAAACCTACCCCCGCAAGTCTCCCACACCCCCCGCGTGCGGGGGATCAAGGGGGGCGGGAGCGGGGTCAGGAGTTTAAGGGCGGACAGAACATTTGGGCGAAGATATGGGTTGGGGCATTGAGAAGCGCCGTTTCCCCTCTCCCCCTAACCCCCTCACTCACTAGGAGAGAGGGGGCACCTGTCGCACCAGGAGGCGGCATACCTCGCCCCGCACATGGGTGCTGTCCGCCCCTGAAGGGGTCAGGAGAGAGGGTCAACCCGCGCATACCAACGCCCCAACACTGAATTCGCCCAAATGTTCTGTCCGTCCCTGAACCAAAACACAGCGCGCGCCATCAGACCGGCGCGCTGGCATTTTCCGCCTCGCCGCGTTTCACATCCAGTTGAGCATTTTCCGTCTCGCTGCGCTTCGCATCCAGTTGGGCGATATCACCGCGGGGCGTGAGCAGCGTCACCAACAAGCCCAGCACAGCCGCCCCGAGAGCGATGATGAAGATGCTCTGGATGGAACCGGCCAGCGCGACTCGTATCGCGCCGTCGAGTGTCGCGCCGGCACTCGCGCTGGCGACGGGGTCGAGCAGACTGTTAATCGAGACAGATGCCGGATCGAGGCCGCTGATGGCCAGGCGCGTCGCCAATTGTGTACTCAATACCGCGCCCATAACACTCACCCCCAGTGTGCCGCCAATATTGCGACTGAACTGCAAGGTCGACGTTGCCGTGCCCAAGCTGCGCCGGCTTACCGAGCTTTGTACAGCAATCAAAAAAGCAGGGATCGATAGGCCCATCCCGCCGCCCATCAGCATCAGGGACGCTGAGAGCAAGATCTGGCTGGTCTGCGCGTTGATCTGGGAGAGCAAGAGGGTGCCGATAGTAAGCGAGACCATCCCAATCAGCGCGAGCGAGCGATAATTGAAGCGTAGCAGCATCCGCCCGCCAATAATACTCGCGAAGACCCAGGACAGCATCAGCGGCGTGAGTGTGGCCCCGGCTTGAGTTGCGCTTGTGCCCAGCACCGCCTGGACGAACAATGGGATGTAGGAAACGCTGCCAAATAAGGTCCAACCTACCAGGACTCCTTGGATGCAAGCGACGCTAAACAGTTGCTCGCGAAACAGCGGGATTGGCAGGATCGGATCGGCGGCGCGCAATTCGAACCAGACCAGCGCCGCAATACAAAGCACCGCCAGTCCGAGCAACGCCCAACTCAGCGGTGTGCCGAGATCGAGCAAGCCGAGAAGGAGAACAATGATGCCAGCACTGAGTAATGCGGTGCCGGCGTAGTCGATCTTTGGGCGATTCGTCGCGCGGGGCAGGTCGACCCAGGCTAGCCAGATCAACAGCGTAGCACCCAAACCGGGAATAATATTAAGATAAAAGATCCAGTTCCAGGAGACCCGGTCGACCAAAAAGCCGCCGAGCAATGGTCCAACGATGGAGGAAACGCCCCAGACTCCCGAGAAGAGGCCTTGAATACGCGCCCGCTGCTCGAATGAGAATATATCGCCAACCATGATGAAAGACAATGGCATCAACCCGCCCGCGCCAAGTCCCTGCACTGCACGACCAGCAATCAACAGGGGCATACTGTTGGCCAGCGCACAGATCAGCGAACCAATCAGGAATAGACCCATTGCTATCGCATAGATTGGTCGGCGACCATAAATATCGGAAAGCTTGCCAAAGATTGGCACCATCGTTGTTGATGTTAGCAGGTAGATCGAGAAAACCCAACTATAAATATGCAACCCGCCGAGCTGGCTCACGATCGTTGGCATTGCGGTGGCAACCACTGTCGCCTCCATCGACGATAGAAACAAGCTGAGCATAATGCCCAGAGTGATGATGACCTTGCGTTGATTGGACACAGGCGTGCTCCTCTGTTTGGTCCGCGGCGCGGAGGCCGTGCGCGGTTGTTCAACTACTGTTAGAAAGGGTTTTCAGACGATAAACGAGCGCTGCGGATACTCCCAAGCCGCACAAAGCTGCGCACGTCAGGAGGGTTACTGGAACGCCAAATATATTCGACAGCGTGCCGATCAGAAAACCGCCGATCGGTGTGCTGCCGATGAACAGCAGCACATACAAACTCATGACCCGCCCGCGGAGCTCATCTGGCGCGGTGAGTTGCAAGAGGGTGTTGGCCGTGGCGGCAAAGATGACGCCGGCAAAGCCCAGCGCAACCAGCAACGCCGCAGAGAGCGCGTAGGAAGGCGAAAGCGCTACAATCGCCAGCAACAGGCTAAAGGCCGCTGATCCAAGCAAGAGGCGGCGCATGGTAATCTGGCGGGTGTAGGCGGTGGCAATCGCCCCAGCGACGGAACCGCAGCCCAGACACGCTGAGAGGAAGCCAAACCCGGTCGGCCCGGTATGGAGGACGAAGCCGGCCAACAGCGGCATGAAGATGGTAAAGTTGTACCCGAAAGTACCGATAGCGGCGACAATAATCAGCACCTGGAGAATTGCCGGAGTGCGCCAGGCATACACCAACCCTTCGACGAGCCGTTGCAAGGCCGAACCCTGGGTGACAACCGGAACCACGAAGAACTCCGCCGGTCTCATCAGCAAGAGGGCGATAACAACCGCAAGAAAGCTCACCGCATTGAGATAGAGCGCCGGGGCGATTCCCAGCGAGGCGATCACCAACCCGGCGAGCGCCGGGCCAATCACCCGTGCGCTGTTGAACAACAGCGAGTTCAACGCCACCGCGTTGCCGACCTCGCCGGCGCCGACGAGTTCTTTGACAAACGCCTGGCGCACCGGGTTGTCGATTGCATTCGCAGTTCCCTGAAATGCGGCGAGGAGAT
>JAKSDJ010000847.1 GCA_022360155.1 Chloroflexales bacterium | reverse complement strand
GTCAGGATGCGCTGGCGAAGAAGGACACGCGAGTGGGGCGCCCTGAAACCCAGCTCCAGAGCCGGGACGCAGCTGCGCCCGCGGGATACTCGTCGAAAACGATAACTCTACCACTCTTTTTGCACCATTGTAGGAGGCGTCCTGATCCCACCCGGTGGCGTTCCCGCCTCCGTGTCGGTGTAGTGGCCGAGTTCGACCACCCCGGCTTTCAGCCAGCGGCGGATGACGGCGGCAAAGACCGGGACGCGGTTCAGCCGGGCCGTGTGGTCGATATTGTCGAAGCAGCCTTTGATGTCTGCGTCGAGTACCCGCCTACTCGACCCTTGTTGGTTGAGGGTTGTGTGGATGGCGGTAATCGCGTCCATCGTGCTGCGGCCAGGGCGGAAGCCATACGAGTTGGCTTCCAAGCGGGCTTCCCATTCGGGTTCGAGCGTCGCTTTAATGATGGCCTGCATCACGCGGTCTTGCACCGTCGGTATCCCCAACGGTCGCTGTTTGCCGTCGCTCTTGGGGATGTACACCCGCCGAGCAGGTTTGGGGCGATAGGCGTTGAGGCTCAGGCCATCTCTCAGCAGTTGCATGCGTGCTTGGGGCGTGTCGCCTATCACGCCGTCAACGCCTGCGGTGCGTTTGCCCCTGTTCTCTTGTGTGACGCGGCGGATTGCCAGGAGCTGTTCGACGTGGCGCGCACCAGGAGCTTTTGAAGGTGTTTGACCTTCTTCCACTCCTGACGCTCGGTGGCGCGGTAAATCCGCTCTTGCAGCCGCCGTACATTCTGTTCCACCGCAGCCCACGTGATGTCGGCCCAGGTTGGTTCAGTCTGCGCTTCGGTCAGTTCAGTGAAGACTTTCACCGTCTAACGTCTCCCAAGCTACGAGCGTTGCCCGAAGTTCCTTACCGTCAAGACCAGTCGGATGTCAGCTCCCTTTCGGGGTGGGTAGCCCCGCCTCGCAGCGGCCCTATCCCGGCTATTACCGCCGGGCCTTCGCTTCGTCCGACCTCTCGTTCCCCCTGCATCGTCGCCCTTCCTTACGGTTGGGCTACCGCCGAGGCGGGATGCAAGGGGTTTCCCCAGTTGGCGACAGAGAAGATGCGCGTGGGCGAGGTTGGAGCCTGTCCCCCGGTGAGCGTTGTGGATGTCGCTGTACGGAGAATTAGCCGTACAGTCCTGCTCACGTACCATTTTGGTCACGGTATGTCAGCCTCTTTTACCGTTTAGCCTTAACGAGGTTTAGATGGCTCTTTGCTCGCGCTCAACCGTCCCACTCTTCCCTCGTCCACAGCCGCTTCGAGGCTGGCAGCTATCGGAACATTGTCCCCAGGGCTTCAGACGGTCGCTTGCGCTTCCGCCTGCCTGGGTAGGGACACCTGGACATCACAGGGTTCACGTCTACGTTGGTTCGCACCTCCATAGGTGATACTTCTCTGCGGCCCTTATCGGGATCTGGTGCTTATGCGAGCACCGCTCCCGCTGGTCGCAAAATTCTAAAGAATTGGGCTTCTCAGTTCATCCGGCAGCCTCTTGGCCACCGTCCCCGAAGGCGGCGCCCCCGCCTTTAGAATGTTGATTGCAGCATTGTGATCCCTATCCGCCACATATCCGCACGAAGGGCAGCTATGCGTTCGTACCGACAGCGATTTTTGCACCAGTTCGCCGCACGACGAGCATTGCTGCGTGGTGAAACGCGGGTTGATTCTGATGCCCTGACCGCTGGCCCGCGCAGCCTTGTCCGTCAGGCTAGTC
>JAKSDJ010000172.1 GCA_022360155.1 Chloroflexales bacterium | reverse complement strand
CGGGGTGGTATCCGGCGAATCCGCTGACCGTGACGCTCACGGTGCGCAATACCGCCGCGCATCTTCAGGTGTACAGCCCGCGCGTCTTTATCAGCTCACCGGATGACGCAGCGCGGTTTCATCTCTTTGCGAACTCACCGGCCTGTTTACCACTGGTTGATGGCACGTCGTATCGGTCTTTCGATGATACCTGTACGATTGATATGCTGCCGAACACAACGCAAACGCTGCACTGGAATATCTGGGTTCAACCCTCGATCACCGCAACCCTGACGGTCTCGGCCGAGCTCCGGCTCGACGACATGGGCCCGGTGATCAGCACCACCGGACCAGAAACGGTGAGCATCCATCAGGCGGCCATCCATCCGGTTGTCTTCTTGCACGGCATCCTCGGCTCGATGCCGCCGCAGGACAAACTGCTGGAGACCAACGACGACGTGCGCGCGGTGCTCGATCCCTTCCTGGGTTCCTACTGGCCCTTGATCGACCAACTCCAGAAAATGGGCTATGAACTCAACCGAACGCTGTTTCCGCTGGCCTATGACTGGCGCCAACCCAACGATGTATCGGCGCAGTTTCTGGCCGACCAACTAACCACCATCAAAGCGCGTGCGGAAGCGGTCGCCTATGTTGCGCGAACGCCAGGGACGAATCCGCCCGACCCGGATAACGTCGATATCGATGTCGATCTGGTGGTGCATAGTATGGGCGGCCTGGTCGCGCGCTCGTATGTCCAAGGCAGCAACTACCAGGACGATGTGCGCAAAGCCATCTTTATCGCCTCGCCCCACAAAGGCTTTGCGTTCGACTACCAGACCTGGGAGGGGATGACCTGGCGCGACTACTTGTATAATGCGTCCTGGCAAACCGGCAACTTCGGCGGCCTGCTCCAGGGGTTAATGGATACTCAGATCTGGCCGATCCTGGTGAAGAAAAAGTATGCGCCGACCGACGCCGAACTGGCCCGGGATTGCGACCGAGTAATCCTGCTTCCAATCATCGATGGCGGAGAATACATCTTTAGCGATAGCAGCGGGCTGAAGTGGAACTGTACGATGGACGATATCGGCATGTGGGCGCATGCCATCGATACCACGTCCTCGGCAGCCGGACTGAACCGCGGGGTGCGCTCGCTGTACGAGATGCTGCCGACCGACGACCTGGCGCTGCCGGCGGGGCTGGCCCCGGCGAGCGCCTACCTGCTTGCGGACGATGCCGTTTCGGCCTCTCCCTTCGGATACCAGAAGAACGACTACCTGCACGAACTCAATCGGAATATTGGGACGCTGACCAGCCGGCTGGGTATCGACAATATCTATGCCATCTACGGCGACAATGCGCCGACCGATGCGCGCTATCAGGTCGCCAAGACGGGCGCACTGGATCGCAACGAACCCAACCTGTGGCGCTATGGCGCGGTTCGCAGGGACTCGCAAATTACCGAGCGGGACGCCGGTGATGACCTCATCCTGGCGAACAGCGCCTCGCTGCGTGAAAGCGGATTGCTGGCAAGTTTATCTCCGGATAATGATATCGGGATTGATGACGTCGCTTCACAGAGAGACAACTTAGGGCCTGCCCGCCACAAGGAGATCGTCTATCAGTTGCAGACCCAGTCTGAATTTGTGCCCCAGTTTCTAGGTGTGATCAGCCCGACCCTGGCGCTGCCCTTCACCACGGGTTACACTGTCCCGCCCTGGCGGGCGCTGGGTAATATCGGACGGCTTGTGTCGATCACTTCTGATTGTCCAATCAACCTGCTGATTACCGACCCGCAAGGCCGGCGGCTGGGCTATGATCCGGCCAGCGGGCAGGTGCTCAATGAGATCCCCAACGCCCTCTATACCCTGCCGCATGTCGAACCGCAGATTATCGTCATCGCCGATCCGTTGGAAGGCGCTTACCAGGTCACGGCGGCTGGTTATGACGCCGGGGCATACGGTATTCAGGTAGTCGATGTGGCCGAGGACACCGGGGTCACCCATCTTGACTTCTTCGCGGGCATGACCGCCACTGGGCAGGTCGACACGTTTGCGTACACCTACACCGCGCCAAGCAGCATGGCTTTCCCAGCCACGGGCATGCTCGACGATTTCAACCGGCCTGATGCGGAGTTTTCCGGCATCTGGGGCGGCGATCTCAAGGAGTATCATATCTACGACAACGCACTCTCCCCGTCCGGCGGCAACGGCGCGATCTACTGGGACAATCGCTTCGCAGCCGAACAGGAGGTGTATGTCACCCTGGCCACCGTTGACAGCGCCGCCCGGGAAATCAACCTGCTGCTCAAAGGGCAAGGCGCCAGCCAGTGCGATGTGTTGTTAGTCTCGTATGACCCCGCGGCGCAGCGGGTCCAGGTCTGGACCTGCCACAACTTTGGACAATGGACCCAGCACGGCGGCGATCTGGCGGTGACCTTCCAGGACGGCGACCAGTTTGGCGCGCGGGCGCGGGCGGACCGCACTATCGCGGTCTATCGCAATGGCGAGCTGATTGGAACGGTGAGCATCGCCGACACCTGGCCCTACCGGGCCAACGACGGGCGGATCGGGCTCTGGACGATCGGCGGCTCTGGTACCGTGTTCGATACTTTCGGCGGCGGAACGCTGCCCTAACCGCGGCCCAGGGCTCCAAACCGGTCTGGGCTGACACCGTGCCGGATGCCGTCCCATGTTCTGGCATAGGACGGCATCCGGTGGATCTTCGGGAGACACCTGATGCGATATCCCCCGCCCAACTATCAGACCCGTCCATCCGGCCGTTCGATCGGGCTGGCGCTGGGCGGGCTGCTGCTCATCGGCTGCTGCGCCTGGAGCGGCCTGCTCG
>JAKSDJ010000930.1 GCA_022360155.1 Chloroflexales bacterium | reverse complement strand
GCCGCAATGATCGCGTTGCTCGCCGTCTCGTTACACCAACCCATGTAGTTCTGCCCGTTCCAATTGTTATCGGGCACAGGAATCTGATTGCAGGCGTAGAGAGTCTGACCGCCGGGGTCAGCCTCGCCAACCCAAGCGAAGGCGCCCAACTCAAAGTCGCGGCGGCGCAGCCCTGTGGTGCTGCCGAACCACCATGCGGCAGGGGCATAGGTCGGAATGATTTCGATACCACAACCGGCCATTTGCTGGATGAATACGGCCGACCAAGTCTGGCGGAACTGGGCATTGGTCGTAGTGAACTCGAGCGACAACCGATCACCGTCGGCATTGGTCCGGATCGCAGTATCATCGTCGGCCGTCCAGCCGGCTTCATCGAGCAATGTCTTGCCCTGATCGACATCGAACGGATAGGTCGTGATGCCCTCGGTCGTCCGCGCCCAGTGGCCCTGGGGCAAGAATGTATCCATAAGCAGCGCCTGCTGCTCTTCCTCGCTCAGAAATGGATAGACCGACTGGATCACTTCAGGACGGTTGGTGCAGTGAGCGATCGCCTGACGAACTTTCAAGCCTTCTTCCGTGTCGCCAATAATGGAGTGCGGCGTAGTGAAAGCGCCGCCGGCTTCAACGCCAGTTTCACCGCTAGGCGCCTCGGCAGTAACTTCAACTGTCTGCTCAACAACCACTGTAACCGGTACCGCCGTCTCACGAATAATCTGAACTTCTGGTTCGGCAGCGCCGCCGCACGCGGCGAGTATCGGAATGAGCATGCCCAGAATTGCGATCCCAGGGACATAGCGCTTGTAAAGGTTGCGCATTGTCTTCTTTCCTCCTCGGAAAAGTCATCTGTAGATTGAATACCGAAACTGAATCAAATACCGTTATGAAAAAGAGAGACATAGGCAAGTACTATATTCCTGTGTGGCAATCCCCTTTCTAAGCTTGCGAATCTTGGAAACATACACATACGCAATATGCTTGGAGCGGCCAGAGGCATCCAAATACATATTGAGCTTATGTGTTGAAAACAGGATTTGCACGTATGCATCCCGTTCTAAAGATCGCGCCGCTCCTACGAGGCTCTTAACATCGTTGTAGCTGCTCTAGCTACGGTGAGGTGTTTACAAGATTATACGTTGTTACATAATCACTGTCAAATGTTAAACTTGTTAAATTTTTGCATTCTGATGCGCTGAAACTTCTCTCAAGCAGCCATCGCTAGTACTGTAGCCTATACGGACAAGAAAGGCTACATGGTGGTATAATGGCGGTAGATCTGTGCATTTTGCGGCTTTGTCCAAATGACTCGCCCGCCTAAACTTCGCTTGCCTGTGTCGTATTAAGATCGATGTCATTATATTCATTTTCATATCATAAGGAATGGCGCCCGTGTCCGCTCGCAGAGATAGAGATATAGTCGCCAACAAGCTTGACCCTATTCTACGTTGCCTGTGCACACAGCCATCGGACGCCGGACAGGAAGATGAGCTTGCAGCAACAGCCAATCTGGTCGCGAGTTTGTTGCGACGTAGCGGCGGAGATGTTACTGTGGCGGGTACTGCCGGCGCTCCGGTTGTGTTAGGCTACTGTGCGGGGCGTACTCCATGGACCTTGTTGTTGTACCATCACTACGATGTGGCGCCACCCGGCCCCTGGCGCGCGTGGTCGCATGAACCATTTCAACTTGCCGAACGCGATGGTGCAGTGTACGGTCGGGGGGTCGCCCACGGCAAAGGCCCGCTAGCAGCGCATTTGGCAGCGCTTCAAGCTTTACTGGAAATCGATGGCGCCTTGCCCTGTAATGTGCTCTTCGTGGTTGAAGGCGACGGTCTGAATGGCAGTCCATACCTTGCCAGCATGATCAACGCGCATTGTCAGCAAGTTCAGGCTGATGCATGCCTGGGCAGCGGCGGCGAACGCGATGAGCAAGGGCGTCCTTTCTGTTACAGCGGAGCAAAAGGATTGCTGCGGGTGCGGTTGACCAGTCGTGGCCCTTCGATTGCACTTCCCTCGGGTATCGCCACCAGCGTGCACAACCCGGCCTGGCGCCTGGCCTGGGCATTGAGCCAAATCAAAGGCGAAGATGAAGATATTCGTATTTCGGGTTTCTATGATGATGTTGAAGGACCAAGTCGCAGCGAGAATACGACATTTCGCCAGATCCAACTCGATGAAGCTGGGCGTCTTGAGTCTTGGCGTATCTCAGAATTTCTCTTTGGCATGAGCGGTGTCGCCCTAGTCCGTGCCGAAGCGACGTTGCCAACCTGCAACCTCGCGGGGTTATCCATTGAAGGGCCAAGCGATTCGGCCACGGTCCCAGCTTCTGCAACCGGGCAACTCGATTTTCACCTCGTTCCCAAACAACAGCCGGATCTCATCCTGAGACTGCTGCACGAACACTTGATCGCCCGCAACTTCGGCGACATCAAGGTTGAAATGCTGCCTGGCGGCTATCCACCGGCCCAAACCGACGCCGATCAGCCATTCATCCAACATCTTGTCGAAGCTGGCGCAGCAGTCTATAATGAACCACTTGCCGTATTACCGCTAGGCCCATTTGCTCAACCATTACAGGTTTTTGCGCAGATACTCGATATACCGGTAGCATCAATCGGCTTTTGGCATCACTCAAGCGGTATCTATGCGCCTGACGAAAAAATGGCGCTCGATGATTTGCTTCGCCACGGCCAGGTTTTGATCGAGATTCTTGCAACGCTATCCGCAAAACATGCTTTAGGAGACAGCAACACGCATTTGACAGCGGCCTACGGTCGTGCTACCATTGCTATGCCAGAAATACAATCAGGCGTCGATGATTCGCCCCCTTTAGAAACAGATTCGCCGGGGTAGCTCAGTGGTAGAGCAAACGGCTCATAATCGTTAGGTCGCGGGTTCGAGTCCCGCCTCCGGCACCATTTCAGGTAACGTAATGCGTGAAACGTCCATCATGACGTTACGCATTACGTTTTATGTTTTATGACAGACTTTTTGATCGACCGAGTACGTAGCTTCCTCGGACAGCAGCACCTTTGGCGTAACAATGCGCTCATCGTTGTCGCTGTCTCCGGCGGACCTGATTCGTTATGCCTGCTCCACTTGCTTTGGCGCTTACGAACCGAAGGCGGCCCAGCCATCCACATCGCTCATCTGGATCATAGCTTTCGCGGCGAACAGTCGGCGGCGGAAGCAAAATTTGTTAAGAAGATCGCCGCCAGTTGGGAAATCACGTCGAGTATCGAGCGCTGCGACGTTCCCCGCTTTGCAGACGAGCGAGGACTGAGCCCGCAGGCAGCGGCGCGGGTGGTGCGCTATGCCTTTCTAGCACGGACAGTACAAGCCCATGAAGCCGCCGCCGTCGCTGTTGCGCACCATGCCGATGACCAGGCCGAAACAGTGTTGCTGCATTTGCTTCACGGTGCAGGGCTGGCTGGTCTACGCGGGATGCGCGCTGTTGTCCCATGGGATGAATGGCATAACAACCGGGAACGAGCGCCTGCAATATACGACGTATCCGACCAGAATACCAGCGCTCGATCGCGATCGCCAATGTTGCTGCGCCCCCTCCTCGACACAACCCGCGCCGAGATCGAAGACTACTGCGCCAGCCATGCTCTACACCCTTGCTATGACCTTTCGAATAGTTCTGTTTATTACCTGCGTAATCGTATTCGCGCCGAGCTCTTGCCCTTCTTGACGACCTACAATCCACGTATTACCGATGCGTTACGGCGCACCGCACAGATTTGCGCCGACGACTACGCTTATCTCCAGGCGCAACTCGATACTTACTGGCCCGCCCTGGCATTTATGCGCCAGGGCGCTATTAATTTTCACCTCGACAAATGGACAACGCTGCCGGTGGCGCTACAGCGCTATGCCCTGCGACGGGCCGCCCTGTTATTGACAGGCGCCGATGCCCTAAGCTATGACCAAATCGAGGCAGGTCGAACAGCAGCCGCACAAGGTCAGGGACAACGCCTCTCACTCGGGTTGGGCTTGTCACTCCATGTCACCGATCAGCATCTCCTTGTGATCAATCCATCTGAGTACAGGCCTGAAGCGATCACAATTGCTACAGAAGCTGCACCTCAACTTAATACGAGCGAGGTGATCCTGAAAATTCCTGGCACAACTTCATTTGCTGACTGTTGGCAAGCAGAAACCAGCTTTATAGAGCCTAAAGAGTTGCCCGCCGGCAACCCATACCGTTGGTGGACGGTTCTCGATTATGACACACTCAATGAACCGCTGATCTTGCGCCGCCGCCGGTCAAGGGATCGCTTTCGACCTGCCGGCGGACGCGGAAGCCGTCTATTGCAAGACTTCTTTGTAGACCAAAAAGTACCCCGCGAACTCCGCGCGGACTGGCCGATACTGGCAACGCTCAAGAGTGTTGTCTGGATTGCAGGGCTGCGCACTGATGACCGTTTCCAGGCCACAACCCAAACGCGACGACCACTATGGGTCCAATTGATACAGCAATAACATCAACAACACAACAATTCGTGTGTAGAGGAAGGGTTAGCATATGCACGCAGACATTGATCGGGTGCTGATCACAACCGAGGAGATCCAAGCGAAAGTGCATGAATTGAGTCAGCAGATCAGACGCGACTACGCCAAAACCAACGGTGAATTGCTCTTGGTCGGTGTTTTAAAGGGCTGTGTGATGTTCATTGTCGACTTGGCGCGCGCAATTGACTTACCCCTTGCCCTTGACTTCATTGCCATTTCCAGCTATGGAAAGAGCACCGAGTCAACTGGCATCGTTCGCTTGATTAAAGACCTTGAAACCGATATTGGAGGTCGTCATGTCTTGATCGTTGAAGATATCATTGACAGTGGGCTAACACTCGCATACTTGCGCAGCCATCTGGTGCGTCGCAATCCAGCCAGCTTGCGCATTTGCGCGCTCCTTAATAAACCAGAGAGACGCACTGCCGATGTAGCAGTTGACTATCAGGGATTCGATATTCCAAATGAATTTGTTGTCGGATATGGATTAGATTATAGCGAACGCTATCGTAATCTTGAATACATCGGCGTTCTGAAGCCGGAAATATACATGCAGCACGCAGAATGAACAATGTTATGTGCGTTATGTGATCTTGTTACCTTGATGCTGCCAGGCGCTTTTGGTATAATGCCTCCATGTATCTTATACATGTCCGCCATTTTCACTATTACTGTAGTTCCGAATGTAGGATTCTTCTTTGCAGTAGGGGCATCGCTCCTGGGAGGAACGGATAGTAAGCATGGGCGATAATCGCTGGTTAAAGAATAGCTTCGTCTATCTGATCATCCTTGTTGCAGCGCTTGCGCTATTCTTTCAATACTTTGGGGGAAATTCAAATCAGAATGACGAGCGTGGCATTGCTCAAATTCTCGCTGATATCCAGGCAGGAAAGATTGAAAAAATAGAGCCGCAAGCTGGGGATGAGCAGATCCGCGCCACGTACAAAAACACCACGGGCGAAGGCGAGGGCGAAACAGTACATTCACGCTTGGAGAGCGGGGATACCATCATGGGCTTGCTTGCGGCTTATAATGTGCCGCTTGTAAACGAAGATGGTTCCCTAAGCATAGAAGTGGGCGTACGTCCCGCTCCGGCTTGGGGGGGCTTGCTCAGCATCTTCACGATCTTACTCCCGACGCTTCTTCTGATTGGTTTCTTTATTTTCTTTATGCGCCAAGCGCAGGGGAGCAATAATCAGGCGCTCTCCTTTGGCAAGAGTCGAGCCCGTATGTTTGCCGGCGACAAGCCGACCATTACGTTCGCTGATGTTGCTGGCCAGGAAGAAGCCAAACAAGACTTAACCGAAGTCGTCGAGTTTTTGAAATTCCCCGATAAATTCGCTGCACTTGGTGCGCGTATCCCTCGCGGTGTGCTGATGGTCGGCCCTCCTGGCACCGGGAAGACCTTGCTCTCGCGAGCCGTCGCCGGCGAGGCAGGCGTGCCTTTCTTCTCCATCAGCGGCTCCGAGTTCGTCGAGATGTTCGTTGGCGTTGGCGCAAGCCGTGTTCGCGATCTGTTCGACCAGGCAAAACGCAATGCGCCGTGTATTGTCTTTATCGACGAAATCGACGCTGTTGGTCGCCAGCGTGGCGCTGGTCTCGGCGGTTCGCACGATGAACGCGAGCAGACCTTGAACCAAATCCTGGTTGAGATGGATGGCTTCGATACGAATACCAATGTCATCGTCGTTGCCGCTACCAACCGGCCTGACGTCCTCGATCCCGCATTGGTTCGTCCGGGTCGTTTCGATCGCCAGGTCGTGCTCGACGCACCCGACGTGCGTGGTCGCGTCGAAGTTCTCAAAGTCCACGTTAAAGGCAAACCGCTTTCGGAAGACGTCAACCTCGATGTGATCGCCCGCCAGACGCCGGGGTTTTCTGGTGCAGACTTGATGAACGCAGTGAACGAGGCGGCAATCCTGTCTGCTCGCCGCTCGAAGAAGAAGATCGGCATGGCCGAGCTGCAAGATGCTATCGAGCGGGTGATGATGGGCGGTCCTGAGCGGCGATCTCGGGTTATGACCGATCGACAGAAACTGGTTGTGGCCTATCACGAAGCCGGTCACGCCATCGTCGGCGCGGGGATGCCTCGGTCGGAGAAACTCCAAAAAGTTACCATTATTCCGCGTGGACAGGCTGGCGGCTATGCGTTGTTCCTTCCCGAAGAGGATAGCCTGAACCTTCGCAGCGTGGTTCAGTTCAAGGCGCGAATGACCGTTGCTCTTGGCGGGCGCCTCTCTGAAGAGCTGGTCTTCGGCTCCGATGAAGTAACCACTGGCGCATCGAGCGACCTCATCCAGGTCACCCGCATCGCTCGTGCGATGGTTACCCGCTACGGCATGAGCGAGCGGCTTGGTCCAATCGTCTTTGGTGAAAAGGAAGAACTGATCTTCCTGGGTCGTGAAATTAGCGAACAGCGCAATTATAGCGAAGAAGTCGCCCGCCAGATTGATGAAGAAGTTCACATGCTCGTCGATGAAGCGTATGAGCGGGCGCAGCAGATCCTGATGACCAACCGCGCTGTGATGGATGATATGGCCAATGCACTGCTTGAGTTGGAGACTCTGGAAGGGGAACAACTGGCCGAGTTGATCAACCGGGTCGTTCCTCTAACTATTGATCTGAAACGACGCGATAACGGTACGGAAAAGGCCGATAATATGACAACGCCTCCTTCTGGCGGTCAGATTAGTCCGCTTCCTGCTTAATCGAATCAATACTAGAGCATCCAAACCGGCTAAGGAGTAATTCTCCTTAGCCGGTTTGTTTTGCCAGAATCGCCCTATCAGACTCTCGTAGATTCAAACTGCAAAAATAACGGCTATTTGATCGCACAGAAAAAAATAGTATACAATGATGGTATGGCTCGTAAGCTTTTGCTACATACACAGCTCGCTAGTACAATAGACTTGTTACGTACGAACGCCTATCCAAGTGCGTGAGGATCAGGCTCCAGAAGTTCGTCCAATACGAAGACCGTCTGTTTTGAATCGTTGACAGAAAGAGACAGCTGCAAGCATGATCGAGGATACCATGTTAGAAATACATGTTGCCGTTGCAAAAATTGGTCACCAGAACGCCCTTGAAAGCGGTAATACCTTAGAGATGATCGAGCGTCCCAGTGGCGGATTTTCGCTGGTCTTAGTAGATGGGCGCGGCAGTGGGCGCGGCGCAAAAACGCTCAGCAATCTGGTCGCGACGCGAGCAATCTCCTTGCTCAAAGATGGCGCTCGCGACGGCGCGGTTGCCCGCGCTGTTCATGATTATCTCTATACCTATCGTATGGGCCAGGTTTCTGCGACGCTCAATATTCTTTCGGTGGACTTTGTCAGCGGCGATATTCTTATGTCACGCAACAATCCCGCGCCATTTTTCGTCATCAACACACAGGGATTACACACCTACAACGATCCGGCGCTGCCAATTGGCCTGCATGCAATGACCAGGCCTGTCATCAGCGGACTGCCTATCGAGGCCTACACCTATGTTGTGCTATTTACAGAAGGTCTGCTGCATGCCGGCGAACGCTTTGGCGAAGATATGGAACTATCCAATTACCTGGCTGGTTGGCCCGCCGCCGAAGGGCGCCGATCGGAAGAACTGACCGAGGACTTGCTCCAACGAGCGCTTGAATTGGAACGAGGCCAACTCGCACAAGATATCGGCATTGTTACACTGGCGGTATTGCCTGCCAATCGACACGATAATGTCCGGCGGATGCGCGTAGCGGTTCCTTTCGAGCAGGTGAAACGAATATATCTGTCCGAAAATCAAATCGTATAATTGCAACACGCTCCATGCCTAAAAGCTTGCTGAACAACCGTTTGATCCAGCAATGGCGAGTCGATGCCTGGGCATAGCAGGGGCGAACGCGTCGGATTGGGGAGTGCGGTAGCCCTGCATGCACACAGCAGCGGGGTTGCCGTACTCAATATTCCTTTCCAGAAGAATCTTAGACTGTTCCAAAGCTATGATTCCGACCAGGCAGAACTGGAAACCTCCTGCCCTTGGTAGAGGAAGAAGGCCACACTAGCCTCCACATTCACCTGCATTCTATTACAAGACGGTGACACAGCCCTCAGAAAGAGCAGTGCCGGTGTATGACACTTGCAAGTCTGTGCTATAATCAAAAATCAGGAGATTATTTGCTGATTGAGGAGCTTCATGTCTTCCGAGCGTCGGTCACGCTCCTATCTTACTGCACGTGAACGCGTTGCTTTGCGCCGCAGTAGAAAGCCTCCCCCTTCGCGCTCGCGTCTATCACGCCGGGGCAGTTGTGGAACAACCTTCATTGGCCTGTTCATGATCTTCGTACTTGCCAGTGTCGTTGTCATGAATCTAGCCCATCGGGCAACGCAAACCCTTGAGGCCATCGAGCAGGTTGATCCGCGTCGCCCGCAAGCGTCGATTCCTAGCGCGCCGGATGCTTCGCCCGTACCGCTGCCGGATACGCTACGCGAGCCTTTCAATGTGTTGTTGATCGGCGTCGATCGCCGAGCAGATCCAGACAATGGCATACGAAGCGACACGTTGATTGTTGTTCATGTCAATCCGAGCGAACGTTGGGCTGGTATGCTCTCCATTCCCCGCGACTCGGTTGTGCAGATACCACATCTCGGGCAAATGAAAATCAACGTCGCATACTCCTATGGATACACCAACGCTGCCGAATTGTATGGGCGGGGCGTCGATCCCGCTGCTGCAGGCGGTGCGCTGGCTGCCGAAACGGTCGAGGATTTTCTTAATCTGAAGATCAACTATATCGCCCAGGTTGATTTTCAAGGTTTTGAACGAATCGTTGATACGCTTGGCGGTATCACCGTCGATGTTGCGCAGCCGCTGTTGGACCCTGAATATCCAACCGAGAATTATGGCTACGAACGGCTCTACGTACCGGCG
>JAKSDJ010000846.1 GCA_022360155.1 Chloroflexales bacterium | reverse complement strand
GGTTGCTCGGACACAGTTCACAACTCACAATCAACATCAAACAACGGCTGTTTCTGTCCTGGCTACATCCTAACTACAAATCAGCAAGCAATCGACTTAGCATGAGTCACTTAATACAGTGCGTCACAGATCTATTCTACAAACCTGCAACGAAAGAAGTCAGACAGGGCCGACTCTTCGCTGACATGCTTTCCTGGCCGGAATAGGCTTGCGATCACTGCGAGGATTAAGCAACCTATGAGCACCACTGAACGCATACTGGCTATCCCGCAAACAAGGGCTAGCATTCGGCAACGCGAGCAACGCTATCTTACTCGCCTCTTGCTCGTTACCGATGCCCTAGTCGTCAGTGCAAGCTTCATTCTGGCCTATATCTGGCGGTTTAAATTCGACCTGGCGCTCTTTAGCCCCGATGCTTTTATTAGCCCGATTTTCTACGGCTGGCTAGCCATTGTTCTTGTTCCGGGCAATGTAGCATTGTTTCATATGTATGGCCTCTACGACCGAGTCAACCTCTTGGGCGGCACCACGGAATATGCGCGCTGGTTCAATGCAGTGACAACTGGCGTTATGTTGGTTATGCTGGTAAGTTTCCTCCAGCCAGACTTCGTCGTCGCGCGGGCTTGGTTGTTGATCGCCTGGATCTTGATCTTGGTTTTGGGGCTCAACGCCCGCTTCATCATCCGCCGGTTGATCTATCATCAGCGGAGAAGCGGGCGCTTCCTGGATCGGACATTAATCATTGGGGCCAATCCTGAGGGTCTGGCTGTCGCGCAACAACTGCTCGAAGCTCCTACCTCAGGTGCACGGCTTCTTGGCTTTGTTGATGATTATTTGCCAATCGGCAGTGAACCGTTGCCCGGCATACAAGTTATTGGACGCTCATCAGCATTCGCCTCGCTCGTCTACAGCCAGGGAGTTGACGCGGTGGTTATCGCCAACACGGCTATCACCCGCGAACGTTTGCTCAGTATTTACGGTGCGCTCGACGCATTACAGGATGTTGAAGTACGTCTGGCTTCAGGATTATTCGAACTCTTAACAACCAGCGTACGGGTTCGCGAAGAGGGTTATGTACCACTCGTGGTGCTGAACAAGACCCGTATTACTGGGATGCACTATATTCTCAAGACCATGCTTGACTATACGCTGGCGGCTACGATACTCCTGCTATTCTCACCGCTCTTCCTGGTGCTGGCGCTGTTGATCAAGCGCGACTCGCCAGGGCCAGTGTTCTATCGCCGCCGCGTCGTTGGTCAAGGGAAACAGCCCTTTGATGCCTTTAAGTTTCGCACCATGCACGTTTATGGCGATGCCCTGCTAACCCCCGAGCAGTGCGCCGAATTAGAGTGCGAAGGAAAGCTCAAAGACGACCCGCGCATCACTCGTGTCGGCAATTTTCTCCGCCGTTACAGCCTCGATGAACTGCCGCAGCTTTTCAACGTCTTGCTTGGGCAGATGAGTCTGATTGGTCCGCGTATGATTACCGCTGCCGAACTAGAAAAGTTTGGCAAGTGGCAGCACAATCTAGCAACGGTCAAGCCAGGCTTGACTGGTCTGTGGCAGATTAGCGGGCGCAGCAACCTCTCTTATGAAGACCGAGTCCGCTTGGATATGCATTACATTCGGAATCATTCCATTTGGCTCGATCTGCAAATCTTGTTCCGCACGATTCCAGCGCTCTTGAGCGGGCGTGGAGCCTATTGATGGCAGGTATCGGAAGGCAAAAAAACAGGCGACAGCACCATAACCGCCTGTTATCTTGCGTTGACAGATCACTGCCTAGACAACCGAGGAGGATCTTATGAGCAAGCTACTTCGTGCCGCAGTGATTGGCGCCGGCAGTATGGGCCGTAACCACGCGCGCGTCTACGCGGAGCTGGAGGATGTTGAACTCGTCGCCATCGCCGACCCGGACCAAACCGCACTCAACCAACTTGGACAGCGCTACCATGTGCGCACCTACACCGACTATCGTCGGATGCTGGAACGAGAGCAACTCGACATGATTTCCATTGTCGTGCCAACAGAGTATCACTTCACAGTCACCCGCGACGTCATTCTAGCCCGCGTGCCATTGCTGGTCGAAAAGCCGATTGCCGCCACGGTCGAGGAGGGCGCTGCGCTGGTTCGCCTGGCCGAAGAACAAGACGTTTTGCTGACCGTTGGCCATATCGAACGATTTAACCCAGCCATTCGCGCTCTGAAAACACAGATCGAGCAAGGAGCGCTGGGACAAGTCTACCAAATTTGCGCTCGCCGCATTGGCCCTTTCCCGGCGCGCATCAAGGATGTGGGCGTGGTTATCGACTTGGCAACACACGATCTCGACATTATGCATTACCTAACCGAATCAAGCGTGAATCGGGTGCATGCCGAGGTCGGGCGGCGACTACACACAGCCCATGAAGACCTACTCTCGGCATTATTGCGCTTTGACAACGACACCATTGGTATTTTGGACATCAACTGGCTGACACCAACCAAAGTTCGCGAACTCTCGGTAGTAGGCGAACGAGGCATGTTCGTCGCCAACTACCTTACCCAAGATCTGACCTTTTATGAGAATGATAGCGCAACTCAGGGGAGCCAGTGGCCCGAGCTCGCCACAATGGGCGTGAGTGAGGGGCGGATGATCCGCTACAAGGTGAACAAACGCGAGCCCCTGCGCGAAGAGCTCGATGCCTTCGCTCGAGCTGTTGTGACAGATGGCAAGCCCCCGGTGAACGGTGATGACGCTTTACTGGCTCTGGCGGTAGCCCAGAAACTCGTCGAGTCGGGCGAACACGGCAGTCCGTTGTTGCTTGACGCTGACCATGGCTTTGTTTGGCCACCAGTCCTATGTGAAGCAGAAATGATTACAAACTAAGACACAGTCGCCACTCGCATCAGGCCGACACGCCATCGTGTAGATAGAGAGATAGCACGAGGTAATAAGCAGATTGGAGAAGGCGCCTGAATCCTTCTTCAACGCGCGAAAAAGGAATATACACAAATGACCAGCGCATTACGCACTGGTCATTTGTTGTTGGTTCGAGCCAAACTACTTGAGATGGCGGCGATGTTCTTGAAGCAATTTGCTCACCCGAGCAAATTCGGAGTCGCGAGTAGTTTGTACTTCACTCCGCGCTTCGGCAGCGGCCCAGCGCGCTGCATCCGCAACCGTGGCGCCCCAACTTGTTGATGAGGAGTCGCTCTCGGCCAACTCATTCAAGAGATTAGCCGCGTCAGCAATGTGCAGATCGCCCAAGGCCCGGCATGCTTCATAGCGTACATCTGGCGATGGGTGGTGCAGCGCGGTAATCAACGGATGGTAGGCGCGCGGATCGCTGATCTTACCTAGCGCTCGCGCTGCCCGCGACGCAACTTGTTCATTGGGGTCGGTAAGGGCAATCAACAACTGATTAAGCGCCCGTGCCTCGCCGACAACACCTAGCACCCGGATGGCTTCGACGCGAAGTTGATGGGTGTCACTCTCCGCCAATTCTAGCAGTTTCGGCACCGCCGCCGCGCCAATAACCCCCAAGGCCCAGGCAGCCCGCATCCGCAGGTCCGATGATGGCGCATCCAGCAGCTGCACGAGCGGCTGTACAGCTGGCTCGCCAAGCACCCCTAGGGCAAAAGCTGCCTGCGTCCGCACAAATTCATCTTCGTCTTGCAGATCAGCGATTAAGCGCGAGACTGCTTCTGGCGTATGGTCCATAGGGAGTTCTCCTCTCTAAGCGATCAGGAGTTTCTGGTCTGTGAGAACGGCGCGCACACCGCGCAAAGGCGTACGCAATAGGTTTGAGGCTCGTCGAATATCAAGAGCGCAATTGCGCGGACGGCGCGTTGAACTTTCAGCACTGAGGCCGCTTGTAATCCGTGTTGGGTCTCGTCCATTCGCTTGGGCTAGCAAAATACCGAACTCGTAGCGGCTCAAGCATTCGCCGCCAGCAATATTCAGTATACCCCGATAATCGTGTTGGGCTAGTTCTAGAAGTGCAGCAGCAAGATCAGCAACCCAGATAGGGCAGCGATATTCATCTCGAAAGAGCCGTTCATCACGTTTACCATCAGCGAGATCAAGCACGAATTGGGTCTGACGATCAATCGGGTTGAAGCCATAGATGAGAGAAGTACGCACAATGACCGCCTCTGAATGACTCTCAGCCACAAAACGCTCGGCTGCAGCTTTGGCTTCGCCATACGCCGTGATAGGGCTAGGCTGATCGGCTTCAGTATAGGCTACCATGCGCTCGCCATCAAAAATAACATCACTGGACATGTGAATGAGGCGCGCCCCGCAAGCCTGAGCTGCTCTGGCAACATGCTGAGCGCCTTCGGCAGTTACTGCCCAGAGGTCAGGGCCAGACTGGCGAAAGGCGGTATGGATCACCACATCCGGACGCAAGACTTCACACGCCTGAGAAACAGCATCCTGGTCGCGGATATCGAGACCAAGCCAAGTTACAGATTGATCATCTGGTGGCGACTGGCAATAGTTACTAGCAGCCACACGCTGACCAAGCATTGAAGCGTGGCGTACCAATGCGCGCCCCAGGTATCCGGTTCCCCCGGTTATAAATAACCGCTGCATTACATAACGAACCTGGACATATCTCAGCTACAATATTGAAACCAAAAGCCTGATGGTAAGAAGGTCCATCAACCTCAGCACAGCGATCAATCAATCTATTGAGCAAGCAATCTTTGCAAGATCAAGCGTGCTCTGATGAACCGTTGTGGAGAACTTCAAGGGCCGCGCGCGCCGCATTCTGGGCCGCCTGTTGCTTGCTGCGGCCATTCCCCTGACCCAAACAGTCACCGCTTAACATGACCTGAATGGTAAACTCACGACAATGGTCTGGACCGGTCACATCTACCAGACTGTAGGTTGGTGTAATGCCATATAATGCCTGGACTTCTTCTTGCAACCGAGTACGATAGTCAATATCAACCTGACCAGCCAGGATGCGCTCTAGCTCACGTTCGAGGAAAGGCATAACAAAACTACGCGCCGTGTCGAGACCTTGGTCAAGATAGATCGCACCCAGAAGCGCTTCGAAGACATCAGCCAAAAGCGGCGGCCGGTCGCGTGCGGCTGGCGAGTCTTCGCCCCGGCTAATCCGAACATAATTACCTAGGCGCAATTCGCGAGCAAACCGTGCCAACGTCGTTGTCTTGACCAAGGCAGCGCGTAACGCCGTTAACTTGCCTTCGGTTTGCGCTGGGAATCGCTCGTACAGCCAAGACGCCGTGAGAAAATTAAGCACCGAGTCGCCCAAAAACTCAAGACGTTCGTTCGACGGAAGACCTTCGGTTCGCTCTGGGTGTTCGTGCAAATACGAACGATGAATGAACGCGCTCTTCAAAAGCAGTTCATCTTGAAACACTATTCCAATAGTTTGTAAAAGATGTTCGTCCATACTCAGGATCTATAAAAGGTACAGCTATAGTGATCCTAAACTGGTTGTAAGCCTTTTACGTCACAGCCGAATAACAAGCAGAGGAGGGCATGTAGAGCACCCTCACTTTACTAACCCATGCAAACTCTGACGAATAACAAGCAGCAGCTATTATAACAAAAACAATATCAGATATTCATAAGCGCTGCTCGTTGATCATTCCGCAAAGCGGCGGAAGATCAGCGCCGCGTTGTGACCGCCAAACCCAAATGAGTTACTTATAACAGTATCAACATGGGCCGGACGTACATTGTTAGGCACATAGTCGAGATCACAACTTGGATCAGGATGTTGCAAGTTTATCGTCGCCGGAAGTAGATTGCGCCGAATAGCAAGAATGCTAATGACCGCCTCGACAGCGCCGGCAGCGCCTATCAAGTGACCGAGCTGTGACTTGCTTGAGCTAACCGGCAAAGTCTTTGCTCGCTCGCCAAATATAGCTTTAATCGCATCTGTCTCCGCAATATCACCGGCAGCGGTGCTGGTGCCATGCGCATTGATATAACTCACTTCGTCGATTGTGACTCCGCCGCGCGATAAAGCAAGCTGCATAGCGCGAGCCGCACCTTCGCCGCCTTGACAAGGTTGGGTAATATGATAGGCATCGGCAGTCGCACCATAACTTACGATTTCGGCCAGAATAGGCGCACCACGACTCAAAGCAAATTCGAGATCCTCAAGGATGAGCATCGCTGCGCCTTCACTGAGTACAAAACCATCGCGAGTTGCATCAAAAGGTCGCGATGCTGTTTCCGGCGTATCATTACGCGTCGAGATGGCCTTTGCGCTATTGAAGGCCGCAACACTAATTGGTGTAATTGACGCTTCTGTGCCACCAGCGATAATCGCCTTCGCCCAGCCGCGCTTGATATTCTCTAGAGCCTCGCCAATGGCATGAGCGCCGCTGGCGCAAGCCGATGTTGTGCAAAGATTTGGTCCACGCGCGCCGGTCATAATCGAAATATGGCCAGCAGCCATATTCGTGATCATCGCGGGAACTAAAAATGGACTGACACGGCCTGGCCCCCTAGTCCGTAAGACCTCGTTTTGGGCGCATAAGGTTTCAATACCGCCAATGCCACAACCGATAAACACGCCGACATCAACACTATGTTCTGGTGTAATCAGCAATTCGGCATTGCGGAGAGCCTCCTGTGTGGCAGCCACGGCGAGCTGGACAAAGCGATCAGTACGACGGACTTCCTTCCGATTCATATATTGGGGTGGATCGAAGGATTTCACTTCGCCGGCAAACTTGGTTTCCAAGCCTTCTGGTTCAAACAGTGTAATTGGGCCTATTCCACTACGAGACTCGACAATACCTTGCCAGGTTGATGGTACATCAAGCCCAAGGGGACTAACCGCACCCATCCCGGTGACCACGACCCGACGCTCCATGCACAATGCCTTCCTTTTTTAGAACTATCAAACGTATAGCTTCAGGATATACATATGTCATTATACCACCGAGCGATATATCTGTGTTCAGATAGAGAAAAACGACACAACTACAACAGCTATGCTCATTCAATCCCAACGGCTGCGTCGTACCTCAACGAGTCGAATAACAAACACAGGCATAGCGTTACCACAACTTTAGCGCTTTCAAGCGATCACCCTGAGGGCAAACCTGCTATAAACGCACAAACAAGCAGCACGTGATCATTATAGCCGGCAATTCGCGACTTGGAGCTCAATCAAAGCACGTTTGAATCTTGTATTTATCGAACACCCGTGCTATAATAGCACGGATCACGAAGGTGGGCCTGTCGCGTTGACAGCGTCCTTGCCGTATAGTAGAGTACATAAAGGAGAAATACGAGTGAGCAAGCAAAACGGAGGAGCGCACGCGATGGCTATCTCGCCTGAAAAAGAGAAGGCCCTGGCAGCGGCGATGAGCCAGATTGATCGTAAGTTCGGCAAAGGCTCGATTATGAAGATGGGCGAAGCCAGCTCCCGCCTTGTGATCGAAGCGATCCCAACTGGCGCGATTGCGCTAGATATTGCTCTCGGCGTCGGGGGTGTCCCCCGGGGACGCGTGATCGAAATCTTCGGCCCGGAAAGCAGCGGCAAGACTACATTAGCCCAACACATTATCGCTGAAGCCCAACGAATGGGCGGCATTGCCGCGTTTATCGATGCCGAACATGCCTTTGATCCTGTCTATGGCGCACGGTGCGGCATCAATATCGAAGATTTGCTTGTTTCCCAGCCCGATACCGGTGAGCAAGCGCTGGAAATCTGTGAAACCTTAGTCCGTTCGAATGCTATCGATGTTATTGTCATCGACTCGGTCGCAGCACTGGTTCCTCGTGCTGAAATCGAAGGCGATATGGGCGACTCGCTGCCCGGCTTGCAAGCCCGACTTATGAGCCAGGCGCTGCGGAAACTCTCCGGCGCAATTAGCAAAAGCCGTACTGCCGTTATTTTTCTCAACCAGTTGCGCTTAAAGATTGGGGTTATGTTCGGTTCCCCCGAGACAACCACTGGCGGGCAGGCGCTCAAATTCTATGCCTCTGTACGCCTGGATATTCGCCGTATCGAGACGCTCAAACAAGGTCAGGAAGCCATTGGTTCGCGCTCCCGAGTCAAGGTGATAAAGAACAAAGTTGCACCACCTTTCCGTACTGCCGAATTTGATATTATGGCAAACGAAGGCATCTCACGAGAAGGTAATATTCTCGACATAGGCGTCGAACTGAGTATCATCCGCAAGAGCGGCGCATGGTTCTACCTTGGTGAGGATCGCCTTGGACAGGGGCGAGAGAATGTCAAAACATTCTTACAGGAAAATCCATCGCTTGCCGATGAGATCGAAAGGCTCATTCGTTCTCAGGTATTAACCAGCCCGGCGGCGCTCCCCGTTGCCGCAGGCGGCGAGGACGAAGATGGAGACGACAGCTTGTTCGAGGAATAGTCGATTATCCCTTGCTTTTGTCTATATTATTATGCCAACCGGAAAAATTACCGCACTACGCGCACAGAGCCACGACTCCCAAAGAGTCAATGTTTTCATTGACGATGTGTTTGCCATCGGTGTCAGCCTGAATACTGTCGTGCGTGAGAATCTTTTCGTTGGCAAAGAAGTAGACGCCAGTGCATGGAACCGGCTCGAAACTGTTGAGAGCGCTGATAAAGCGCTTCAAGCTGCACTACGTTTCTTAGAGACACGCCCTCGTTCTATCACCGAGGTGCGCGAACGGCTGCGGCGTAAAGCTTTTGGCGAAACTTCTATTGAAGCAGCAATTACCCGTCTCACCGATCTTGAGCTGCTTGATGATAATGCATTTGCTCAGTTTTGGGTTGAAAATCGTCTTGCCTGTCGCCCGCGCGGGGCACGAGCCTTACGTGACGAGCTGCGACGCAAAGGTGTTGCGGGGAGTATTGTAGAGTCTACGCTCGCCAATAATGAGCTGATGGCAGATGATTCGGAGCGAGCTTTGACGCTGGCGCGCGCAGCATTGCGCAAATACCGTGATGCACCGGATCGATTCAACTTTCAACGCCGAATGGGAGGCTATCTCCAACGACGTGGTTTCGACTTTGATACGATCACCCCGATCCTGGACTTGCTCTGGAAAGAGTTACAGTCTGAAACAGAAGAGGTATCACGCGCCACAAACGAATGAAGCTTTCTCAAAATCTATGTTGGGTTGTGCAGCAATGAATGGCAAAGAGGACAACATACTGATGCAATGGCCTCAATTCCGCTCAGCTTTGCTTTTTCACGACAACAAATCGCTAGGAAGTTCAACAAGCAATCCTAGTGATCACCCATAGTGTCGCAAGTTTCGCTTTTTTGCATCAATATAACGCACATCACCGCTGGGAGCTATATTCATGCCCGATATCCAATACCTTGGCCACTCGTGTTTCCGTCTCCGCGGACGTGATGGCATTGTTCTTTGCGACCCCTACGACCGTTCTATTGGCCTTGATCTTGGACGACCTACTGCACACATCGTTACGAGCAGTCATGAGCATCCCGATCATAGTCATGTTTCTGCAGTACGTCCAGTGCGCGATAAAATCTTTGTCGTCGACGGACCAGGGGAATATGAGGTAAGTAATGTCCTGATCACTGGCATACGGACCTATCACGACAAACACAAAGGGGCTGAACGCGGGTTTAATACAGTTTATGCGATACATCTCGATGATATTTCCTTCTGTCATCTAGGAGATTTGGGGCATGAATTGAACCAATCGCAGATCGAAGAGATCGGCAATGTCGACGTACTCTTCATCCCAGTTGGCGGCGATGAAACCATTGGACCGGCGGAAGCAGCCAGCGTTATCAGCCAACTCGAGCCGCGGATCGTTATCCCAATGCACTATGCCACAACCCAACTCTCCTTCGACTATCAATTAGCTCCACTTGAAAAATTTATTCATGAACTTGGGGTTAAAGACGCTAATGCCGAAGAAAAGCTTAACGTTACGCCATCTAACCTGCCCGGCGAGGGCGAAGAAACACGAATTGTCGTGATGCGCTCCACCAGCGGATGATCCTTGAATATGCCGAAATAGAATCCGTTGACTTACCTTCGTATAGACTACACTGATGAAATCGGCGTTTTATGAGCATAACTTAGCCGCTGCCCCGCTCCAACATCAGCGCTGTTAGAGCGGGGCTTTTGGATTCGGAAATCCTATGATCCACAATTCTATGAAAAACACTTCGTACATGAATTCATACAGCATACAATATCCATTGCAAGATCGTTCTTTGGTAAGGAGCAGCCACAAATTGCCCGCTCGTGAACAGCCAACCTTATCATACCCGCAAAATCTATAATGTAGATGTCAGAAACATATCTGTCTATTGACCACTAAGTGTGCTATAATAAACCCTTAAATATGCCTAGTTTAGACACCTTGCTTTAGGAGATTTTGTAGTACTATAGACAAGCTTGTTATTTGGAACTCTTTGCTTCCCTTTTTGCATACGCTGTTTGTGTTTCTTCCAAGCAATAAGTACATTGTATCTCAAGAGCATGCAATTCAAGGAGGCTTGTACCCTATCATGTAGAGACTATTCGCTTTGCTCAAAGAAACAAGTACGATACCACAACACAAAGTCTCAAATATCCAAACCTCATCGGAGTACTACGATGCAAAATGACTTAATCCAGTATAGCCAAGCATATCAAAAATGTTCGACTGTGCATCGAAGGCACAAGCTCGACCAAGGACGGGATACAACCAAAGCGCGTTCGGCCTGGTGAGGGGAAGGTATCTAAACCTTCCCCTAGTTGTTTTTAGATTACACAATGATGACAAAGCCGAACAACGATGCAAAAGCCATACGCTTCTGCCGTTATTATAACCAATATTAACCTTGATCCGAGCAAAGGACTCGGCGGTGACACAGCGAGTCGAATGCTGTGGCATTCCTACAACCTTGGCTCAAAAATCTAATCGGCTTAATCGCTGCGTGAGACCTGCTGCAGCGAGGTGCAACAAGCTGCATCGTCTGTGACACACAACCAGTGTCCCGGTTCGCTCGACAGATTGCAATATTGTATAACGTCTACAATGACACTCTATATCTATTCAAAGCGCCATACTTGTGGGTCGGTTTAACCGTCAGGTTAGCCGACCCACTAACTTTAATTATGACCTATCGTCTGTAGTGTGTACATATAAGAATTCGCAGTCAGCGTTTGGCCCTTAGCCCTAGCCTGGCAATGCGAAGTTGTTCCCTAAAGGCTAAGCATGTACACCTAGAGCCTAAGGAGAATTACAAGCATGACAAAGTATATTTTCGTGACTGGTGGTGTTGTCTCCTCGGTTGGGAAAGGGATTAGCGTTGCATCAATTGGGCGCTTACTGAAAAGCCGCGGTCTGCGCGTATCTGTCGTAAAGCTCGATCCGTATTTGAATGTAGATCCAGGCACAATGTCACCGTACCAGCATGGAGAAGTTTTCGTCACTGAGGATGGCGCCGAAACCGATCTCGATTTGGGTCACTACGAGCGATTCATCGACGAAAACCTTACCCGCCTTAGCAATATTACAACCGGTCAAATTTACTCTGCTGTTATCCAGAAGGAGCGGCGCGGCGATTATCTCGGCGGAACGATTCAGGTTATTCCCCATATTACCGATGAAATCAAAGCGCGGATTGCCGCTGTCGCTCGGCAGAGTAATGCCGATGTCGTCATTGTCGAAATTGGCGGCACGGTAGGCGATATCGAGGGATTGCCTTTTCTCGAAGCAATCCGTCAAATGCGCAAAGAAGTAGGCCGTGATAATGTTCTTTATATTCACGTCACTCTATTACCGCATATAGGCTCTACCAATGAACTCAAAACCAAACCGACCCAGCATTCGGTTATGGCATTGCGAGGAGTCGGCATTAATGCCGATGTCATCCTCTGTCGGGCAGATTCTTCCATCTCAGAAGATATCCGTGATAAGGTAGCGTTCTTTGCCGATGTTGATGCGCGAGCAGTTATCCCTGTACAGACCGCCGATTCGATCTATGAAGTACCGCTTGTGCTTGAAGAAGCGGGTTTGGGCGACTACCTAGTGGACAAACTGGATTTGGGCATGCACAAACCGGCCATGGACGATTGGCGTAACTTGGTCCAATTGATCAAACAGCCCAAACGCGTTCTACCCATTGCCCTGGTTGGGAAGTATGTTGAGTTGCGCGATGCCTATATCAGTGTGGTCGAGTCGCTGCGACACGCTGGACTGCATCAGGAGCTAGACATTGACATTCAATGGATCTCGGCTGAGCGGATTGAGCGCGAAGGCCCCGAGCGACTGTTAGATGGCGTGTACGGTATTGTCGTCCCCGGCGGATTTGGTGATCGGGGTATTGAAGGCAAGATCATAGCCGCAGACTATGCACGCCGCTTCAATGTACCCTACCTGGGGCTGTGTCTGGGAATGCAATGTGCAACGATTGCATTCGCACGCTGGGTCATCCAGAGCTGTGAACCGAATAGCACTGAATTCAATCCACACACCGCCCATCCCGTGATCGATATCATGCCAGACCAGCGCGACATTACCGAGAAGGGCGGAACCATGCGCTTGGGCATATATCCCTGCGTTCTGGCGCCCGGCACCAAGGCGGCAGAAGCGTATGGCGTGGCAATGGTGATGGAACGGCATCGCCATCGTTTCGAGTTCAATAACAAATATCGCAGCCTGCTAGAAGAAGCGGGACTCGTCATTAGCGGCCATTCGCCTGATAATCGTCTGGTCGAAATCGTTGAACTGCGCGACCACCCTTGGTATGTTGGCAGCCAGTTCCATCCAGAGTTCCTGTCGCGCCCTAACAAGCCGCATCCGCTCTTCCGCGAGTTTGTTGCGGCAGCAACACAGACATTGCGAGAAAACAACCAGCGCTCGTTGCCATTGAACGAGATGCGTGAGCATCACGATGTACGCGCGTGGGTTGCAGTAGAACTATCCTAAACATACTTGTAGCACTGTGCATTCTAGCCGCTTTAAAAGCGGCTAGAATCTATTGCCAATGCTGTCGAAACAGAGTATAATTTGAGGCACTGGTACTGCATTGGCATAGGCGGGAGATTCAGCTACCTTGCACAGTTCCTGGCTGGTATTGGGACCACGCGAAGCTGCTCGCTAACCAGACGCGGACCAACTTGTGTGGTGACCGTAAAGATAAAGGGGCGAGACATGGCTTTTGTGGATAAAACCATTACCTGCCGTGACTGTAGGACTGAATTTGTGTTTACTGCAGGGGAGCAAGAATTTTACGCTTCCAAAGGATTTATCAATGAGCCAACACGCTGCCCATCTTGCCGGCGTGCGCGCAAAGCCGGGGGTGGCGGTGAAGGCGATTCGCGTCAGCGGAGTTCGCGTGGCTCGAATGAGTATAATGGCCCGCGTGAGAAGGTGAATTATACGGTTGTGTGTGCAAATTGCGGACAAGAGACCACGGTACCCTTCATCCCACGCGGACACCGTCCAGTCTATTGTAGTTCTTGTTTCGACCAAATACGTCAGAGTAATCGCGACAGCGCGTTGGACTCCTAACCATCAAAAAGTGCAAATATAACGCCCGCTCCGGCAATTTGCTAGAGCGGGCGTCTCTTTGTCTTAAACATAGTGTGGCAGAACTTACTCAAGGTAATCTCGCAAGTGCTGGCCAATATCCGGTTGGCGCAGCCGGCGCAATGCCTCCGCCTCGATTTGGCGCGCACGCTCCCTTGTCATACCAAGCGCCTTGCCCACTTCTTCGAGGGTACGGCGTTGCCCATCCACCAAGCCATAGCGCAGGTCGATAATCCGACGTTCACGCTCATTGAGATGGCCTAGCGCCTGGGCCAGATCGTGCCGCAGCAGTTGCTGCGACGCAAAGTCGGTAGGGGTCGGCAGTTCATCATCCTGCAAAAAATCCCCTAGCGTGTGTTCACCCTCGTCACCGACCGGCGTCTCGAGCGAAACAGGCCGGCGCGCTGCCTCAAGCACACGCTGCACCCGATCAAGCGGTTGCCCCAGCGCAACTGCGATCTCTTCCGCCGTCGGCTGGCGCTCGAGCGACTGCGCCAAGCGCTCGGCGATGCGCTTAACTTGGCCGACCGACTCGCTCATATGCACCGGCAAGCGAATAGTACGACCCTGTTCAGCGATCGCGCGCGTCACCGCTTGGCGAATCCACCAGGTTGCATACGTCGAGAAGCGGTTGCCCTTCCGATGGTCGAACTTCTCAACTGCACGCATGAGACCAATATTACCTTCCTGGATCAGGTCCAGCAAGGAAAGACCACGCCCGATATATTTCTTCGCAATGCTAACAACCAGACGCAAATTCGCCTGGATCAGATGCCGCCGCGCTTCGTTGCCACTTACAACATCCGCTTCGAGCGCACGACGTAGCTGCGGGCTAAGATCTTCTGCCGACTCCGAGCGCTGGCGTGCAGCATCACCTCGCTCCATTCGTTCGGCGAGTTCAATCTCCTCGCTCGCCGTCAATAGAGCGACGCGTCCGATTTCTTGCAGATAGTGTTGCACTGCATCGAGTGTCGGTTCAGCTTGGAGGCGCACTTCATCAATGGTCTCCGCTGCCATATCCTCGGCTTCAATGAGTTGCTCTATCCCCGACTCGTCGGTTGCCACACGCGCTTCTTCCAATTCCCAGCGGTTTGTGGTTTGTTTGAGCATCTGTTTTGTGCTCCTGCCCTAGCCTCTATGAGACACAGCGCGGCCCCTCCTTGCATTAGGAGGAGCCGCGCCCTCGAAATTCTATAAAACTATGCACTCAACAAGTCGTGGTCAAGCGCTCACCGCGATTCCGTGCCTTGAGGGTGCGACGCATTAGCGGACTGATAGCCTGGAATCCGCCAGCCATAGTATATCTTATTCAAATTAACTTGTCAAGGGTCAATTTAGAATCACTACAAATTATCGTATGTATGATTATACTCTCTATCTATTACAAATCAACGACAGCCTGTGCAACTTGGGCGGCAACATGGGCATTCTGGCGTAGCAGCGCGACGTTGGTGCGCACGCTTTCGCCATCGGTCATTTCCGCCATAGCGGCAAGGAGAAATGGCGTGACTGCCGGTCCGCAGATTGCTGCTGCCTTCGCGCGTCCCAGAGCTTGAGTAATGGCCGCTTCCACCGTGGCGTTGGAAAGGGCGACTTCAGTCGGCGGCGGCACGCAGAGCAACAACCCGCCGGGTGCGCAGAGGTGCGCATTTGCACGCTGGATACGCCACATTTGAGCCGCTTCAGCAGGATTCTCGGCGCGGATAGGCAGTCGCAACCCGCTTGTGCGACTGTAGAAAGCCGGAAAATCATCGGTGTCTAATCCTACCACCGGCACGCCCAAGGTTTCGAGCTGTTCGAGCGTGGCAGGCAAATCGAGAATAGCTTTCGCTCCAGCGCAGACAACCAGGACCGGAGTACGGGCCAGCTCGCTTAAATCTGCCGAGATATCCCAACTGATCTGAGCCTCGCGATGGACCCCGCCAATACCGCCAGTAGCAAAGAACTCAATACCCGCCGCGGCGGCGAGAGCAATCGTCGCCGCGACCGTCGTCGCGCCATCGCGCTTTTGAGCGATGGCGGCAGCCAGATCGCGCCGCGAGAGCTTGAGGACATGTTTGTCACCAGCAAAGCGTTCCAGGGCTCGTTCATCTATGCCGATGGTCGGCACACCGGCAACGACGCCGATCGTTGCCGGGATGGCGCCTGCGGCACGCACCTCGGCTTCGAGCATCCGCGCAACCTCCAAGTTGTGCGGATAGGGCAGACCATGGCTGATCAGCGTGCTTTCCAGAGCAACAACTGGTTTACCGCTGGAAATAGCTGTGTCTACTTCGGGAGCAATATGGAGCACGATGCACCTCTTTATGATGGAGAATAGCTAAATACGCTGCACCAATACACTATAACATCACATTATCATGATTTCAGTTGATGAGGTGCAATAGCGCAGGTGGTCCGACCACACTATGAAACCCTAATCCTTGCTTATCACTCGTCACTCATCACTGGTCCCCGATATCACGTCTCGGGTCGTCCCTCGCGGCTGACCCGAAAGGCGCTGATGCCGTATTGTCGCGCCAGCGCTAGGTTCGCGGGAAAGGCTTCGATGACAACCAGCGCCAGGTTGAGGCCCCGCCGCTTGAGCGGCAAGAGTGCGGCAATGAGTGTTGCATCGCATGAACCGGTAATCAAAACAACCGTGCTGCCCCAACCCAGATGAGCGCTGGTCTGGTCAGCCAGGGTCGGCAAGTCGCCATGGTTTGCCACTCCCACGCGACCAAGCAGGCGCAAGACTTCGATCAGGCGAGTCTGACCTGTCGCAACCGGCAACGGCGTAGCTTGGGTCTGGGTCAAGGGGTCGTTGCCGGTCGTGCAGAAGCCGACTGGCTGGCGATGCGCAACGAGGTGGGCCGCGATAGAGGCCGCCGTGACGATAGCGCGCTCCATTGCATCGTAGACGAACCGACTCGGATATTCGTTACGCCCGAGCGCCAGGACGATCAGCGTTTCCAGCGCAATAGCAGGCTGATAACGACGCACTTGCAGACTGCCGAGGCGAGCACTATTTTTCCAGTCAATCTGGCGAAAGCTATCGCCAGGTTGATAATTGCGAACGCCGATAGGGCGGGCCGGGTCGGCAAACAGGCTCCGGGCAGCGGGCAGTACGCCAAATGGCAGCGATGCGGGGAGGTTCAAATCGCCAAGTGACAGCACTTGCGGATAGATTGTTAGAGCATCGGTTGTTGCGCCATTTAGCGGGTGTTCGTCAAGACCTAGAACATCGCCGGTGCGTAAGGTGAGCGGGCCGAGTTGGTAATAGCCTCGTCTCTGACCGTATACCGTGTACGAGATATGCCGGCGCTCGCCAGCGCCCAGTGATAGGACTTGGCGTAGCCAGGGCGGCGAGCGCAGCGCTGGCGAGATATGTTCGTGGAGGGCCAACCAAGGTAGCGGCAGTCGACCTTGATTATGCAGTTCGATTTGAATTGTAACTGGTTCACGCGGAAAAGCAGCGATTGGCGCTTGCCGTCGCCACGCCACTGACCGAGCGCTGCGGCGCACCCAAAACCGGGCCGCAAACTGGAGACCAACCACCACATAGAGCAAATAAAACGAGATCTCGCTACGCAACAGTGCGGCCACGATCAACAATACGAGAGTGAGCCAGAAGAGGTTTTGCATAAGTGTACAGCGTAAAACGCAAGAACCAGCGCGGAAGTTCTATCGCACATTCCTTTTCGGCTTATCAGCCCAGGCTACTCAGTCCTCGAACACAACATCGGTCTCGCTACGTGAGAATGGGCATCGTGTTCAGCACACTACGCTTTAGCCGATTATATATTGGGAAGGAAAGCAAAGGCTATCCTGCACCTGCTCTTTTTCGTTCCGTATTACATACGGAACACGCCAAATGTTGTCAGATGGACAGGGGCATTGGCGCTAGCGGCCAGACCCAGCGCCAGCGCCATCCGGGTATCGATCGGATCGAGGATGCCGTCGTCCCAAAGGCGCGCGGTGCTATAGTAAGGATTGCCTTCTTGTTCATATTTTTCCAAGATCGGCGCTTTGAAGGCTTCCTGTTGATCGGGGGTCATATCTTGCCCGCGAACGAGCAGGTTGTCGCGCCGGACAGTCAACAATACATTTGCAGCTTGCTGACCGCCCATCACGCTGATGCGAGCGTTAGGCCACATCCAGAGCAGGCGCGGCCCATACGCGCGGCCACACATGCCATAGTTGCCCGCGCCGAATGAGCCGCCGATCATAATCGTAAACTTCGGCACATTCGCGCTAGAGACAGCAGTCACAAGCTTTGCGCCATCTTTCGCAATACCGCCATTCTCGTACTGCTTGCCAACCATGAAGCCCGTAATGTTTTGCAAAAAGATCAACGGGATGTTCCGCGCACAGCACAGCTCGATAAAGTGAGCCCCCTTGAGCGCGCTTTCACTGAAGAGAATACCATTGTTGGCCAGGATGCCGACTGGAAAGCCCATAATCCGAGCAAAGCCGCAAACCAGGGTAGAACCATAACGAGCTTTGAATTCGTACAGCCGACTGCCATCGACGATACGCGCAATCACTTCACGCACATCATAGCTTTTGCGCGTATCGCTGGGCAAAACACCGTACAGCTCTTGGGGATCATAGTAGGGCTCCTCTGGCGGCGCAAGATCCCAGGGCGGCGAACGACGCGCGCCAAGGTTAGCGACAATGTCGCGCACAATTGCCAGGGCTTGGCGGTCATCTTCAGCGAAGTGATCGGCAACACCGCTCAGGCGGGTGTGGACATCGGCCCCGCCTAACTCTTCGGCGCTCACCTCCTCGCCGGTAGCAGCCTTCACCAGCGGCGGGCCGCCAAGAAAAATGGTGCCGTTGCCCTTGACGATCACAACCTCGTCGCTCATCGCCGGGACATAAGCGCCACCGGCAGTGCAGCTCCCCATCACGGCAGCAATTTGCGGGATGCCGCGCGCCGACATCTGCGCCTGGTTGTAGAAGATCCGCCCGAAGTGATCGCGGTCGGGGAACACCTCGGCCTGGAGCGGCAGAAAAGCCCCGCCGCTGTCTACCAGATAAATACAGGGGAGATGGTTTTCCTGGGCGATCTCCTGGGCGCGCAGGTGCTTCTTGACCGTCAGCGGATAATAGGTTCCGCCTTTGACTGTGGCATCGTTGGCGACAATCATCACCTCGCGACCACTGACGCGGCCAATGCCGGTGACAATGCCCGCGCCAGGAACGTCATCCGCATACACGTTGTCGGCGGCGAGAGGGCTGAGTTCCAGGAAGGCGGTTCCTTCGTCAAGCAGGGTGGCGATGCGGTCACGCACGAGAAGCTTGCCACGCGACACATGGCGCGTCCGTGCCTCTTCGCTGCCGCCCCGGGCGGATTGGTCAACCCGCTCACGCAGTTCGGCGGCAAGCGCACGGTGGTAAGCGGCGTTCGTCTGGAACTCGTCGGAACGGGTGCTCATATGCGAGTGAATGATCGTCATAGTAATCCCTTCAACTCCTCCGCGGCCTTGCGGGTCATCCCAGGGACAGCGGCTAGTTCTTCGATACTTGCGTTACGGATACCATCGAGCGAGCCAAATGCTTTGAGCAAAGCGCGTTTGCGCTTCGAGCCAATGCCTGGAACATCTTCGAGGGGTGAGGCAAAGGTTGCTTTGCTGCGTAGTTTGCGATGGTATGTGATGGCAAAGCGGTGCGCCTCTTCATCGATCTGCTGCACCAGATGGAGTGCTTTGCTATCACGAGCCAACACCAGCGGCCCGTCATAACCAGGTCGCACCAGGTCAAAACGGTTGCGATCCACACCTTTGGCGACGCCTGCCACCGGGATATGCTCGAAGCCCAGTTCGCGCAGGGCTGCGAGTGCGGCGTTGACCTGGCCTATACCGCCGTCGATCAGCAACAGGTCAGGTAAGACGCCCCATCTGGAAATCTTTTCTTCGGCTGCTTCGCCAGGCTGCTTCTGATCCTCATTGTCACCCTTGGCGCCGTCTGCATCATTCTCGGTGGCGAGCGCTTCGGCAGCGCGCTTGAAGCGACGCCGAATGACTTCGTTGATGGAAGCCACATCGTTGGCGCCTTCGACCGTTCTGATTTTGAAGCGGCGATAAGCGCTGGTTTTGGGCTCGCCGTGTTCGAAGACAACCATGCTGGCAACCGATTGGGCACCTTGCGTATTGGAAATGTCGTAGCACTCGATCCGCTGGGGCAAGCCCGCAAGCTCCAGCAGATCACGCAGTTCACTCAGGCCGGCAACAGCACGCTGCTCGCTGTTGAGCCATTGGAAGCGCATCTCGGCAAGTTTCTGGCGCGCATTCTGCGTCGCTAGTTCGAGCAACTGACGTTTCTCACCACGCCGGGGAACGTGTAACTCCACTTTATGCCCGCTCTTCTGGGCAAACCAGCGCTCGATAATAATCGGCTCCTCGACATGTTCAGCTAGCAAAAGATTGGGCGGAATGTTAGGCGCAGTGTCGTAGAATTGGGTCAGAAAGGAGGCGACTAATGCGGCGTCACTTTCGTCTTCAGCGCCTTGCAGTGTGAATGGTTCGGTATTGATCAGCTTGCCGCCACGGATAAACAGCACTTGCACCACCGCACTGCTATCTTCGCGCGCGAAAGCGATCACATCCTGGTCGGTGTCTACCGTGCGCAGCACCTGCTGCTTTTCCATCACCTTCTCAATGGCGCGTAGCTGGTCGCGCAGGTAGGCAGCTCGCTCGAAGTTGAGTTCCTCGGCGGCGTGGTCCATGCGTTTTCGGATATCACGGACAATTTGATCGCTCTTGCCCTCCAGGAAGCGGCAGACCGACTCGATAGCCTGGCGATAGTCTTCCTGCGAAACCAGACCGGGCACACACGGCCCCAGGCAGCGTTTCATGTCGTAATAGAGGCACGGCTTGCCCATCCGCCGGTGGCGCTTGAATTTCTCGTCCTTGCAATCGTAAGGCGGGCGGAAAGCGAACAGCCGGTTGAGCAGATCGAGGGTTTTGTAGACCGATCCGGCGCTGGCGTACGGCCCAAAATAACGCGCTCCATCGTCCAAGACTTTGCGCGTCGTGAAGACACGCGGCCATTCGTCCTGCAAGGTGACTTTGATATAGGGATAGGTTTTATCATCCCTGAGCAGAATGTTGTAGCGTGGGCGGTGCTGCTTGATCAGGTTCATTTCAAGCAACAACGCTTCGAGCTCGCTCTGGGTGACAAAGATCTCGAAATCGGCGATCTGGGCGACCATGCGGCGAGTCTTCGCACTGAGCCCACGTGGCGCACCGAAATAAGACCGCATCCGGTCGCGCAATACCTTGCTTTTGCCGACATAGAGCAAGCGCCCCTGTGCATCTTTCCAAAGATAGACGCCAGGAGATTGCGGAACGTGTTTGAGTCGCTCTTCAAACGCCGCCGGGTCGACAATTGCGGTGTAACTCAGATCGGGCATTAAAGATCACAACAGATTGTGGCCATCATCTGCGGAGTTTACCTCACAGCTTGTCAGGGATATTACGAGGACTGGCGGCAATCACCAACGCTGCACCCAAGAATAATGACCACATACAGTACGACAGCTCACAAACCGCCAAGCCGGCGCAGAAAAGACTGACGCCCGAACCGAACGGCGTTAGAGCGTATCACACATTGTTTCATCGAATGAATGTATTGTACTCTCCGTCGCAAAGAGCGTCAATTCATCAGTTCTTCATACAATCCAGGTATACTATAGTAAGGCGTGGTTCAAGACCGCGTTCCAGTTTGGCAAAAAGCGATGAGGCAAGGACGCATTGACATCGCTTTAGCGCAGACGCGGAACAATATCAAGCTGGAATGTATCGTCTGAACCTCATCTTAACAATAATGCGCTACAAGACCGCGAGGACGCGAGAGAGCAGTTCTTCTGCATTGTTCACCTGCGGTCTTTTTTCACGCATCGCATTATTGGCAGCTTTATAGAACATTTGGGGGAATAAGCTGGCATGACAGCAACATCACGTATCTCACGTTCAACAAATAGCAAAGCGCGTTTTCCTTTTGATCCGACACAAGTGCGCTATTCGTGGCGATGGCTCGGAACCGGAGCTGCATTGAGCACCTTGGCCGCAATCGCTGTGCAACAGGGCGGTATTGGGGCAGCGGCGGCAGTTGGCGTGGCAGGGCTAGCCGGCGCCGCATACGCGACCCTACTGGAACCCCGCCGTCCGGTGCTCGAACGAGTATCCCTGCGCTTATCGAATCTGCCGCCTGCGCTCGAAGGGCTGCGGATCGGACAACTGAGCGATCTGCACCTGGGCCATCCCTACACAGAGGCGAACACGCGCTGGGCCGTCGAGCAGATGATAAACGAACAACCCGACCTGCTGGCGCTAACCGGTGATTTTGTCAGTTTTGACCATGCAATTGCGCGTCTGCCAGAACTACTCGCACCGCTGCGTGCACCGCTGGGGGTCTATGCAGTCCCCGGCAATCACGACTACTGGGAGGGCTTAGACGAGATCCAAGCCACACTGAGTCCATTGGGTGTCAAGTTTGTCATTAACACCCATGAACAACTCAACTGGCGCGGTCAGCATTTCTGGCTGGCTGGCATTGATGATTTGTGGGATGGACAACCAGACTTGGACGCGGCCTTGGCCGGAGTGCCGGAAGATGCCTTTACGCTATTGCTCGCCCACGCGCCAGACATCGCACCAGTTGCAGCACAGCGCAACATTGCGCTCCAACTCTCCGGGCATACTCACGGCGGGCACTTGTGGCTCCCGCTGCTCGGCTCGTTTTGCCTGCCATTCTACGGCACGCGCTATGCAATTGGGTTCGAGCAGGTTGGGGGCATGCAGCTCTACGTCACACGCGGGCTGGGCGGTATGCCGTTACGCCTGGGATGCCCGCCAGAGGCGACGATCTTTACCCTCAATCGGGCGTAAGCGCTAGCGACAACATTGGTGCAATCCACCCGCCGGTCATTTTCGATCGGCGGGTTTTTGTGTCATCAGAGCAACGAAGCAAACTCGTCCAATGCGAAAGAAGAGCCCCGAAAGCCGTTTTTCCATCTTGACGAAAGAACATTTGTTCTGATATAATAGCGTCAATTCAGCAAAACATTTTCAACTCGTTCCAGCAACCTCGACTACATTCTTGAACATGACAGTCCGCAAACACTGTCATAGCCGCGCGGATTATCAACCCGCGCATTTTCCATCTGCCTGCTGTTATCCCAGCACAATGTTGGGGAGGTGTTCGATATGACTATTACAAGCAGAGAGCTGCATGCGACCCGCGCGCGCGTTAGGGCGATGCCGCCCCGCAGCATGACCTTGGTCGCCTATGCAGTCACATGTGTATTCGCCGCCCTGGCAATCTATGCGCTGGTCAGCACGATAGTCAGTTGGGGGCAAGTCTGGATAGACGACTTGAACTATGGACGCCCGCGCACAACGCACCTCCATGGCTTTGTCGGACGCCAGGCAGAGGTGAATGGGCAACCAACCCATTTCGTCGCCATCAATTTACAGCGCCAGGTTGTTGTGCTAGAATTACCCGGAGGTGACGCGAATAAAATACGGAGTCTTCCTGGGCCATATCTGTTTGGGGCCAATGAAGAGTTGACCCCGATACTGCTTGCACTACACGATGTAGATAGCGATAATCAAGATGACTTGCTCATCACTGTGCGCAACGAGCAAGTGGTCTACCTCAATCGCGATGGCGCTTTTCGTCTGCCAACACCAGAAGAGCAGAGTCAACTCGTAAGCTGGAGGCAATGAATGTAGGTTGCTTTCTGTAGCAATAGTGTTGTACCATTGACAACTGTGTGGACAGCCGAATGAAATGGCATTTTCGTCTACTTGCTTGTCTTTGCGCACAAGCGCCTCGTATGGTGTTGGAATAGTGAGTGGCGGTAATGCCAAAAGAGCTTAAGTCGTCTTCAACTCGAAAACCAAGCCCTAACAGACCGGCGACGACTGCGTCGCCCCAGCGGTCGCGTTCACCTATAACAAAGGAAACGACTGCTCCTCCTTCGGCATATGCTTCTCCGCCCCGCCAGCGCGCACCAGAGCTAGACAAACAGGTTCGATCTCATCAGCAACGTCCAGTTGCCACGCCTTACCGTGCAGCGGATGATTACCGCACCCAAATGCAGCGCTTCGTTTGGCGCGGACCAACAGGTTGGTTTCATGCCACTGCACATAAAGTCGAACTGATTATTAAACCGGCGCTTGCGGCGATTGCCTTTATGCTCAATCTTGGATTGCTGGTGATTTGGTCGTTGCTCCGGCTCGGTGAGCAGTGGGCGCCTCCATCATCACGGGGGCGCATTCGTCGCCTGGGACAGCCCAATCTTCACGCCGAACATCCTCTGCCAGTTGGTGTGTTTCTCGCTGCCATTGTGCTGTTTTTTGCGATGGCGGTGTCAGCGAGTGATCAGTCTGACCAGGCCGCATTCCCGGTGGCAAGCCATCCGCGCAGCTTCAGTGCGCCAGAACGCTCGGTCACTTGGCAGGCCTCCAATCCATTTGCGGCCATCGGCAGTGTGCTCGGATACGGTCAAACCGTCTTGAGTAATTGGCGGCCTCTGGATCTGCTCCGCGGCATCCAACAGTCATCGACATTACCGGTAGGCGCTCCGGGCAATTACGAGTTGCAAGTCGCCCCAAGCCTGACCGCCGAACAGATCAACCGAGTGCTGGAATCCTACAACTCTCCTGCGGCAGGCACAGGTCACATCTGGTACAACATGGGGCTTAAATATGGGCTCGATCCCGCGTTTGCGATTGCGTTCTTCATCCACGAGAGCAGCGCCGGCACGAATCCCAACTGGGCGGGGATTAAGCCAGGCGGCGGCACAACACACAATGTCGGCAATATTATCTGCGCGGGGTACAGCCGATGCCACGGGCGTTTTCGCGATTATGCCTCGTGGGAAGAGGGCATCAACGACTGGTATCGCTTGATCGATATCGAGTATATCCAAGGGCGCGGGCACCGTACCGTTGCTGATGTGATTCCAGTCTATGCTCCCGCATTCGAAAATAATGTACAAGGGTATATTAACGCAGTCACTCGTATGGTAGACGACTGGCGAACCAACGGGGCGCCCTAATGCTGTTCGATGACGATGGGCTAACCCTAACTCGTGGCCGAGCAATTGTCCTGATCCTCGCGATATTCGGGCTTGGTTGGTTGTGTTTCCGGATTTACCAGCCCAACCCAGCGCGCCTGAGCCTCTGGAGCGGTTCTGGCACGGCGCAGGGTCAAGTGGTGGCTGCGAGTGCGCAAGGTCAGCCGAATATTCTGAGCGCTTTCCTAGGCCCCCTCATGGGGCGAGGTAATCCAGGCGAACTACAGCCACAGGGCAATCCGCTCGGCGCGCCCAACACGGTTATTACCCAAGGATACGGTTCCGGCACCCATGTCCCTGCCGCAGTCTGGGGGGCAGTCGATTTGGCCATAGATAGTGATGGTGATGGCGAAGCCGATCCGCAAGGCAGTTGGGGCCAGCCGATCTATGCGACGCATACGGGAAGAGTCAAAGTCACCACCAATAGTTGGCCAGCAGGGAATCATATCTGGGTAACCAATGAAGCGTTCAGAACCGGCTATGCGCACCTTCAGGAATTCGCAGTGAAAGACGGCCAAATTGTCGAACGCGGCCAACTGATTGGCTATATGGGTTCGTCTGGCATGTCGAGCGGCCCACACCTAGACTACCAGATTTGGCAGATGCAAAATGGACGGTGGGTAAATCTCAACCCGCTTGACTTTGGGGCGCTAGACGGGACGTAGTGTAGCCACAACCGCCCCTTCCTCGCTCATCATAATATCGGCTGCATAGCAGCCGGATCGCCTCGAAACAACTCTCTGTTCTGCTCATATCAATGAGCAGCAATGAATGAAAGCAAGTGTGCGACTTTGCACCACAGTTGACCCGCTTGCGATACCGCTCATCACTGAGCAAACCCGTCTCTTCTGCCTAGGAGCGCGCTGCTCGCCAAGCCGCAGCCGCATATCGACCATAAGGATCAAGGGTTTCGCTGGCGAGGAAGTGATTACGCGCACTTTCCGGATTGCCTAACGCACGTTGCAGATCGCCAAGATGATAGTGTAATCCCGCTCGTTGCGGCGCACTACAGTCCTCAAGAAGCGCCTCGATGCCAGCCAGGACAAGTTGAGCTTCGGGTAGACGATTGTGTTCGAGTAACAACGTAGCTAACGCACAACGCAGCGCCGCTTCGTCTGCGACATCTGGTTGCATTCGTAAGCCCGCGCGGAGACCCTGTTCCACCGTTTCGAGCGATGCACCAAGTTGTTTTTCAGCCTGGGCTAGATGCAGATGGGCCAGCGCACACTCCGGATCAAGGGTCAGGGCGTGGTACGCTTCCCAACGCGCCTCAGCCGGACGGCCTGTTTCCAAAAGCACACCGCTCAGAGCAGCGTGCAACGTCGCCAGATCTGGTTGGCAGGCGATAGCACGCCACAGCATGCTTTCAGCCTCTGCGGCTTGACTCCGTGCTAGGCAGATCGAACTACGCAGCGCCAGAGCATCAACAGAACATGGATAGAGCATCAGCGCGAATGTACTCAGTTGTGTGGCGCGCCGGTAGTGCGCCGCATTAAAAGCTTGCTTCGCGAGCAGAAGCAACGTACTTCGACATACAAACCAGATTACGATTCCTAGTCCCAGCAATGCCGTTAGAAAAGGGCCGCCAAGTGTCATATGCAGGCTGAGCACGACCAGCAATACAATAGCCTCTGGAACCAGAAGAGCCTGGTGACGCACCCAACCTAAAAGCCGGGGGCCGCGTGTCACCGTAGCATGTTTCTGGGTTTGAGTCGCCATATATATCTCCTTACACAAGCACAGACGTCTTGTGCTCTCATATTCGTTGCGCCATCGCTACCCAGAACATCTGGATACAGCCTGTAACAGCGTAACGAGTCGATCAACTCTACGATTTCATCCCAACTTGTGTCCCATTCGAACTTGATGGTCAGCGTGGCGCCAATCATCCAATCCAAGCAGCCACGAACTGTAACGCCAAATATCGTTGCGTTGTGATGGAGCTCTGCTCTACACGCCTGGACAAAAATCTGCTACACTGAGAGTATCGATTGTGTACTTGATTGTAATTCTATCTGCATTGTACGCCTAGGTTGTGACAGGGAGCGTCACAAATCTATTTGATTTTGGTTAGCGCCGGGTGCAACAATTCAACAGTTCACACCGTCGAATGAGCAGAAAAGAAGATTACGTCATTGACTAAAGGAGAACCACTATGCAACCACGTCTAACCCGTAGCAACACCGATGTGATGCTCACCGGGGTTTGTGGTGGGATGGGGGAATACTTTAATATTGATCCGGTGATCGTGCGGCTCATTTTTGTCCTCGTCACACTTACAAGCGGCATTGGCATACCGATCTATCTATTGCTCTGGATCTTGATGCCGAAAAGCAGTACAACCGCCCAGACTTCCCAGCAGACGTTCCAGCAAGGCGCGCAGCAGTTTGGCGAAGAAGTTGCGCGGCTGGGCCAACAGATTGGTCAAGAGGCATCTCAACTTGGGCGTGAGGCGCACGAGGTGCTGATTGGGCAACGCCAGCAGACTGCACAGCGACGCTCGATGCAGCCAGGGGTTATGGAGCAACAACCACCGCCGCCGAATGCATATCGGTTCGACCCAATGACTGGCCAGCCTATCCAGCCCAACCAACCTGCCATCGGTGAGACGGTCAATCTAAACATTGATCCGGCCCAATTGCCTGAGCAATACACGCCGCCGGCTGATATGCCGCTGCCGCCCTACGGCGCTCCGCCACGGCGCGCCAGGAACTGGCGGATGTTGGGGCTCATTCTGATTGGGATTGGCGGGCTCATCTTCCTAGAGCAAATTGGCTTTAATCTTTCGCTGACCTTCCCAATCCTGCTGATTTTGGCTGGCGTCATCCTGCTACGTCGTCGCCGCTAAACCACAACCACAAGCAGCAACACAACGCCGGAGGCAAAACCTCCAGCGTTTTTGGTTGACTACACATGGCTTGGCGGCAAGAAGAATCATCAAACTATTTCAAACCGCGCCGTAAAATGACGTAGCGCCGGAGGCTGCCAAGCGATCCGCAAACCGCGGATGTTTTCAGCTTGATGCGCAGTGTACTCTAGCGCCTCGGCGAGATAGTCCACATGGCTCTGAGTGTAAACTCGACGCGGAAAGGTCAGGCGGACAAGCTCCATGGCGGCAGGCTCCTCACTACCGTCAGGAAGAGGACGACCAAACATCACACTGCCGATCTCAACAGCGCGAATGCCCGCCGCCAGATAGAGCGCAACACAGAGCGCCTGAGCCGGATAATGACGCGGCGGAATGTGGGACAGCATCGCCTTTGCATCAATGTAAACAGCATGACCGCCCGTCGGTTCGACGATCGGAATGCCGGCTGCAAGCAGCTTCTCGCCCAAGTAAGCAATCGAGCGGATGCGGTAGCGCAGATAATCCTCTTCGAGCGCCTCATGCAGCCCCGCAGCAATGGCCTCCATGTCATAACCGGCCAACCCGCCATAGGTTGGAAAACCCTCGGTCAGGATCAGCAGATTCTTGCAGCGCTCGGCCCACGCATCATCGTTGAGCGCGAGAAAGCCGCCAATATTGGCCATTCCATCCTTCTTGGCGCTCATCGTACAGCCGTCAGCATAACTAAACAGCTCCTGAGCAATCTGGAGCGGCGTGTGGTCGGCGTATCCCGCTTCGCGCTGCTTGATAAACCAGCTATTCTCGGCAAAGCGGCAGGCATCAATAAAAAACGGTATGCCATACGTATGGCAAAGCTCGCTCATGGCGCGCACATTAGCCATGCTCACCGGCTGACCGCCGCCGGAGTTGTTGGTTACAGTCAGCATACAGAGCGGAATGTGTTCAGACCCGACTGTTTCAATCGTCGCGCGCAATGCATCGAGATCCATGTTGCCCTTGAACGGGTGGTAATAACTGGGTTGGCGGCCCTCGGCGATGACTAGGTCGCGCGCCTCGGCAGAGCGGGCCTCGATGTTGGCGCGCGTTGTATCGAAGTGTGTATTGTTGGGCACCACATCACCGGGGTTGCACACCGTGCCGAAGAGAATCCGTTCGGCGGCGCGGCCCTGGTGGGTTGGAATAACATGCTTGAAACCGGTAATCTCACGGACGGTTTGTTCGAGTTTATAGAATGAACGGCTCCCGGCATAGCTCTCATCGCCTTGGATCATGCCGCTCCACTGCACTGTGCTCATCGCACCAGTGCCCGAATCGGTGAGGAGATCAATCAACACATCGTCAGCGTGGAGCAGAAAAAGGTTGTAACCAGCTTTGGATAGCGCCGTAGCCCGTTGTTCTGGTGTTGTTGGGCGGATGGGCTCGACGCTCTTTATCCGAAATGGCTCGATAATCGTTCGTGGTTGGAAAACCATAGCGACCTCCTTGTCACGCAGTCATTCTCAGTTTGACCAGGTTTCATCGCACATGGTACCATGAACCGTATTTATCGGATTATAGCGCGTTGTTGCGCCATGCTCGCTGTCGAGCAAACAAGTAAGGAGCCTCCACATGATCGATACTGCCACGCCTGCAACGATCTCGACTACAGCATCAATTCACGACAACATCCTGGAGACTATTGGAAACACACCACTGGTTCAGTTGCACAAAATCACGCGGGGCATCCGCGCCACGGTGGCGGCAAAGGTCGAATTCTTAAATCCCGGCGGGAGCGTGAAAGATCGCATCGGGATCACTATGATCGAAGACGCCGAACGACGGGAACTGCTCAAGCCAGGCGGCACCATTGTCGAGCCAACCAGCGGTAACACCGGCATGGGCCTGGCCATTGCCGCAGCGATCAAAGGTTATAAAACCATTTTTGTCATGCCCGATAAGATGAGTGAGGAGAAGATCCGCGCGCTGCGGGCTTTCGGAGCACGGGTGGTTATCACCCCCACGGCGGTCGAGCCGGATGACCCACGCTCATACTATTCCGTCTCGCGCCGCTTGGCCGAGGAAACACCCAATGCTTTTCTGGCTGGACAATACTGGAATCCGGCCAACCCCGAGGCGCACTATCGCACAACTGGACCGGAGATCTGGCAGCAGACCGGCGGGCGTGTCGCCGCATTTGTAGCTGGAATGGGCACCGGCGGTACCATCTCTGGTACCGGGCGCTTTCTCAAAGAGCGTAATCCCAACATCAAGATCGTTGGCGTCGATCCGATTGGGTCACTGTTGCACCACTACTTTCATACCGGTGAACTGCAGCCGGCTTATAGCTACAAAGTCGAAGGCGTGGGCGAGGATTTTTTGCCTGGCACGCTTGATTTCGGCGTTATCGATGACGTCGTACAGGTCAGCGACCGCGAGAGCTTCCTGACGACTCGGCGGCTGGTGCGCGAGGAAGGCATCTTCTGTGGGGGATCGTGCGGGCTGGCGGCAGCCGGAGCAATAAAGTGGTTGCGCGGTCCCGGCAGCGAACTGAGTGAAGAGGACGTCGTCGTTGTGTTGCTGCCAGACAACGGCAGTCGCTATCTGAGCAAGATCTTCGACGATGCCTGGATGCGTGAAAATGGCTTCCTCGAGGAGGCAACCGTAGCGGATATGCTGGCTTCACGCTCCCGTGAAGTCATCTCCGCGCAGGAGCATACCAATATCGAGACCGCTATCCGGATGATGAAGCAGCACAGCATTTCGCAGCTACCCGTCTTGAATGCCCAGGGCAACCTTCATGGCCTGATTAGCGAGAGCGACCTGCTCGATTACCTGGTCAATGGCGGGGCAATGGATCACAGTATCGCCGACTTGCATGTCCACGCTGTCGCCACGATCAGTGCTGATACTTCGGTTGAAGAGTTAGCAACGCTCTTTGGCCACAACGCTGCGGCAGTGGTGCTAGAAGACAACAAAGTAACCGGGATCGTGACGAAGATCGATGTGATTGACTTCCTCGCCAATCGAGAGCGATAAGGACTACCACGTCAGAAACAGACCGCGCTAAAAACCATTCTTGTTACTATGCATGCGCTTATGTCCGATAGGTTGCCAAGCGTGGAAGAGTACTATACGCCACACAGAATGTTTTGGCAGAGTTTCGTTGTGCTAAAGACATTGCTTATCCGATAGGAAAGGAGTCTTTCGCACAATACAGTTCTATCAAGGGAGCGAGTGCGGAGTCTTCCATGCTCACTCCCTTTTTCCTTGATAGAGAGCTGAAAGTCGTGCAACGCAGGACTGTCAAGTCCTTTAACAAAAATTCCACAAGAGAGGAATTGAAGCCCAATAGTCGATATTCACAAAATTTTACAACTCAAATATTTTGTCTTCAAGAGCTCTTAGAAATACACTAAGGTGCTTAATAGAGTTTTCATTAATGGAATCTCCGGTTTGACCATTTCCCTCGGAAATAATCGTAATTTCTTAAGTAAAAATTTACAAATACACAGTTTATATACATATAGCTTTTGCAAGAAATGAAGCGTACCCTGTCGTCCCTGCCAAAATCCGTTTGGGTGAACTGAAACGTCGCCTGGCTTAGTAGCTCGTCCCATAGTGTAGAGCACCTGCAAGGGATGACACATTTCGTGCAACAACGAGTTCGCTAGACATACACAAGGAAAGAGAAATGTTTGTCCGTATCTTTGCTAAATCCTGTTGCACAATCGTTCTGCTTATCGTCGTCCTTGTGCTCTCAGGATGCTTTGGAGCCCAACCGACACCTGAACCGGTGATTATGATTGCAACAGCAACCCCGGCCAATGAAGCTGCGAACAACCCGTCGCAAACAACTGCCGCCCCTTCCCCAACATCAGACACAGTCATAGCAACCGCGATTCCAACTGCAACACCAAACCCAACCGCAACACCGAGCAGCGGCAGTTCGATCACGCCCTCCGCTCAGGGCGTACTCCGCACCGTCCAAGAGCGCAGCAGGCTGGTCTGTGGCGCTAACGCCGATCTCCCTGGCTTCGGGTTCTATGACAACGTACGCGACCAGTGGAGCGGCTTCGATGTCGACTTCTGTCGGGTGATCGCCGCGGCGGCGCTGGGCGACGCCAGTGCGGTCGACTTCGTCGCCCTGGCGACGTCCGGCCCGAATGAGCGCCTTGCCGCCATCCGGGATGGCAAGGTCGACGTGTTGGTCCGCAACACCACCTGGACGCTCAGCCGTGACGCGCTGGTCGCCTTCGGACCCACGATCTTTCACGATGGTCAATCGTTCATGGTTCGGAAGTCCTCGGGCATCACGACCCTGGCGGATCTGGCAGGTCGAACCATCTGTGTGTCCAAGGGAACAACCAGTGAGCTTAACCTCAACGATGATTTCGCCGCACGCGGCATTTCCTTCATCCCCGTCACCTTTGATGATGAGAACGAGGTCTACCCTGCCTATGACGAGCAGCAGTGCGATGCTGTCACCAGCGATAGTTCCCAGCTCGCGTCGAAGCGGGAAACCCTGGATGATCCCAATGCGCATGTGATTCTGAGCACGCTGATCTCCCGTGAACCGCTGGGTCCGGCATTCATCAAGGGCGATTCCATGTGGAACGATGTCGTCAGTTGGGCGGTCTTCGCCACGATCTACGCCGAAGAGTTGCGCGTCGACCAGAGCAACGTCGAAGAACTAGCTGAAACCAGCGACGACCCGCGCATTCGGCGGCTCTTGGGTCTGGAAGGAGAACTGGGCGCGGGCATCGGGCTGTCGAACGACTTCGGGTTCCAGATCATCAGCCAAGTTGGCAACTACGCCGACATCTACGACCGCAACCTCGGCCCGGACACCTACTTCGCTTTGGAACGGGGCGCAAACAAGGTCTGGAATCTGGGCGAGGGCGGTGTGCTGGAGTCGCCGCCGTTTCGCTAAACGATACTAGCTTGGTAACATAGCACGAACGTTTTTACTGAGCGACAGAGCGCCGCCTTCAAACGATGCGATCCATCGCTGAAGGCGGCGCTCTGTTATCATTTGTGGGTCTCAACCGGAGATGGTGCGGTTTCAAGGCTTGATGTAGATATCGCTGCCCTCAATACTGACTTCGCATCTTTTGCATCTTTTGCGTCTTTTGTGTTTGATTCTAGGCTGCTTTCGATCTCAAACCCAAGATCTTCGATCATCCGCCACGTTTCCTGATAGGCCTGGCCGCCGCTGGTCAGGTAGCCCGACACAAAGACTGAGTTCGCTGGATAGAGCGACAAGGGTTGGAGCGAGCGGATATGAGCTTCCCGCCCGGCTGAAACGCGGATCTCCTGGCGGGGGTTGAGGAAGCGCATCAGGCAGAGAATGCGCAAACAATCGTAGGGCTTGAGATAGTTGACATGCTCGAATGGCGTCCCTGGCTGGGGGATCAAGAAATTGACCGGGATCGATTGCGGTTCCAGATTGCGCAACGCCAGGCTTACATCGATAATATCGTCTTCGGTCTCACCCTGGCCGAAAATGGCCCCGGTACACAGCGTAAGACCGGCGCGGCGGGCGGCGTGGAGCGTGTCGACTCGATCTTGATAGGTGTGGGTCGTGCAGATCGAAGCATAGTAGCGCTCGCTCGTATTTAGATTATGGTTGAGCTGCTCCACCCCGGCTGCGTAGAGTCGCTGCGCCTTCTCCTCCGAGATAATGCCGACTGTGCAGCAAATGCCAATATCGACTTCTTGTTTGATCTGGCGCACCGCGTCCGCCAGGTAGTCGACCTCCCGGTCGGTCGCGCCGCGCGTGCTGATCGCGATACAGTAGCGGCGGCTCTGCGCGGTCTTGGCCTGGTGCGCGCCTTCGATCAAGCGCTGCTTACTCACTAGGGGGTAGCGCTCGATGTCGGCGTCGGAGATTTTTGACTGGGAGCAGTAGTGACAGTCTTCCGGGCAGAGGCCGCTCTTGGCGTTGATCAGCATATGCAGATGCACCCGGTTGCCGCAAAAACGCCGCCTCACTGTATAGGCCGCGTCCAGTAAGGCGAGGATCTGCTCGTCCGGGCAGCGCAGCACGGCTTGGCATTCCGCGCGGGTCAACGTCATTCCCGCAATCGATTTGTCCGCTAGGGTCGAAAATAGCATCACGTTAGTCTCCTCTCATCTCGCACACTGCGCGCATTGGGCTGATGAGCACGCGCGCGCTTATCGTTCACTGTTTTTGCTAGCTGGTACAGCTTGTAAGATCGCCGCGACATCGAGTTCGGCGCCCAATAGTTCAATGTAGTCCCTGGAGAGCGCGGCGCTGTACGGGATCTGGCCCAACAACGGCGCGCCACCCCAGCGACGTAATGCAGCCGCGTTGCTCTGTTCCGCCGCTTGCTCGATCGGGACCGAATTATTCAGCACAACACCAAGCACCGCGCTGGTTTGGCGGGCCACGGTGACAGTGAGCGCGGTATGGTTGATCACTCCCAACACGTTGCGGGCGACGACCAGCAGCGGCAGTTCCAGGCGCACGGCTAGATCGCGCATACTGGAGCGGTCGATCAGCGGCGCCAGCAGCCCGCCGGCGCCTTCGACCAGGACGATATCGTGCATCGCCGCCAGTTGATCATAGCAGTCACGGATATGATCGAGATCGATCACAACGCCCTCGTGTTCGGCTGCGAGCGCCGGCGTAAGCGCTTGCGCCAATCGGTAGGGATTGATCAGCGTCAGCGGCGCCGCGCACCCAGACATTTCTTTAAGAAAGAGCGCATCCTGAGGCGATAATTGCCCCTGTTCGAGCGGGCAACCGCTTTCGGCAGGTTTCATGACCCCGACGCACAAGCCGCGCCGGCGCAGCGCTATGGCGAGCGCCGCCGTCACAATCGTTTTGCCGACGCCGGTATCGGTTCCGGTGACAAACAGACCGCAACTCATAGCAGGGCTTCCCCCACGGCGCCGATTGACGTATAGACGGTGTCGAGCAGCAGTGTCAACTCGTCCTCGCTGATGCACAAGGGCGGCATCACGATGATGACATCCCCAAGCGGACGGACAATTACGCCCTGGCGGCGCGCTTCTTTGATCACCCGCACGCCGATCTCGTCTGCAACCGGAAATGGCGTGTTGGTTTCCCGATCCTGCATGAGTTCAATGCCGACCATAAAGCCGCATTGGCGAATATCGCCGACGAGCGGCAGTTGCCGAAAATGCTCCAACTTCTGACGCAGCAAAGCGATTTTGGGCTGAAGGCATTCCAGGGTTTGGTCACGCTCGAACAGATCGAGGCTGCCCAACGCTGCCGCACAGCCGACGGGATTCCCAGTATAGGTGTGGCCATGGTAGAAGGTGCGAAACTGATCAACCGGGCCGAGGAAAGCGCGATAGATCTCCTCGGTCGCCAAGGTAGCGGCAAGCGGCACGTACCCGCCGCTCAGGCCCTTGCCCAGAGCCATGAGGTCGGGCTCGATCCCCTCGTGTTCGCAGGCGAACATCTTGCCGGTGCGCCCGAAGCCCGTCGCGACTTCATCGACAATAAAGAGGACATTGTGCCGTTTGGCGATGTCTCGCACCGCGCGCGTGAATCCAGGCGGGTACACGATCATGCCGGCAGCGCCCTGAACCAACGGCTCCATAATCACCGCGGCCAACTCGTCGGCATGGCTGGCGATAAGCTGTTCGATAGCAGCGAGATCGTAGTCGGTTTTGAAGGTCGGAAAGAAGAGCGAGCGGTAGGTCTGGAAGAAGCGATCAATCCCGCCGACGCTCATCGCGCCCACCGTGTCACCATGATAGTCATTCTGCAACGAGAAGAACTTGGTCTTGCTCCGACGCGGCGGATAGCTCTGCTGCCAGTATTGATACGCCATCTTGATCGCGATCTCGACGGCTGCGGCGCCGGTGTCCGAATAGAAGACCCGGCTGAGATTGGGTGGGGCAATCGCGATGAGCCGTTGCGCAAGCTGAATGCCTGGCGGGTGGGTCAGCCCCAGGAAGGTCGAGTGCGCTACTTTTGCGAGTTGCGCGGTGATCGCCTGATTGAGCGCGGGATGGCAGTGGCCATGCACGTTCACCCACAGTGAGGCGACGCCATCGAGATAGCGCTTCCCTTCGATATCAATAAGATAGCAACCTTCGGCGCGGTCGATGATGAGTTGCGGCTCCGCTTCCCAGTCCTGTTGCGGGGTGAAGGGATGCCAAAGTCGGCGTTTGTCCGCTTGCTCCAGTTCGAACGCAACGCCACGATGATCTGTTTGCATAATACACCTGTTCCATTCTTAGGCATGGTTTCAGACATGATGTACAGGATTATGATCACAGCCTGCATCTTGCCAATCCTGCCAAAACCATGGCTTACTCGACCATGTTGAGACGGCGGCCCACCCGGCCAAAAGCCTCCAATGCGTAGGCGATGTCTTCGCGCTCGTGGGTCGCCATCACGCAGGCGCGCACCCGCGCGGCGCCAGGTGGGACGGTCGGCGGGCGAATCGCCACGGTAAAAACGCCCGCTTGCCGTAATGCCTCGGCGAGCCGCAGCGCGCGCACCGAGTCGCCAACCAGCACGGGGACGATCTGTGTTGTCGAGGCGAGGGTGTTAAAGCCCATCGCTTGCAGGCCGCGCCGCAAGAAGGCGCCGTGCGCTTGGAGTTGTTCTGCTCGTTGCGGCTCGCGCTCCAGAATATCCAGGGCGGCGAGCGCGGCGGCGATGACGGTTGGCGGGAGCGCTGTGGTGAAGATAAAGCCGCGTGCGGTATTGACCAGGTATTCGATGATCAGGCTATCTCCGCTTACGCAAGCGCCAAAGCCGCCGAGCGCCTTACTCAGTGTGCTCATCGTGATGATCCCGCTGTGCGGTAGGCCAAGTTGGGCGATCAGGCCGCGCCCGCCTGGCCCGAGACAGCCGGTGGCATGGGCCTCATCGACCAGGAGCAGCGCGTCGTAGCGCCGGCACAGCTCGACAATCTCGGCTAGCGGCGCGATGTCGCCATCCATACTGAACACCGTGTCGGTGACGACGAGGCGCAGTCTGGCGTGCGAGGATTGGGTCGATTGGGTGAGTAGCGCTTCCAGGGCGTTGAGATCGCAGTGCGGGTAAACCTGACACTCGGCGCGGCTGAGGCGGCAGCCGTCGATCAGGCTGGCATGGTTCAGCGCGTCGCTCAAGATCAGATCGCCCGGTCCGGCCAGGGCCGCTATCACGCTGAGGTTGGCGACATAGCCGCTGGAGAACAGCAACGCGCGTTCATCGCCTTTGAAGCGGGCGATCCGCTCTTCCAGAATGCCGTGCAGCTCGAACGTACCGGCGATGAGGCGCGAAGCTCCGGCGCCGCAGCCCTGTTGTGTCGCCGCCGCCGCTGCGGCTTTGACGCCGGGGTGAGTGGCGAGCCCGAGGTAGTTGTTCGAGCTGAGGTTGAGCAGGCGCTGGCCGTTGATCGTGATCCAGGGTTCGGCCCCGTCGACGGTGACCCGCGGCTGGCGGTAGAGATGGCGTTCATGTATGGTGTCGAGCCGACGTTGCAGCAATTGCAGCGATTGCATCTGTGTGTTCATTCCAGCTAGGCGTGGCGGCAGCTTTAACTTGTTTTCAATAAAACCCGGGTGCTATTCTAGCACAGAGTCACAATGTGGCTGTTGAAGAGAATGGAGAATGGGGAAGGGCGCCGACCCTCGCCCTCCCCACAGGGAAACCCTGCCGGTTCCGTGCGCCCGCGTGAGCCGAACCTGTCGAGGCTCGACCCTTCCGCCGGTGACCTGATTGGTCGTTTATACGGTTGGGGCGGAGGCTTCCGTTGCGATGTTTGGATGGCGGCACACGCGCATGGGCCGTTGGCAGCGCATGGCC
>JAKSDJ010000693.1 GCA_022360155.1 Chloroflexales bacterium | reverse complement strand
GCTGATCACCCGTCGCCGCTTCATCATCGGCACGGGCGGGCTATTGGGCACGGCGGCGCTGAACGCATGCGGCGCAGTCGAGAAGGTGGCGGCGCCCACGGCGATGACTGGGACAAGCACCGTTGAACATGCAGCCGGTACCACGGAAGTGCCAGCTGAACCGATCCGTGTCGTCACAACCGATCAAATTTTCCCAGTGTATCTGATCAGTCTTGGCCTGCCGCCGGCTGGCGCACTCAACGATGTGGACAAGGTACTCGATGACGTTGCGCCACTCCTTCCCGATGATCTGGAGATTGACAGCATCGAGCGAATTGGGGATCGCGGTGAGCCAAATCTCGAATCTATCGCCTTGATCTCGCCCGACTTCATCGTAGGAACTGAGGTCGAGGGCACACTAGAGCTGTATGACCAGCTTTCAGAGATGGCCCCCACGGTGCTGATTGAACGAGGCGCCAATGGCGATTGGCGGCAACGGTTTCTCGCTTTGGCAGTAGCTGTTGGTCGGAGTGACCAGGCGGCGGAAGTTGAAGCCAATTACGAGCAGATGATCGCAGCACTGCCCGACGAAGTGCGAAAGGCCATCGTGGCTTTCATCCGCCCCAGCGGCGAACAGTTCCGTATTGATAGCACCCCCGCGGCCTTTGCAGGATCAGTGGCGACAGATGCTGGCATTCCCGTCCTTATTGCTCCTGAAGGTGTGGGCGAAGTGGCGGAAGGGGGAGGCTTTGTCAACCTGAGTCTCGAACTGCTCGACGTGGTTGTTGACGCTGATCTGATCGTCGTACCAGACTTCCGCTCACTTGGGGTAGAGGAAGCCAGTATTCCGCAGTTTGAGAGCAATGCCCTCTGGGAAACACTACCTGCGGTGCAGGCAAGGCGGGTCATCCAAGTACCAGGGCTCGTCTACAACGGCGGCAGCCACTATGCGGCCGAACTCTTGTTGCGCGAAATTGAGCGGGCCCTGCGCGGGTAAACACAGCGAGACATGCTGCATTGCCCGTACACACGGGTGTCTACTGCAAGCGAATCGGCGCCTGTCTGCATGAGAAGGACAAACATTTTCTTGTATCACGTCCGCCTACGCGGGTATGACACAGCGAGATATGGAGAAACCCTGGTACGGGCGACCGGCCGGTCGCCCCTTCATCGAACAGCAGATGCATGAAGGATTACACACCATGATGAACCGACTCTACACCTATCGACCACGAGACCTGACCACGACCGACCTGGAGGCTTTGGAGATCGAACTGGCCGAGCGACTGACGCGGCGGCGCTTCGTCATCGGCGCGGGCGGGCTCATCGGTGCGGCAGCGCTGGGCGCGTGCGGCGCGGGCGAGGCGACAACAACTCCCACAGCGCCGCGCGCAAGCACAGGCTATCCGCGCACGGTTGAGCACGCCGAGGGAACAACAACGCTGGAAACGAAACCAACCCGGATCTATACCGCTCGCACATTTTCTGAACTCGATGCCCTGCTTGCACTCGCCGTCATTCCAGTGCTCGTTGGCTCCTTTCCGGGGCGTCCGCTTAAATCCTGGCAAATTGCCAATGGTGCAGCGCAAGCAGAAGTAATGGATATGACTGGCGGCCAGCCCAACCTCGAACGCATGACGGCGCTGGATATTGACCTGGTGGTCGTTAATGAGGGCCTTTCGCGTATTGTCCCAGAGGAGGTAGACGCACTGCGCCAAGTTGCTCCCGTCGTCGCGCTCCCTATCACGCTCAACTTTATTGAACAGTTGCAGATCGTCGCCGCGTGCCTGGATCTGTCCATAGCAGAAGTAGAGACCACGATCGCCGCAATCGAAGCTGCTTACGCTGCCTTCACCGTTGCCCAACCGCCAACCAACATTGCGGCAATTACCGTAGCTGGCGGCATTTATATGCCCACCACCGAGCACCCTGCGAGTGAGTTAATGCAGCGTATTGGGCTGCCAGCGTTTAGTGCGCCCGCGAGTCCGCTGAGTGTAAATGGCGTGGTCGAGATTTCAGCGGAGTTGCTCGATGAGATTGATGCGGAAATCGTGCTTGGCCTCGAACGTGAGGATCCAGCGCTTTTGGACGAGTTGGAGGCCAGTCCCATCTTTCAACAGATTCCGGCGGTACAGAATGGCAAGTACTATCGTCTGAGCCTTGAGCATTCTGATGGGTTGATAGCACCAAGCATTCTGTCGGTTCCTGTCGTTCTCGCAGCATTACAGGACATCTTCAGTACGCGAGACCAAGGGTAGTTGCGATGGACAAGACGTGAAGTAGTAATAGGAGGAATCGATGATTGCGATTGTCTATGGAAGTTCAGCCCTCAACACGCAGGGTGCGGCCGAAGCGATTGCGGCTGAACTGCAGCCATACGTTGGAGCAGCTATCGAGGTGATTGATGTCGCCACAATCAAGGACAATCTGGAACAACTGCAGGAATATCGGGTCTTGCTGATCGGCTGTCCAACCTGGAACATCGGCGAACTTCAGATCGATTGGGAAGATGCGTTTCCCCACCTCGATGCGCTGGACTTCAGCACCATTACCGTAGCGCTCTTTGGCTGCGGCGACCAGTACGGCTACCCAGACAACTTTCAGGATGCGATCGGGATTATCGGGCGGCGGGTGCGCGAGCTCGGTGCAACAATCATTGGGCGCTGGCCAACCGATGGCTACGACTTTGACGCGTCGGTGGGGGTCGAAGATGGCATGTTCTTTGGCCTGGCGCTCGACGAAGATAACGAGAGTGAATTGACCGTGGGGCGGATTCAGGCCTGGGTCGCGCAACTGGTAACCGAACTCCCACCGGAGGTCTTGGCAACGTGAACAACAAAGAACCAGTGATCACCATCGTTATCGGTGGGCTGCTCGTGCTCGTGGGCATTGTGAGCTACTTCGGCGCCGGCGCCAGCAGCGTCACCGCGCTGATCCCGGCGTTCTTCGGCGCGCCGCTGATCCTTCTGGGGGTGCTCGCCCGCGCCCCCCAGCGGCTCAAGCTGAGTATGCACCTGGTCGCCGCGCTCGCCCTGTTCGGGGTGCTCGGCACGCTCACGGTGCTGCCCGCGCTTGGCGAGCTGTTGCTCGGCAAACAGAAACCGGGGACAACGGCGGCCATTCTGGCGCGCAGCGCCATGCTCGTGCTGTGTGGCGGACTCTTCGGGGTGTGCATCGCGTCGTTCGTGCGTGCCCGGCGCAGCCGCGGCCCACGGGAAACGGCATAAAGAGGGAAGCGTTGGAGCGTTTGAACGCTTAAACGCTTGAACGCTTTCCCTCGTTCGCCCCGTCGGATCGACAAAGCTGTATGAAACGAAAGGACTCAAATCGATGACCGAGAACACGACCCTGATATCCCGGAATCTGACCACGACCGACGCAGTAGATCTTGACCAACTCGCCCGCCGCGCGCCCGCCACCGCCGATCTGCTGGAACTGGCCGCCTGGCTGGCGGCCTACGGCCCCGCGCACCTGAGCGCCATCGCGCGCATCGAACTGGCCGAGCGGCTGATCAGCCGCCGCCGCTTCCTGAT
>JAKSDJ010000280.1 GCA_022360155.1 Chloroflexales bacterium | reverse complement strand
GCCGTTGTACCGCTTTCCGAGCAACCCAGGCACTATCAATTTCTGCTCCCAAGCCATGTGGTGCAACAGGGAGCGTTTACGATTGCGATAGAGAGCGAGGCGGCAATCATACCGCCAGATGAAAGGCTGCTTGGGGTGCGGGTTGATGGAGCTTCACTGACGTATCTCACCAATGGGGGTATCTGGCCGGCGCTGCCTGTTGTGGCCATACAAATGCTCTTTCTCTTGTCGGCTGCTCTGCTGGCCTATCGCCTTGCTATACCAGTGAACTGGATTATTGGCGGCTTGCTGGTTCTAGTCTTGGTGACAGCGCCGCTCTATATCGATCAGTTGCCGCTCTTCTTTCCCTACGTGGCCAGACTCGCGATGGTGCTGGCGATCTTGCTCATTTGCACCTACGTATTCTTGCCGTATGTGCAACGGGCGATACCGCATATGGCATCGCACACGCTTCATGCGCTTTGGGGCATCGTCGCCTTGATCATACTGGTGCGCTTCACCGGAATCCTCTACCCGCCTTTCCAGATCCACGACATGCATTATCACAAGAACTGGCTGGAACAGACCTTTTTGGGCGATCTGGTTATTCTGACCCGCCCATTGGAATTTCATCGCGGTGTTATCGTCTATCCACAGGGCATCTACGTTGCGATGTTGCCGGGACTGCTGTTTGGTGTAACGCCACAGATGCTCATTCACAGCGTGTTGGGGGTAGTAGATGGTTTTGTTGCGCTCTCCACGGCTTTACTAGCCCGCCGGCTAGGCGCCAGCGACCGCGCGGCGGTCTTCAGCGCGTTACTGATGATTGGTATGCCAATCAGCCTGCATATTCTGTGGTGGGGCTTTACAACCCAGATCGTCGGGCAGGCGCTGATCGCTCCCCTAGCCTTAGTGTTGATCCAGACATTCCAACGCCCAAACGTCTGGGGGTGGCTGGTAAGCTGGGTGCTGTTGAGCGTGGTCTTGCTCAGCCACATCAGCATCACGCTCTTAACAACGGCCTGGCTCGGCCTAGCCTGGCTGGGGATGTGGAAGACTGAGACCATAAGCAGCATACGCTGGCGATTCCTGCTTATCCTGACGCTCAGCAGTCTGTGCGCGCTGGCGCTCTGTTACGCACCGTTCGTCACAAGTATGGTAGCACAAGTACTGGAACCGGCCCAACCGACGGAAACACCTCGCTTCGAACGCTTGGTCACAGGTCAGTTGGTCATCAGCGGCTTTCGAATAGCATTTCACGAGCTTGGCGTGCTGTTCATGTTACTTGGACTATTTTTGATACGGTGGCGGATGCAATCGCCAGGAGTCACCGCGCTGATAGGTGCGTGGATTGGCGTTGTGCTGTTCTTTTTAGCTGTTGAATTTTGGATTGGTCGCCAGGTCCGCTATATCTATTTTCTTATACCCCTGATATGCGTGCTGATTGGGCTCGTTCTCGATCAGCTGGTCCGGCGCGGACGAAACGGACGCTGGATTGCGTGGATGATCGTATTGTTGATCAGCTTTCAGGGCTTTTTTGCCTGGTATGAAGGCGTCTTCGACGAGATTCGTCCGCCCGTCGTCTCACTCACACGCTAACACACGATCTGCATATCACGCAGTTCCACACAGAAAGCCAAAAAGGCAGGGGAAAAGCACAACAATACACGTGCTCGTCGCTGTCGAGAACGCTATCGCATCACCTTGCACAAACCAACATCCAAACGGTCATTCCTGGGTTTATGGAATTTCGAGAACCGGACAGTGGGCAAAACGCAACACCTGAGCGCTGACGCTGCCAAGAATATCCTGCAGGTTGCTGCTGCCGCGCGTGCCCATGATAATCAGGTCGATGTTGTGATCACGCGCCGCAGCAATGATGGCTTCAGCCGCCGAGCCGGAGCGCAATTCACCCTGAGCTTGCACGCCATCTTCGCGCAACTCTTCCACAACTTCGGCCACGAGAGCTTGCGCCACAGCACGATATTGGTCGGCTAAGTCGTTATAGCCGGGATAACCTTCGTAGCGATCAGGCAACTCGTAGGCATGGAGAACAGTAATCTGAGCCTCTTCGATCCGCGCCAGATGTCCAGCATATAACACCTCGCGCTCGACCACAGGCGATCCGTCGATTGCCATCAAGATTCGCTTGAACATCGTCGTTCTCCTCTCATAAACATGGCATCTTACCAGCTATTATACCAGTGACGAGGATAAGTGATGAGAGGATGAAACAAGGACACGAAGATGCGAGGACACGAAGATACGAGGGCGCAACGGCAGAGAGCTGAGGTGCTTCGCGGAGCCCGCCCTGAGCCGGAGCCGAAGGGATCAGTATGACAGTAGACAAGGAACGACGGCGCAGCGAAACAGAGGAGCCAACCTGCCAAACTGCAAAGCGCCCGTGCGGACGCTGCTGGTCCACACGGGCGGCTATCAATACGCCACAAGGCGGAAAACGATTAGTTGGCGCTTGCTTCGGTCAATGAGGGCTGAACCTGGACCTGAATACGGCGCGGCTTAGCCGAATCGGCCTTTGGCAAGCGAATAGTCAGAATGCCGTGCGTGTAATTGCTCTCAATCGCATCACTGTTGATCAGCGTCGGGAAGCGCAGGGAGCGCTCGAAGCGGCCTGTGTTGCGCTCGCGCAGGTGATAGCGTACGCCCTCAGTCTCTTCCGGAGCCTTGAACTCGCCACTCATTGTCAGCACGCGGTCAACGAGTTCGATGTGCAGATCGGCAGGGTTGATGCCGGGCAGGAATGCTTCGATGGTATAACCGCTCTCGTCTTCGGTCACGTTCAGAGCAACGTTTGCGGTTACTGCACTGCGGTCGGTTCGATATGCCATTGTATTCCACATCAGCGGGCGATCCCAGGAAGGTCGGCGTAGAACAAAGGTTGTCATTTTTATCACTCCTTGAAACTGTATCTTCTTTTGATGAAACCAGTCATTTGGTACAGTTCAAATGATAACGGGAGAATGTCAGAAGAAAATTAGAGCAATGCAAGAGGAGTGTTAAGCTTGAATTACTGGACTCTCGCTGAAGATGCGCCGATAGAGATCGCGGACCAAGGCTGCCTGGCGCACACCTAGGGCGGCATAATTTTCCAAACCAGGCGCGGCGTTGATTTCGAGCACGCTATAGGCGCTGTCTGGGTCTTCGATATCAGCGCAGGCGATATCAATACCACACAATCCAAGCCCCATATCGGCGCTGATCCGGATGCATAGTTCAACCCAACGCTGGTGCATCTGCGCCGTATAGTCTTCAGCTTCGCCGCCAATCGACAGGTTGGAGACATCCTGAAGTTCAACCTCTTCCATGCTACGCGGCACTGTATCGAGTGTACGGTTACTCCGGCGTAGCTTCTGATGCAAGCGCGGGTCATTGAGATTTATGAGCGCATGGCGACCCGCTTGATTCATGCTGGCCTGCCGCTGGTTCAACAGATCGCGAATGGTTGAGCAGCCATCACCAACCACGAAGAGTGGGCGGCGTAGATAACAAGCAATCATCTGATTACGCCAAATGACCACACGGTAGTCGGGATAGGCGATAGCCGCTTCGACTAACAAGACATCCACTTTCTCGCGCTGATATTGGGAAATAACGGCATGCACATCGTCAGGCGTAAAACATTTGTAGATGCCTTTCCCTTGCGATCCTTCGTTAGGTTTTATAAAGCAAGGATAACCAACGACCGAGTCGATATATGTATAAATCGCTTCGCTGTAGGAATATGCGGTAAACCCGTAGCGTGCAAGATTCTGGTCAATCCTCTGGATATACGCCGGCAATAGAAATGTTTTACCGGTGGGCGTTGCATAGCCAAGGTTCTGGAGAAAAAACTTCGTGTACCCCTTATCCCGCGCGATCTCGGCGGCGCTGTGGCTGTTGACGCCAATACTAGCTCCCCGAAAGAGCCGTACTGCGCCGTTACGATAGACGATCCGTCCAACGTGGCCATATTCCGGCTCGATGGTCAGTGTCTGGATCGCGGGGAGCTCGTTGTCAAGAAAAAGCTCAATCAAAAGGCGAGTATGCAGGGGATAATGTGGTTGTGAGCAGATCGGATCTTGCTGGTGTTCCATGGAGTTGCTATCTTCGAACCTTGTCCTTGCGTGCAAGAACTGTCACTATACACGAGAGCATCCTGCCGACCGCACCGACCGGCAAATATTGTGATGAAAAAACCATCACCCGCCACAACAAGCGGGCGGGTGATAGAACATGCCATTCCAGTTAAGCGCGCACCGGTTAGATACGCTCGCGGGCGCGGTGTAATCGATAGGTACGGATCAGAAGGGTCGCACCCAGCAAGACAAAGCCCATGAGCGGCACACCAGAGTCTGTGGCCGGCAAATCAGCCTGGCCGACCGCCGGAGCGCCGCCAGCTGGCGCTGTTGTTGGCGCAGCAGTTGCAGCATTGGGAAGCGGAAGCGCCCTACTTCCTGTTGCATTCTGAGTTGGCGTTTCGGTTGGCGCCGGGCTGGCAGTATTGGTTGGCAACACCACCGGACTGGCGGTGTTAGTCGGCGTCGCCGGATTGGTGGTGTTGGTTGGCAGCGCAGGCGCATCTACCACCTGAATCGTCACAATATTGGAAAAGATGGGCTGGGTCAATGCATCATAGTTAGCCTGGCTCTGCGACACAATCAGCGTCCCACGAGACACATCCTGTTTGATGGCAGTCCGAACGGTTATCTCGACCCCTTGGCCAGGCTGGAGACGATCGACAGTATATTCAATATCGTTGCCGTTGACCGTTGGATCGCCCTGTAGGTCTGCCGTCGCCCCTTGCACCTCTAGGTTCGCCGGCATTCTACTGCTGATGATAATATTGCGCAGATCATTAACGCCAGAGGCATCCTGCGGTCGCTCGTTGCGCAAAAGCAAGATAAATTCAACCTCTTGCCCAGGGCGGGCGCTGCCCCAATCGCTGGCCATACGCAATATGATACTGTTGTCTACCAACGGGATAGACGACTGAATCGACGTAGCAGCTGGGGCAACTGTTAAAACTGGCAAAGCTGGCTGAACAGTACCCTGAATCTGGACCACTGTCGCCATTGGTCCAGGTTGACGCGGTCGCGTCACCTGCGGCGGCGGCGGCGGCGGCGGCGGCTCGGCGGGCGCAGGAATGGTTGGGGTAGGCGGCGCCGGCGGTGGCGGTGGCGTTTGGGTTGGTTGCGGTCCCCCGCCATCAGGCGGCGGCGGTGGCGGCGGTGGCGGTGGCGGTGGCGGCGGCGGCGGTGGCGACGGTGGTGGCGGACCAGGCGTCGCGGTATTGGTTGGTACGCCAGGTGCTGTCGTCGCAGTATTAGTTGGGACACCAGGCGTCGGCACTATCTGACCGCTAACAGTAACTGTAACAACATCAGACGTACCGGAAGCGCCAGCGCCGCTAGCACTCGCCCGGTTATTAATGACCGTACCGCTCGCGACGCCAGGCCTGACCCGAACATTCACCGTTATTGATGCCGGCATATCACTCTTGATGGTCAAGGTGCAATTGACTGTTTGCCCAGAACTACACGAGCCTGAGCCTGTCGCCGCATTCACCACCTCAAGATTGCTATCGAACGAGTCCTGCATTGTTGCTTCGATATTGGTTGCGCTGTTGGTAACAACAGTGATGCTATAGCTATATTCCTGGCCAGGGCTAGCTTGCGATACCGAAGCAATCTTGAACACACGGACGTTTACCCCGCCCGGCGCCGTTGCGGTTGGGGGCGGCGCGGATGTTGCCGTACTCACCGGCGTGTTGGTCGGTCCGCCCGGTGTGACGGTTGGTGGCGGCGGCGTCACGGTTGGCGGCGTACTGCCCGGCGGCGGGGTTGCAGTCGGCGGCGGCGGCGTCGCAGTTGGCGGCGTACTGCCCGGCGGCGGGGTTGCAGTCGGAGCGCCCACGGTTGGTGTAGGCGGTCCTCCTGGTGTCGGCGTATCAACAGGCGGTGTATTCGTGACCCTTTGCAAAGCCGGAGCGGGTGGCGGATTGATCCAGTTTATCACTTCGGCATAGAAGGGAAAAACGATCATACACACACTGAAAATAACAAGTAGGACTTCCCAAACCGTCCAGCGGGCCGGGGCGCGGCCTCGTCCGGGCGGTAATTGGCGACGACGATGCGAGAACTGTGACATGGGCTTCCTCAAAAGTACTAACAAGCGGTTCGGGGGCGTAACAATCGGGTTACGTCACGGGCTTCTTTAGCCGCTGTACTCTGCTTGCACTGGTAGTGAGCGTGTCGTCGCATTGGGCAACATCGCCCTTCGCACCCGCCTCAATTGAGTGGGCGTGAATCGATAAGATCCGCAACAACAACTAATCGTTTGGTATCCCAGGCCGTGCAGGTAATTAAGGTCAGAATCGGCTCTGGAGTTGGGGACATCACCTCAACTTGGGTCGGCCACACATTGATCGCGTTATGCACACGATAGCTGTAGCGCCAACCGCCAGTTTCGACGATCACTTCATCACCCGGCTGTAGTTGACCAAGGCTGCGAAACACACCGCCGCGCAATCCGGCGTGCCCAGCCATCACCATATTGCCTGAAGCGCCAGGCAGCGCAGTGCCGTGGTGATAACCTGCTGCATAGTCGGCTACTTGCCACGCACCATTCTCGATGAAGACCTCCTGAACCGGCGTATCCACGCTAATCGTGGGGATAATGAGCCGATTGGGGTAAGGATCGGCGGGTGCAACCGGCGCCGCAATATTGGCCGGCGCGAGGTATTCCTCGGCTGGAGCCGTTCGCTCCATATCAGGTGTCGTATAGGGAAGAGCAATGCGCACCTTCGCCAGCCTAGCGACAGCGATTGCTTGAACATTCGTCTGTCGTATAGCAGAGTCAAGCGTTGCACCAAGATTGGTGTTCCAGCGCGACTGCTGGAGTTGATGAAGCCAATCGCGCCCATAACCATCTACAAACCAGGAAACGAAGAAGACAGTCACAATAAGCAGTAATAGGCGCTCAGCATGGCCCAACGTATGATCCAACCAGGTGCGACAGAGAAAAGAACGAAGCGCGATCCGGCGTTGCTCAGCGACAGAGCGAAGCGTCGCAGGGCGTAATGCCTCACCGCTACTGGGCGCTGGCGTATGCAGCAATTGCCCGAGGAGTTTATGAGTATCGTTGAATGAATCGGTTAATGGAGTACGTCGTTGCCGTAACACACGGAACTCCCTGCCAGGGTACACAACAAAACAGAAGGCCGACGATACATGATTGTATGATAAGATTGTTGAACCAACTTAACTATAGGTATGATACGTAGATATAAATAAAGTTATTATTTTCGAGTAATTATACACTATTCTTCCCACACATGCAATAGGCATATGCCTATAGAACGAGCTAGAAAGGGCATATTAACCCGTGTAGTGTAAAGTCATGCATCAAACAAGTTGTAGTAGTAACACCTAACAATCTTTTTACTTATTGAGGATCATACAGAGTCGGTTGAGGCCAACGGCAAAACGTGCCGGTTCAGTCAGCGCGGAGAGCATGAGGTGAGAACCCGGGACATCGCCGTAGAAATAGCCGGGATGCGCCAAAATGCCATGTTCGAGCAAATAGAGCGCCAGTTCCTCTTCATCGTCCCAGCCGCGTACCGCCGGAAAGAGGTAGTAACCGCCGTCAGGGGCGTGCAGTTCCAGCGCAGGACACGCAGCACAGCGTTCCAGGGCCAGATCTAGGTTGGCGCGCACCTGAGCCGCTATGTGCTTGACAAAGCCGGCCCCCTGCGTAAACAGTGCGGGCAGCATTGTCTGAGTTAGGCTGTTTGCGCCAAGAAAGGTATCATTGAGCAACTCGAGGCGATCGGCGTAGGCGACTTGGGCTAGGGGACTCAGGGCGATCCAGCCGAGTTTGAGATCGGGCAGTGCAAACATTTTCGAGATGCCGTTGAGTGTGAAGACCGGCAGATCGGGGTGGAGCGCAGCAATCGGCGGTGTGGCGGGGACACTGTAGGTGAAAGGCGCGAAGACCTCATCGCAGATCAACGGCGCCCCCAACCCGCTCAGCTCCGGCAGTGCAGCCTGGATGATCGCCCCAGTCGGGTTGTGGGGCGAGACGATCAGCACCGCGCGGGTCCGCGTATCAGCTTGAGTTAGCAGGCTAGGGCCATCGATTTGCCAGCCGCGCTGCTCATCCAGATCGTAAAAACGCAATTCGAGCCGATGTACCTCAGCCAGATATTCAAACAGCGGGTAAGTTACGTTAGGAGCCAGGATATTGTCGCCAGGATCGGCCAGCAGCGTAAACAGCAGACTGTAGGCTTCGCTCGTACTGGCGGTTATGAAGATGGCCTCGTCGGGCAGATCGAGCGGCGGCGTACGTCCGGCATAGAATGCAGCAATCGCCTGTCGTGCCGCAAGGTTGCCCCGCGGGTCTGGGTCATAACGACGTGCAGTCCAGTATGTCTCGGCAGCATCGCGTAGCACCTCCAGCGGAAAAAACAGGCCCTGATGGGTGGGATTGCTGCTCGTCAGATCGATATAACCACTGCCCGCCGCTGCACGCTGGCGGGCCAGCTCGATCCGATTCAAAGACAGGTCGAGATTCTCGAAGCATCCGGGCATAATGATTGCATCATACCATATATTGTTAGCGGTCAGGTATCAGCCGTTAGTTTTCAGTGAAGGCAACGTTCCAACATGCTCACGTGTCAGCCAGTTAACATGTCAACCTGCCAAGACATAGCCGCTCTCCATAAGAGCCAGCAAGCGCGGCTGCAAGCCGCGCCTACCACCTACATCATTAACATGCCAACGTGCCAACGAGACCTTCAGCGACCGACGAACTCCATCAGCGCTTCACCAATGCGGATCTGGTCGCCATTACGCAGGCGCTGGCTTGTCCCCGGCATGACTGGGTGTACGCCGACATGGGCTTCGGTATCAGCGGCAGGCAGCACCTCCAACTCGAATCCCGAACTGGAGCGCCGCACAACTGCGTGTCGCCAGGCAACCCCAGCATCAGGCAAGTAGAGATCGTTACCGTCGTAGCGACCAATCGTTGCAGTATCGGTCACTTCGCGAACAAGTCCGACTTGTTCGCCGGCCAACACCCGCAATTCGCCCCGCGAGAGCACCTGACGCGCCAGCGGGATCAAACCGCCAATACAAGCGCCTAAAATCACCAAGCCCAAACCACTCAGGAATACCTGGGCAGT
>JAKSDJ010000623.1 GCA_022360155.1 Chloroflexales bacterium | reverse complement strand
GACGTTATGTTGATCGTTGCCTAGTACTACAACGAGACTTTCAAGCGCACTGCGTTGGAATTCGCTTCGGGTGTCATCCTGAGCCTTTCGGCTGCGTTCAGAGCCGGCTCCACGAAGGGTCTCACACCCGTTGGCAAGGAGATTCTTCACTGCGCCGGTCCTGAATCCTTCGGCTACGCTCAGGACCGGCTTGCCGAAGGGTTCAGCATTGACATGGCTCGTTGTAGTACTAGCCGCTCTTTGGCTGCTACACAAGGAGGTGTCTTTCTGCATTAATATCATCCGGATTCCGTGCGCGCTGCGCACATCGCAGGTATGAAAACAGATTAGTGATTAGCGGCCTAGCGGCCCTTTTGTGCTAGGTTTTCCTAACAATTTAATGCATTCGTACCGATACTGCTTCGGTACATGGAAAGGATCAAGATCCCATGCGAATCCTGCTTCGGTTCCTGCTTACCGTGACATTCATCTTGGCCAGTACGACGGCGGCGCTCGCCCAGCACGACGCGCCCGCGGCAACCGTGCGTGGGTTGGAGAACCCTGAAGTCATTCAAGACCGCTATATCGTCGTCCTGAACGATGACGCCCGCGCCCAGCGCGCCCGCCCCCAGGCGCTCGCCGCCGCGGCAGCCCAGGGCGGCGTCATCCACTTCGAATATAGCGCGGCCTTGAACGGCTTTGCCGCTACGCTGCCCCCGGCAGCCCTTGAGGTTGTGCGCCGCAACCCCCACGTCGACTACATCGAGGCCGATAGCATAGCGTACGCGATCCAAACCCAGTCGCCGGCAACCTGGGGCATCGACCGGGTGGACCAGCGTAACTTGCCCCTGAGCAACTCCTACACCTACAATGCCACCGGGAGCGGAGTGAGTGCGTATGTGATTGACACTGGCATTCGTTTCAGCCATAATGAGTTTGGCGGGCGCGCGCGCCGCGGTTATGACGCCATCGGGGACGGGCAGAACGGGAATGACTGCAATGGCCACGGCACCCACGTGGCGGGCACCGTCGGGGGGAGCGCCTACGGCGTGGCCAAAGAGGCGACCCTCTATGCGGTTCGCGTGCTCAACTGCTTTGGGAGCGGGTCGTGGTCCCAGGTCATTGCCGGGGTCGATTGGGTGCGGAACAACGCCGTCAAGCCCGCCGTGGCCAATATGAGTCTGGGCTGCCGTGGCGGCTGCACCAACACTTCCACCGACCAGGCGGTGCGCAACCTGATCAATAGCGGGGTGCAGGTCGCGCTCGCGGCCGGGAATGACAATATCGACGCCTGTCGCGGCACGCCCAATCGGGTCACAGAAGGCGTGACGGTGGGCGCGACGACCAGTAGCGATAGCCGCTCCTCCTTCTCGAACTGGGGCAGGTGTGTGGACATCCTGGCGCCGGGATCGAGCATCACCTCGGCCTGGTACACCAGCAATACCAGCACGAACACTATCAGCGGCACCTCGATGGCGGCGCCGCACGTGGCTGGGGCGATGGCCTTGTATTTGCAGAACAACCCCAGCGCCAGCCCGTCCCAGGTCCGGGATTATCTGGTGAACAACGCTTCGACCGGCAAACTCAGCAACCTGCGCGGTTCGCCCAACCGCCTGCTCTATACCCTGGGCCGCTAGAGATAACGCTAGCTGTGCGGAAGTTGCAGCGACAATTGGTCAAACACGCTAGGAACCAAGTGTGCTAGCTCTGTGTTGATAGGAGGCGTTTCTTGGGCGACGCTCATGATCGGTCGTGAACGTCGCCCAGGTGATGGCCGATTTATGCTGTCGGGTGAGGTGCGCAAGGCCCGCAGCGTCTCTGGTGTTCCACCACCTTGCCCCTTCTTTATCTATGCACGGACGGTTTGCAGATAGCCGCGCATGGCCGGTCCAAGCAGCGCTTCAAAGTTGATGGCGATATAGCGCGCGCCGCGTTCCTGCCACTGTTTGGCGCCGTCAGCATTCTGAACCATAATGCCGAGCGCCTTGTCGCTGCCAAGCACTGTTTCGGTGATCTGCTGGAATATCGCCTGTACGTCGGGATGCTGAAGCTGGCCCGGCACGCCCGCCGAGTGCGAGAGGTCGGTTGGGCCAATGAAGATCACGTCGATATCGTCAATCTTCACGATTTCGGGCAATTGCTTCACAGCATCGAGCGTCTCGATGTGAATAATAATCATCGTCTCGCGGTTGGCGAATGTGACATACTCGCTCAACGGCACGCGCTGATTGAAATCATTGGCGCGAATCCCAGCTAGCCCGCGAATCCCGCGCGGCCCGTACTTCACCGAGCGAACAGCAGCCTCGGCCTCGGCGGCGGTGTTGACCCACGGTACCTGCACACCTTGCGCGCCCGTGTCCATATATCGCAGAATGATCGGCTGGGCGTTGGTTGGCACGCGCACAATCGGTGTTACAGCGCGCAATTCAGCCGCCCGTACCATATTCTCGACATCGCGCGGTTCGGACGTGCCGTGTTCGCAGTCGAAGACGAGAAAATCCCAGCCCATATGCCCAAGCACCTCAATCAATGTTGGATCGGGGTAGCGTACGAAGCAGCCGAACATCGTCTCTCCGGATTTGAGCTTTGCTTTGCTTGTGTTGGTATACACGATAAACCTCCCGCGAACAAAAGAAAAAAGATCAGGCGGAGCCCCTTACTCGTTTGTTCCCATAGTACTGCATCGGTATGCGATATTTTCAACATGCTTGCCTGCGAGAATGAACGGCAAGCGAGCCGATGGACATTAGGATCGTGGTCCATGGATCGTACGCCTTTATCTCAGCAGGGATCTAGCGATGGGTGTCTTTGGATATATTGGGGATGTTTTGCGATTATAACAGCCCTACTCCTGAATGTCTACTTGTGCGAGACACATTGTTTCTTGTGGTATGATTGCAGATATATTTTCCGTGAAGCGGTAACGTATGCATAGCAGTACTCTGGGACGACCTGGTTCGCGTGGTCTGGGTTGTCGCTTGCGATTCGATGTATCGTAGCGCCGGTGAACGAACAGCGAAAGGCGCTCAATCCATCCGTTACAGTGGGTGATTTGCTATCTGCAATGGAGGAATGGTCAAATGAATAAAGCAACCGTATGGACACACAGTCAGTTTCAGCCGCCCGCATTGGCTGTGCTCGACCCGATTGCCCACGTGGTTACCAGTCGTCCGGCCAGTCTGGAAACTTGGTATAAGGAAGTTGCAGCGTATGCGGCGCTGATTGTTGGCGCCGCGCAGGTGTTCGATGGCCCAGTGCTTGATCGTATCGGCCCACGGCTGCGAATCATCGCGCGTACCGGTATCGGCGTAGACTGCATCGATCTTGACGTCGCAACCGAGCGCGGTGTGTTGGTGCTGAACACCCCGGATGGCCCGACCGAGTCGACGGCGGAACATGCCGTGGCGTTGATGCTCAACCTAACCAAACAAGTGGCTGTCAGCGACCGTCTGCTCCGCTCGGGGGCGGGCTTTCCGCCATACGGCGTCCTTCGCCCTGGGTTGGAGGTTCACGACGCGGTGTTGGGTTTGGCGGGGTTGGGGCGCATCGGCGGGCGGGTTGCCGAGATTGCCCGTGTGCTGGGCATGCGCGTGCTCGCCTATGACCCATTCGTGGCGCCGGACCGCGCTGCAGCGCTGGGCGTGCAGTTGGTCGCTTCTTTAGCCGAGCTGTTGCCGCAAGCCGATGTACTTTCGATCCACTGCCCGGCAACGCCGGAAACGCATCACCTCATGAATGCTGATACGCTGGCGATGATGAAGCCAGGCAGCTATCTTGTCAATGTTTCCCGCGGCGCGCTGATCGATGAAACGGCGCTGGTAGCAGCACTCGAATCGGGTCATCTTGCAGGGGCCGGCATCGATGTTTTCGATCCCGAGCCGCCAGTCGCGCAACATCCGTTGTTTGCACTGCCAAACGCGATCTGCACTTCACATATTGGCTCATATACCAGCGCCGGCGTCGTGCGCATGCAGGTGCAAGCCTGTGAGCAAGTCGCGATGGCGCTCCGGGGCGAACGCCCGACCCATCTGGTCAACCCGGACGTGTGGGAACGCTATCGCTCGGGCGCTTGAGCAATGATCGCGACCGCATTATGTTTATCTGGCTGCTTTCCAGATAGTAATCCGCCGATACGAGATGAAGATTCAGATTATCTGTGTTATCGGTGGCTAATGATCATATTGTCGCTAGATACAGTCCAGGCGCCTCAGTATGCATCCACAGATGCCACAGATACAAACAATCCCAACCGTTATGGCATTTGTGGTATTGGCGGATACATTCGCATCCCCACACCAGACGTTCATATTGGAGATTGCGAGCGCCGAAGTTGAGCAAGAGTCCACGCCGAGAGCCGGTCGCTTTAAGGTAATTGAGCACCTGGGCTCTTTCGCGGGCTTTTAGCCCATCCAGAGCCTTTATCTCGACGATGATGCTGTCAAAGACAACAAAATCAGCACGATAATGTGCCACTAACCGCTTGTCCTTATAAATAATCGGAAGCTCTGTCTGCGCAACAAACGGTATCCGCCTCTGGCGAAATTCCTCAGCTAGGGCTTCCTGATACACCGCTTCGAGAAAACCATGACCTAAGAGGCTGTCTGAAAAGGGGTATGGAGTGCGGCAGCCATGCTGCCGCGCGCAAGCCTGGCTTGCCCACTCCACATGTCGACGCACTGGTGCTCCGCGACACCCCAGTTTTTGATCCCTTGCTTGCCTGGTCAAACGGCTTTTCAGACAGCTTCTAACACTTTGTGCGTTTCCATCGCTGCACCGAGGATAGCATAGGTCTGTGGATCGCGCTGCTGCTGATTGCTCTCGCTCATACCCTTGCCTTCCCAGAGAATGATCTCCAGATGCCATCGATGAAGATCAGATCTACATCTGTGCTATCTGTGTTATCTGTGGATAATTATAATACTATCACTAGTACTACAACGAGACTGCCAGACACACCTCGTTGG
>JAKSDJ010000088.1 GCA_022360155.1 Chloroflexales bacterium | reverse complement strand
CCGGCTGAGATCACTGCGCGACATCACCACCGCGTTGACCGCAGTCGCCTCTATATCTACCTGGCCCTGTCGTTTGAGCGTAACGTGTAGTAATGTGCGTTTATCGTGCCAGCCCTCGCCATTGAGGAGCGCCTGTAAGCTGGGATAGAGTTGTTCAGGCCCCACTTCGGACATAAAGCTCAAGCGCCCCAGGGCGACAGCTAGCACTGGAATATTGTGCGGGATCGCCAGCCGAGCTGCGCGTAATACTGTGCCGTCACCGCCCAGGGCGATCAACAACTCTTCGCCAGCGAGAACTGAGGGGTCGTCGCGCCCTTCCTGCGACTCACCGCGCCAAACTTCGATACCCTGGTTCTGCAACCAGGCGGCGACCTCAATGGATAGTCGTATGGAAGTGTCAGAAAATGGGTTGAAGAGCACACCAATCCGACGCATATGCTGTCTCCTGTTGCACATTGTATCCGTTGTTCCTAGGCTGTACGCGATAGCGGAATGCAGGGCGCCTTGGGCTTGCCGAAAGCCCCGTCTTGCTGACTGATGATGTGCATGCAATATGGCCCTTGCATCGGTCAGCAAAATTCCTTGGAGCTTGAGTTATTCTCCAAGTTTTCCCTTTCATACGACAAGTGCTTGATGCAGAGCGATAGCGCAAGCTCCTTGACCACAGTGCAAAGCCGTAATCGGTCGCTCTTCATACCCGTCTCGCCGATAGTATGAGTAGCTACTGCGTAAGTTCTGTACTATTCAAGATACCACAATCCCTGCGAACGATGTGATATCTTTGCTGTGTTTTTTCACGAACACAGGTATACTATATGAACAACATCTTTTTCGTGCTACCCAAAGGAGTAGGTTATGGATGCGAACATTCTTGCTTTCCTTAAACGCTTGCTTAGCACTCCCGGCCCATCTGGTGATGAAGCGGCGGCAGCAAAAGTGTGGCGTGATGAAGCCCGTACGTTCGCCGATAATGTACGCGCCGATGTGCATGGCAACAGCTATGCTGTTTTAGAAGGCAATGGCCTGCGGGTGCTCCTTGCTGGGCATATTGATGAAATTGGCGTCATGGTGAGTCATATCGACGACGAAGGTTTTCTGTTCTTTGCGCCGGTCGGCGGCTGGGATGCGCAGGTTCTGGTTGGGCAGCGGGTACGGCTGTTGGGCCAGGCTGGCGAAATCGTCGGCGTTATTGGCAAGAAACCAATCCATTTGCTCAAACCCGACGAACGTGATCAGGCGAGCAAAATTGAGAATATGTGGATCGATATTGGCGTCAAGAGTCGCGATGAGGCGCTGGAGCGCGTCTATGTCGGTTGTGTGGGTGTTGTTGATGCTCCCTTGTATGAATTGCCCCACGGGCGGATTATCAGCCGGAGCCTGGACAATCGCATCGGCGCCTTCACGGTGCTTGAAGCATTGCGGCTGTTGGCGCAGGATCGGCCTAGTGTCAGCGTTGCCGCCGTGGCAACAACTCAGGAGGAGACAAGCTTCGCCGGGGCGACAACGGCTGCTTTTAGTTTCGAGCCACATGTCGCGGTTGTTGTGGATGTGACCTTTGCGACCGATCACCCCGAGGCGAATAAACGACAGCAGGGCGATGTCAAACTGGGGGGCGGCCCCGTGCTGTCACGCGGCGCCGCGAATAGCCCGCTGGCCTACAATCGGCTGTTGGAGCTTGCCGCCCGCGAACAGATCCCGTATAGCCTACAGATCAGCCCGCGCTTCACCGGCACCGACGCCGATGCTATCCATATGGTTCGCGGCGGTGTGGCGACTGCGGTGATCAGCATTCCCAATCGATATATGCACTCGCCGAATGAAATGGTTGATCTAGCCGATGTTACGAATGCAGCGAAGCTAATCGCTGCTTTTGTGCGCTCGCTGCACTCCGAAACAGAATTTGCGCCTGATTGAAGAGGCGATGAGGTGATGACGAAGAGGAGGGGAGACGCGGAGAGACAGGTTTGGGGCGGCGTGGAAAAGAGATGATGTAGGGATGCTGCGCAAAGCGCCCGCCTGGACGAAGGGCGGACCTGCCTGAGCGCCGAAGTGCGCTGGAGTCGCCCGATCTGAACTTGGCTAAGTGTGGTATCATGCCGCATACGAGTATTGCACAAAAATGTCCATGGAATACGTATGAGTCGTATCGCCACAATTTTTTCTCGCCTACGCGCCGACCGGCGGGTAGCGTTGATGCCATATCTCACGGTTGGTTTTCCCCAGCGCGATAGCACGCTGGATCTGGTGCCCGCGATGGAGGCTGCCGGGGCCGACCTCTTTGAATTGGGCGTCCCATTTTCCGATCCGCTTGCGGATGGGGCGACCATCCAGCGCGCAACGCAGCGTGCGCTACAGAATGGCGTCAATGTTGCTTTCTGTCTGGAGACGGTCGCTGCCTTGCGCTCACGGGGCGTTCAGGCGCCCTTGCTGCTGATGGGCTACTATAATCCGTTGTTGCGTTATGGCGTCGAGCGGGCCTGCGCTGACCTGGCTGCGGCTGGCGGCGATGGCTGGATAGTGCCTGATTTGCCGCCCGAAGAAGCGGCGAGTTTACATCGCGCGGCGCTGGATCACGATCTCGACCTGATTATGCTCGTCGCCCCCACCACAACCGATGAACGCATTGCCCAAATTGCCCGCATGTCCCGTGGTTTTCTCTACTGTGTTTCGCTGACCGGCGTGACTGGGGCGCGCCACGATATGGCGGCAGGGTTGGCTGATTTTCTGGCGCGTGTGCGCCGCCAAACCGATCTGCCCCTGGTGGTCGGCTTCGGGATCAGTACTGCTGACCATGTTCGATTGGTTGGCGCTAGCGCTGATGGGGCGATCGTCGGCAGCGCCCTGATTGACCATATCGAAACATTGCCGGCTGAACAGCTCATTGATGGTGTGACGAGATTTGTCTGTTCTCTGCGAGGAGAGGATTCGATGAGGCTGTGATTGTCGATACCGGGCAATACTCGTTGCAGGTAAAGATTGACAGTGAAACTTTATTCTTCCTGAAGCGTTACGAAGCGCACTCTGTGGAACACTTCGATGAGGAGACGAACATATGGACGCTCGAGCATATGTGTTAATCGAAGCCGAATCGGGCCATGTTGGGCATGTTATCGCTGCGCTACGGGATGTAAAAGGGATTACAGCGGTCGATGCCGTCACGGGTCCGTATGATATCATCGTTACGATCCAGACCCCTGATCCGCGTGATGTAGGGCGGCTGGTCATGAATGAGATCCATGGCGTCGAGGGTATCAAGCGCACAGTTACCTGTCTCGCGATCAGTTGAACGAGCGCGAACTGCGTACGGCGAGACCGTTATAGCGGTCAGATGCGCAAGTAGTGGGCAAGAAATAATGCCTCCGCCCGGCTGTTTTCACGTGTCTAAAACATGGATGTCGCAATGATCATATGAATCGCTGCCCGAAAGTGAGGTTGCACGATTTCTCCTGACACCCTCTCCGTTGTTTATGCCCCATTTCTTGCGACCTTGCTCTCAGCGATGGTTCCAAACATGAAGGAATGCTATGACTGTACCTACAAATCCAGGGAAGGCTGAAACGCCAAAGCTCGATACAACGATTATGCATAAAGGCTTAGAAGGTATTGTGGCTGCTCAAACAGCGATTAGCCATATTGATGGCATCAATGGTCGTCTCTTCTATCGTGGTCTAGATATCGACGACCTGGCGGCACATTCGACGTTCGAGGAGACGACCGCGCTGCTTTGGTATGGCAAGCTGCCAAACAAAAGCCAGCTCGACAGCTTCAAGAACAAATTTATCGCCAATCGGCTCATCCCCAACGAGGTTATCTCCATCCTGCTGATGTTGCCCAAACAGACCACGCCAATGGGGGTTCTGCGCACAGCCGTGTCAGCGCTTGCCCCCTATGATCCGGCGACTGGCGACAACTCGCTCGATGCCAACGTCAATAAATCCATCCGCCTCACCGCTTCGTTGCCGACGATTGTGGCCGCGTGGGATCGTATTCGCAATGGCCTGTGGCCGGTGACGCCAAGCACGCATCTCAGCCACGCCGCCAACTTCCTCTATATGCTCACCGGCAAGGAGCCAAGTGAGACGGCAGCGCGCATTCTCGACACCTGCCTCATCCTCCACGCCGACCACGGGCTCAATGCGAGCACCTTCGCCGCACGAATTACTGCCAGCACGCTCTCAAATCTGCATAGTGCGGTTGTCTCGGCTATCGGCACGCTCAAGGGAAGCTTGCACGGCGGTGCAAACGAACAGGTCATGCGCATGCTGCTTGAGGTTGGCAATGTGGATCGCGTGGATCAGTATATGCGCGGCGCATTTTCAGCTAAAAAGAAAATCATGGGCTTTGGTCATCGCGTATACAAGGCCGACGATCCGCGCGCAAACTGGCTACAGCGGCTCTCGCATGAGTTGAGTGAGGCGAGCGGGAACATGCGCTGGTACGAAATAAGCGAGCGTATTCGCCAGATCGTCCAGGATAACAAGTCCCTGCCGGTCAATGTTGACTTCTATTCGGCGTCGGTCTACTATACGATGGGTATTCCGATTGACCTGTTTACGCCCATTTTTGCTGTTAGCCGGGTAGCTGGTTGGACCGCGCACGTCTACGAACAATATAGTGACAATCGGTTGATTCGCCCCGAATCCGAGTATATCGGACCGATGAATGTCCCTTACACACCGCTCGATCAGCGCGGGAAGTAGGAACAAGCGGGCAGTTGGTGGGCGAGGCGGAAACGCACCATTCGTTGCCCTTTGTCATGTGGTGCATGATGCTACGCGAACGATCATTGCAGATACAGCGCCAGGAACGCAATCAACGCCTGGCGTTGATTATTTTTGGCATTGCGCTGTTTGGTGTTGTCTTGTTCTGCGCCATGATCGGGTGGCAGATCCTGGCCCCGGGGCCGCGCGAAATCGCTGCCGGAGCAGTCAATACCTATAGCGTCAATACACCACAGCGCTTCGTTGTGCCTAAGCTCGCCGTAAGCGCTTGGGTGCGCCAGCGTCGCGATGTAAGCGAAGATGTCGTCTTTGTCTTCTATGATCAGGATGGTAGCTGGCGGGCATTCCTAGGTATGGACACCGTTACTGGCTGCTTCTTAGATTGGAATGCCGCCGAGCAGCTCTTTGTCGCCAGCCGTGACCCTGAATGCCTGGGCGCTCGGTTCACTCCTGACGGCCGTTATCTCGATGGCGGCAATCCCGCGCAACAACAGCAGCAGATGATCCAGCTTCCGGTTGAAACCCGCACCAATACAGTCGTTGTGTTCGATCAACTCTTCAGGCCGAATGAACCGTAGCGTGAAACAATGGCGCTCACCCTACGTTTGACTCTGACCTATGTGCTGATAACGCTTGGCGGTGTTTTGCTGCTTGGCGGCGGCTTTGTTGTGTTGACAAGCCGCTATGTCGCTCAGCAACGCGAGCAGGAGCTTGTCGCTCAAGCCGATATCTATGCCAGTTTCCTGAGCGAGTTGGTTCAGAGCAGCGCCGAGCTGCAAGCCCTGGCCCCCGATCTAGTCCAAAGCGGCGTCTTACCTGCTCAGGTGACGGTGCGTCTCTTTGCAAGCAACGGTAGGCTGTTGAGTGCGAGCGCCGACCTTGGACCGTTCCCAAGCCTGCCAGTTCTAACCCATATTACGAGCTCTTTGCCGCTGCCCGCTTCGCAGTCCCCTGATCGGCGCTATGTCGCCCGACTGATTCCTGGCGCTACAGCGCCTAGCGGCATTGTCGAACTGTCCCATACAACCAGTGCGGAACGTCAGCTTCAAGCCAATCTGCGCCAACTGATCATTCAAGCGGCCCTCGTTGCAACTCTAGTGATGGTCTTCATCAGTTTGTTGATTGCGCGCACGATTGCCCGCCCCATTGTTCAACTGACCCATCACGCCAGAGTGCTGGCTTATAGCCCAGCGCCAACACCTGAACTATTGAGCGCCCGCCCGCAGCGTTACAGCCTCTGGCAGCGTTTTGTACGCCGACTCCCCGGTTGGCGGCGCGCCCAGAAGACCGAATCGCGTGATGAGATTGCGCTGTTGGCGCAGAGCCTCTACCATATGGCCGAGCAACTCCAGGCGCGCATCGCCGAGACCGACCTGGAACGCACTCGACTCAGCACAGTTCTCTCCGCGATCTCCGAAGGCGTAGTCGCGCTCGATGCGACTGGAGCGCTGATCTTCGCGAACCCCGCCGCCAACACGCTGTTGCAGGTTCCAGACCAGGAGGCGATACCGCAACGCCTCGCCGATCTCGATCTATTGCGCTTGCCTGCCTCGCCTGTCGAGCAGGAGATCATGATTGGCCAGCGTTATGTATTGGTCAGTATCAATCCTGTTGCAGCAAGTGATCTGATTGCGCCCAGCGCTCCATCTTCAGGAGCGGTTATTCCGCAGAGCGTGCTCGTGATGCGCGATATTACCCGTCTGAAAGAGTTGGAACAGGCGCGCAATCGTTTCTTTCGGAGCGTTTCACACGATCGGCGCACGCCTTTGGCGGCAATCCGTGGGATGCTGGAAAACCTGCACGATACTGCTTCGCCCGCAGAGCAGGCAACGTTGGCGACACTCGAAGAAGAAGCAGCGCGGCTCTCTCGATTGGTGGACGAGTTGTTACATCCATCATCGAGCGGTGCGCTCTTGCTTTCTGAACAGCGACGCATTCATCTCGGCGGGCTGGCGCAGGAGTTGTGCGCGTTGCAGCAAGGCCGAGCGCGGCGGGCGGGTGTTACGCTGTCCTGTCAGGTTGCAGCAGATCTGTCGCCAATCATGGGTGATCGCGACCGGATTAAGCAAGCCTTGCTGAATCTGCTTGATAATGCGATGCGGGTGATTCCTGCCGGGGGATCGGTCAGCGTCGATGTTGTTCAGCCTGATAATTCGGTGATTCAGGCGCGGGTTACGGATAACGGTCCAGGCGTGCCGCCAGCATTGCGTGGGTGCATCTGGGAGCGCGGCCTGCGCGGGGCGGATCTGGATTGGAGCGCCGGCGCTAGCGTTTATGGCGGTGCGGGGTTGGGGCTGGCAATCGTGCGGGAAATTATGACCGCGCACGGCGGGCGGGCATTGTTCGAGGCAGTGCAACCACACGGGGCTTGCTTCGTACTCGAGTTTCCTATCGCAGCATAACCAGCGCCTGGGCTTGTCCGACAAGCTGCGCACCTTCTGCACATATGGCTATAGTGCGCCATCTATATCTTTATCTTTGCTGGTATGGGTGGGCACATCCAACCGTCTCATTGAGTCGCATAAACAAAGTAGATGAACGCAATATTTTTTGATGCCCATCGTGCCCCAGATGTAGACGTAACAAGGGTCATGTAGAGCGTACTAATACTCATTTTCCTCTCACCGCCAGTTTCATCACAGTACTGCGTGCGCCGCCATATATGAGCAGATATGTGGCAGCGACTCGTCCGTTATCCATGCCTGCCAGCAGGCTGATGCTGGAAATGTGCAACTCCGCGATCCGTAGCCAACCCACGTTCCAGAGCGTCGTTGAGGCCTATTGTGAGTTCTCGCGAAAGTTTTGCTTTGAAGAACAAGGAGTGATCGAAATGCGTCGAGTTGCTGCTCTACTGTTGACAGTTTTCGCAATCGTAGCTGCATTGCCTCAGCATAGCTATGCCCAGAGCGACATGGCAATGGTTCGCGTGATGCATGCTTCGCCCGATGCTCCTGCGGTTGATGTTTATGTTAACGGCGACGCTGCCCTCACCAATGCGCCCTTTTTCGCTCTGAGCGACAGCCTCTCAGTCCCCGCCGGAACCTATCGTATCTAGGTTGCCCCGACCGGTGTTGGACTGGGCAGCGCTGTTCTCGATGCAACCTTGCCGCTCAATGCGGGTACAGCTTACACAATTGCTGCGGTCAACAAGGTTGCTGCTATCGAGCCGCTCGTTATGATCGATAATACTAGCCCTGTACCGGTTGGCAAACCCCGAGTCCGCATTCTCCACGCCTCGCCCGATGCGCCGGCAGTTGATATCAAACTCGCTGGAATCGGTATGGTCGTGCTGGGCGGCGCAGCTTTTTGGGATAGCGCCTACCTCGAAGTTGACAAGGGGACGTATCGCTTCGACATCTCGCCCGCCGGCTCATCAGATGTGGCCTTCACCACCCCGGAATTGCGCTTCGAGTCGGGCTGGATCTATACGCTTGTCGCCTCGGGCTTCCTGACGCAACCTAATACTACAACGAGACTTCCAGACACAGCGCTTTGGAACATCGCCGAAGATGTCACCCTGAGCGCAGCGAAGGGTCTCACATATGTTGGTCAGGAGATTCTTCACTGCGTTCAGAATGGCATGTCTCGTTGTAGTACTAATGAGAACACGTCTGGCTTTTGGGTTCAGTCGCGGGTGGATCGCATCAATTAGGTGATGTATGATACTGCTCTGCAGCAACCGAGTGTAGTGTCGTTCAGTTTTCGATAAAACGCTTTCCCTTTTCGAGGGGTGGATGGAATTGTTCCATCTG
>JAKSDJ010000345.1 GCA_022360155.1 Chloroflexales bacterium | reverse complement strand
CGATTTTGATTGTCAAAAATCATTAGGCGCGGCTTGCAGCCGCGCTAGCTGTCTCTTGCAGATGAAGCTTGGCCGCTGATCCTTCAATCTTCAAGCAGCGATGAAGCGCGGAGATAATAAGGCGACGGAGCAACGAGGCGATGTTGGCATGTTCACAGAATGTGTCAGGAAGGGCGACCAGCCAGTCGCTCCGTGGCTGACAGCTGATTGTTGACGTTTAAGCGCAATATCAACCCGCCCTCTCTATCTCACGACACGATAGTTCAACAGGCTTTCCGCCGTCGCAATGACCGTTTGCTTGGCCGGACGGGGCTCCCAACCAAGCAAGCGCGTGGCGGTGGAATGATCCACAGGACGGTATTGATTGAGGTCGGGCAAGATGGATCTCGTTGCGGGATCAAACAGAGCCAAGCCCCGCATCAGCCAGATGGGAGCGCGCCGGCTCGTCACGTGCTTTGCCCTGTTGCCCAGGTTATCCCGCAAAATAGCAGCCATGTCGTGCAGCCAGAGAAATTCCGAGCTTGCCATAAAACGCCCGCCCGCAGCATCAGGATGCTCCATCGCGAGCCGGTGTAACACGGCGACATCACGGACATCGACAACCTCATAGCCAACCGGCGGGATCATGAACAAGCTGCCATCCAACAAGCGCTTCACGAATTCCAAAGATGTGTTGCTTTTGGATTCGAGCACTGGGCCACAAACCAGTCCGGGGTTGACGGTGACGAATTCGATCCCGCCATTTTCAGCGACAAAATCTCGCGCTGCGCGCTCTGCGATGGTCTTGCTCCGGTTGTAGGAAGATACAGATGGATCATCGAGATCGGTCCGGTCATCTTCATTGTAGACATGCTCAGGGCAGGTCACGCGTGAGCCGCACACTGCCGCCTGAGAAGAGGTCATAACCAAACGCTTGACCCCAGCCTGCAGGGCGGCTTTGAGCACTCGCAGAGCGCCGTCACGCGCCAGGCGGATCAGCTCATCTGCTTCCTTGGGCTGCACGGTTGGCAATGGCGACACCAGGTGCAAAACATACGTACATCCGGCGACGGCTTTATCCCATCCCGCATTATGATCGAGGGACGCGGTCACGCATTCGATGCTGGTGTTAGGCATATGCTTGCACAGCAGGGCGAATAACGCCGCTTTGCGCGTTTGCGAACGAACCGACGCTCTTACCTGATACCCGGCGCGCAGCAATTCAAGAATACAATGCGCACCGATGAAGCCTGAAGCTCCGGTAACCAAAACTGTATCCATACTATAAGCCTCTTTTCATTAGGTATTTCATTTTGTTGTGGCATACCAAATTATAGCAATGTCAAATGACAAAATGACAAAGTAAAGAGCGGTTTTGCTTCATCTGTACGCGATATTCTCGTACGTCCCACACGACATATATCAGAGAATTGGAAGGAGTTCACACCACTACCAGTTTTTGAAAGCACATATCACTTGCCACCGGCTTGCTGCGCACCGGTCTCGAGATCAAGCCACGCCATCAGCCAAACCAGATTGACGCCCGCATCGTGATAGGTCTGGGCGTACAAGCTGACAATCTCGTCGACGCTTACAGCGTCCCCTTGCGTTTGATGAAGGCCGCAACCTGCGCTTCCTGGACGCTGGCCGGCTCCAGCACCGGACTGGTCTCATCGAGCGTATAAGGAACTGTAGGAGTAACGCTGGTCGGCGGTTGGGCGACAGGCGCCACAATACTGGTGTGAATAAAGCCCAGGTCGTTTGGCGGCGCCATATGCACCCAAAGATTATTCCCGCCAATAGCTTCGCCGGTCACAATTGCGTCAACTTCGAATTGGGTTCCGCTTGGCAAGGCGGCCGTGTCATTGAGCGCTTTTGGCGCTGTTCGCAATGGCGCTGTACGGACTGCTGCATACGAAACATCGCGCGTAATTTCCCAGTCTCGTGCAATGTCTGGCTGAGACGAAGCGTTACTCAGAAGCTCGAAGAGGCGATTCTTCCACTGCGGCCAGCGCATCCCCGGACACGAGGTCCGCCAATCTCTTCTGTCTAGCGACTCCCAGGGCGGAAAGGCGATATTTCGGTGTCCCACAACGCGAGCGCCCGGCCATCGCTCTTGAGCCGCACGGAGGCGTTCGACCAACGCCTGTATTCACTTTTCTGCCGAGATCCGGTCAGCGAAGTTGGTCAGACAGGAAATGCCCCAGGCCTGATCATTACGGTACGCAACGTGAAAGCGCAACAGGTTGGGAGCACTTACGACGTAGCATCCGATCTCGCCGTTCGGTTCTTCCAGAAGAACCTCGTGATAGCCTACGCCGGTTCCCCACCGCTGGGTATGATAGTCATGTACGGCATCTAATACGGCTATGCCCGATCGGTAGATCACCGCCGCATGGTGAACAACCAAATAAGTCGTGGTAGTCCGATAGTGGTTGTATGATCCTTGATATTTGTGTTCTACGTGATGAACTTGCATTGTTGAACTCCTTTAGTAACTCAAAGAACTTGCGCGGCGCCAGACGCCGCAGCCGCCGATACGACCCGTTTCGCCTCCAGCAGGGTGGAAGAGCCTCTTTTTTTGTATCAGGTGCGTAGCGGGGCCGCGCACCTGATACAACATGATTCGGTTGGCGCCACGCTCCCATACACGACACAACGGGTCATGCATGATTTCACAGTGCGCGGGAAAGCAACCGCGTAAGTCCTGTAACAATAGGGAAGAGAAGCTCTTATGCTTCCGCTTCGCCCGCCTCGTATGACATTCTCGCTTTCTGATGCAGAACAAACTGCTTCCCTTCAAAGCATGGCCACGATCCAGCTATATCGAGGAGCCTCCCGCTTGCCTGCGAGTACACCCCAAGCCTAAGACCGTCTGATTAATCAGCACTGTCTCAGCAATTAATTTCCACCAGTCTCAAATTAACCGCTTAACCTAGGTGAGTTAAAGCAGCAAAGAGACACCAATTCAATCTCAGATCATTGAGCCGCCAAAGAGCATAGGAGAAGGTAAAAGGTCGACATGCAACGGGCTACTGCGAACATCAACATCGTACCGCCAAGCGATGCAAGGAAGCAGTAGTTGACACTATGGACAACCCCGTCTGACGCTGACAGATATGCTGCGGTGGTCCGTTACTTGCCCCGATGGTAGGAGGGGTTATCGACGACAATCAACGACTGGTGGGCGAAAATCTCCGCCGAAACGCCGTCCGCTGCCGCCCACATGGTGTTGTGTATAGTGCGGGCCGCGTCACCCGCTGTGAAGACGCCAGGCACGCTCGTTTCCTTAAGGCTGTTCATCTTGATGACCAGTCCAAATGGCCTCGCTTCGACTTCACACCCGAGCTGCTCGGCAAACGGTGGCGCAAGGGTTGTGTTGGTAATGACAAACAGACCATCAACGGGCGCCGTCTCACTTCTCATCGTCATACATCACAAAGGGGATATTCGCCTTGCCAGGGACACATCTGAGGTTGTATCGCACCCGACGGCGCACTCCAGACCCAGCCCCTGCGCCTCAAGCGCCGCCCAGGCCTGGGCATACAAGGCGGATTCAAACGGGTGGCGCGCGATGCCGGTCTTCTCTCGCAGCTCGGCGGCATCAGACAGCAACACAAGAGCACGCTGATACTGCCCCTGCCCAATAGCGGCATATGCCAAACGCTCCCAACATTCAGGCAGGCTGGCCCACGCCTCCACGACACGCAGATGCTGGACACTCTGATTAAGCCGATCGGTGGCAGTTGGCATATCGCCCTGGAGGATAGACACCAAGCCCAAGTCACGCAGCGCCTGGGCTTGACACCACCGATCCCCGCGGCGCTGCGCGATAGCCAGACCCTCCTCGATGGAGGCAGCAGCTTCCGCCAGGCGCATCTGGTAGGCCGCCATGAGTCCGAGATTCACCAGGAACAGCGCTTCATCCGCAGGTGATTCCAGGGCGCGGGCTTGGGCTAAGCCTTCCGCCAAGAGTGACTGCGCAGCGAGATAGTCGCCCTGGGCTAAGACGGGTCGCCCTAGATTGAGCAAGTTTCGCGTTACTCCATACGCATCTCCCAGCTCGCGCTGAAGTTGCAAACTGATCTGATGAAACTCTATGGCTTGTGCATACTGCCCCTGCTCATAGGCGAGAGCGCCCAGGTTGGCCAAAGCATTCGCCCTATCGCGAGAATATGCATCTAATCGCAGATGGGCAAGACTTTCGGCCAAGCAGT
>JAKSDJ010000051.1 GCA_022360155.1 Chloroflexales bacterium | reverse complement strand
GAAGTCTTGTGGCGAGAGTTTTCAGAGGCGAGTGAGAAGCCGTCTTAGGAGCAGGCAGCAGATCGGAATAGTCGCGAACTTCGACCCACAATTTAGGCAAGGGCCAGGTGTTGCGGATCGTCAAGCGCTCGCGGGCATAGTCGCCGACATTGGCGCGGAGCGTGATATGCTCGCGCTGAACTTCCAAGCCGCGCAGATTGCTCCACACCCAGAGGAAAGAGAGCGCCAGCAGCGCCAGCAACAGGTAAAAGAGGTGAAAGAACAGGCCAATCCCTGTTCCTTGGGCAGCCAGATAACAGACAAGGCTGAGCAGCAAAATCCCGATTGGTCGTAGCATATTTTTCATTATAGGGTATAATATCAGCTTGCTTGCGCTTTCTGAACAGTATACCACTGAATGACTGGACTTACGCAGCGCCAGTTGCGCTATCTCTGGATATGACCTGATTTGCCTCTGGCAGGGTGGAAGAATCTCTTTTTTGTATCGCGGGCGCGGCTTCGCTGCGCCCGCGATACAAAATGATGAGTTGAAGCCATGCCATTACAGGTGGCCTCACGGGTCAGACGTGGGTTCAGACGTGATTCTGCAAAGTGCGAGAAAACAACCGCGTAGTCCTGGACGTGATACGAGTTACGCGGTGATGGGGATTTGGGGGCAAAGCTTTCCCGAAAACTCCTCCTTGCTGACTGGTAAACACGTAAGTCCTGGACATGACGGAAGAATCGCGGATGCGCTGAGCGGATGACACGATGGGACTGCATCATTCCTATCAATAACGCCATCTTGTGCTATACTTTACACTCATAACGTTTGCTCATGTCTGATGCAAACGATAGAGTTGCGTTCAGCCTCAATGCTGTGTTATATAGCCTCGATAGCATGTGCATTATGCGCCACATTTCCCGCGCCATACCGGTATGTGTTAATCACGCAACTCGTTGCGTGTACCCTGCTGGTACCAGGAGGACAAGCATGTTTGAATTTCTAGCACGTCTTACCACTGTCCATAGCGTCGACGCCGATATACGGCGGCGCGGGCAAATTGTCACCTCTCTCGCGCTCATCATGATAGTTGCCGCGCTGCTCTCTTTGCCAACTTCCGTATTGGCGCCCGATCCTCTGAGTGTTCTTATAAGAATCAGCAGCAGCATCGCCATCTTCATACTGGCATTTTTCCTGGCTCGCGCAGGGCATATCCTGATCAGCACAAGCCTTATCATCCTGATCAATTCGCTTGTGGTCTTGACCAATATCCTATCCGGCCCGGCAGGCGCGATCTCCACCCCATTTTTTCTAACGATACCGGTGTTCATCGCAAGCATTACGCTGCGACCAGCCCAGATCTGGTTGGTCTTGGCCGCAAATCTGCTTGGTCTCACACTGGTCATACTGATGTTGCCGGCCAGCACGACAAGCATGCCCCTGTTCCGTACTATAATCCCTGGCAGCTACCTGCTGATTATCATCGTCGGCCTTATTGGAACGCTCGGCGCAAGCACTACGGGCACTGCATTACGCGACGTTCAGGCCGCCCGTAGTGCGGCGGAGCAAGCTAAGAGCACGCTCCAACAGATCAACAACGACTTGGAAAAGCGGGTCACCGAGCGCACCGCCGCTCTCACCGATGTCCTGGCCGCGCAGCAAGCGATGACCGCAGACTTGCAGACTAGTCTGGCCGCGCAGCAACAGCTCAACGTGGTCATTGCCTTGCTCTCCTTGCCGATCATTCCTGTGCGTGACGATGTGTTGGTTGTTCCGCTGATCGGCAATCTCGACTCCAGCCGCGCCAATCAACTCATCACGACGCTCTTGGAAGAGATTGAGCGCAGCCACGCACGTACGGTAATGCTCGATGTTACTGGGGTTCCGATTGTAGATACACAAGTCGCAAAGGCCTTGCTGCAAACCACCGCCGCCACACGACTGATGGGCGCCGAGACTGTGCTAGTTGGGATTCGGCCTGAAGTGGCCCAAGCCCTCGTTAGCCTGGGGGTCGACTTGAGTAGTTTGCGCACTGCGGCCAAGCTGCAAGATGGCCTGGCCCAGTTGACCGACAAGACGGCGTCGTCCGCGGTTTCCCAGCTTAACGGGTCACATCATCAGGCTTTCGATACCCTCAGCGTCGGTAACAATCGTCAGCATGAGATGAATTCAGCCCGTGAGTTTTCTTCCTTCGATATGTTACGCGAGATGAAAAATGGCTCTAATACTCCACATTACCCGACCTGAAGCTTGGGAACAGGTGCGCCAAAACGGGTTTTACCACGGCGACACATTAGCGACTGAAGGATTTATCCACTGCTCGACGCCCCAGCAGGTTATCCGCACCGCTAATGCACTCTTTACAGGGCAACCCAACCTGATCTTGCTCTGTATCCAGTCCGATCTGGTCAAGGCAGCGATTCACTACGAGTCGGTTGAAGGCGGCGAGCAGTTTCCGCACATCTACGGCCCGCTCAACGCCGATGCAGTTGTGGATGTCATTGCCTTTCCTCCCGATACCGATGGTACGTTCAGTCTACCGGCAGCGCTTCTTCAACACCTCAGATGAGACAATGAGCGGATGAGGCGCGGAGGCGACGAGGTCATAGCCTCCGCGCCTCGCCGCAGTGCGCCTCAAACCGCCCCTACAGCTCTGGCCAGTTCACGCTCGACCACATAGACAATCAGATCGTCGAGGCGATCGACTGTAAACTCCTGATCGCCCGCTGCCAGCGTTGTCGTGTCGCCCGGCGCGCCACTGTTCTGCCCAGGTTGGTAGGTGAGAAAGATAAAGCTGGCCAGGGTTTGTTGGGCTAACTGACGAAAAACATACTCGGCTTGCTGTTCGGTATTGCTTGCCGCAATCGGGTAAATCTTGACGCCCTGCGCAAGGGCCTCCTGGATCTCGACAACATAGTCATAGTCGTTGGAGTAGTCGAGGTGCGGCTCGGCATCGGCCACGAGAAAGACCAAACGGACAGCATCATTGCTCCATTGTACGCCCTGAATGGCTTCGTGCAGCGCTTCGTTGACCGCCTCGGGCGTGTCGCCGCCGCCATCCGCCGCTAGGCCATTGAGCACTTCACGAAAGCGGACAACGTTGGCGGTAAAATCGTAGGTCAGGGTCACGTACTCGTCGCCGCGGTCGCGGTAAGCCACCAGACCCAGGCGCAGGTTGGGGCGCGGCTGGAAAGTGTCAATCCGCTGCACGATGCTATCGAGTGTGTCCTGGATACGACGGAGTTCGTCGCTCATGCTGCCGGTGGTATCGAGCAGGAAGAGCAGGTCGAGCTTCAGCTCATCGGGTTGCTGCACGCCACCGATCGCAATCTCAACCTGTTCCTGACCGCCGCGAGCAAAACTCGTCTCAGCAATGTTGTTGTCCCGCTCGGCAACAACACGAAATTCGGTCACATTCGGCGAGACGTCCAGAGCGCGCGGAAAGAAGATAGTCTTGCCACCCGCATAGGTTCGCCCCGCGAATACCTGCTGCTGTTCGTCATAGATGCGAACCCGAGCATCGAGCAGCGGGCGTTGGTCTGCATCCAACACGGTGATAATGTAGCGCTCACTCACGTCCACAGTGCGCATGTGCGGTCCCTCATAGGTCTGGAGATAGGTGAGATAGTCTTGGAATTCGGTGTTGTCATCGACTTCACCGGCTTTGAGCGGCGCAACCCGGCCCTGGCGCTTGGGGAGTTCAGGCGCTGCAGCGCTTGTCGTACCCGCCGGCGCCACTTCTGCGGAAAAACCTGAAGCGGAACTGGCATCACTGACCGGCTCAATAGCCGCTTCAACAAACTCGGATTCCGGAGGCGAAGTGCTACCGGACTGGCGTTCCGAAGCGCTTGGGGTCGAGACAACCACACCTGCATCGCGCGGAGCTTGGCTACCTGTCGAACTCCGCTCATCGCTGTCCAGGGAAGCTGCAGCGCCTCCACATGCGGCCAGCAACGGAAATACCAACACCAACAGCAATACAATGACGACTCTGTACCGAGTAGGTCGAGTCTGAGCGCTGCGGTCCATCGGGAGCCTCCCTTCGATGAGCATCTGTTGGCCAATCGAGCAATCCCGCCTGAGATGGAGCGCCACTTCCGGCGATGAAGAGACGCCGCCTTCAAACAACGCGACGTTGTCTTTTCGGTAGGATTGCTATCGTCGTTTGTACGGATGACGATGGAAGAGCAGAGAAAGTTCCCGTCGAAGCATTTGACAAGGCGCCGCGCTCTACCGTATGATGCGGCGGCTTTGGGAGCAATGAGGGAAAGTAAAAATCAGCGATGACTACCCAGAAAACGGTTGTTTGCTTCGGTGATAGCATCACCTACGGTCAGATCGGCGCCTCGTACGTTTCGGTGCTGCGCCAGCGTTTGCCGCCGGAGATACGGCTTGTGAATGCTGGCGTCAATGGTGATACCACGCTGAACATGCTCCACCGCGTTGCGCGCGATGTCGCCCCGTACCACCCCGACCTGGTGATTGTCCTCGCAGGGCTCAACGATATTGGGTCGGCCTATGGCGAGCCGGGGATGCGCCGCTACTATCGGCTGATGAAGCGTCCAGGCATTGCGATTACGCCGCAGCGCTTTATCGGCATCTACCGCCGCCTGATTGCCCGCCTCCGCTTGCATACGCCCCGTGTGACGCTCTGTACGCTGACCCTGCTCGGCGAGTGGCGGCAAGCGCCCTTCCAGCCCAAGGTTGACGCTTACTCGGTGATTATTCGCGGGCTGGCGCGCCAGCACAATCTCGATGTGATCGACCTGCGCTTGGCGTTCGACACGGTTATCGCCGCCGACCCACGCCCCGGCCCAGCCTACCAATGGTGGACGCCGATCCGCGATGGCATGCTGCTCTTTTTCCAACGCAAAAGCTACGCCGACCTGACCCGCGAGCGCAACTACCGGCTGACCTGTGACGGCGTTCACCTGTCCCAGGCCGGCGCTACCCTGATTGCCGACACCGTGCAGCCCTACCTGGAACACGTGCTCCGCCGCCAGCCCGATGCCGTTGATATTGCATCGTGACATCGCTTGCTGTGACGCGGAAATACGCTGCAATCAGCTTGCTGTCAGCAGCCGGGCGGTAGTCTCACGTATTGCTACCCCTTTTAAGACAGCTTCTGAAAATAGCCCATGGTTCGCGCCTTTGTTCGGGTTATTTTTATGTGCTCTGGTATACCGCATGTTCATGATCAGCTATCGGCTATTTCTCATTAGTTTGACAGTTCGCACCCTGTTCCCCTCCACTCTGTGTACAATCATAGAGAACGAGAATGAACACTACGGGCCAGCCTGCTCCTGCTTGCGTGGATGACATATGCGAGCAGTATCAGACCAAATGAGAGGAACGTGTATGTATGAACGCTACCAATTGGATGTAGCTGCGTTTCTGGAGCGAGACCGCAGCGGCCCCTGTTTTATTTGCCAGATTGTCGCTCGCCATTCCGACTACCCGGCCCATATACTCTACGAAGACGCAACCGCGATTGTCTTTCTCGACAAGTATCCTCCAGAGTATGGCTGGACCCTTGTCGCACCCCGTGAACACCGCGAGCAGGTCACGGGTGACTTCAGCGTTGATGCATATCTCGCATTACAGCGCGTCGTGTATTGGGTCAGCGAAGCGGTACATCAGGGTAGGCGCCGAACGGATCTATCTCTGCTCGTTGGGGCGCAACCAGGGCAATGCACATATGCACTGGCTGTGGCCCCTGCTCCTCAGGGCATGCCCTTTCACGAGCAGGGGCCAGGCATCTTCCGGGCTAACAGGCTACATATCCCAGAAGAAGATCTATTGGCCCTGGCCGCGCGCCTGCGCCTGTGCCTAAAGCATAGTCTTACTAGCGATTACTAAACATGGTTGCGGTCTCTTGTGGAGAGCGGTTTGACGTGCGGCTGCACACCGCACCTACACCTGTAGCGTATCTATCAACCATTGCTTATACCCTGTCTAGTTTGGAGGTTTTGTGATGCAACGCGTATTCGTCTTGGTTTTGGTTGGGACGTTCCTCTTGGCAGCATGCGCCACTGCGCCAAACAACGTCCCCGCGCCGCCTACATCGACCACCGTACCAAGCAGACCAACGGCCTCAGCGACGAGCGTTCTTGAGCCCACCGCGACGCTGCCCGCGCCGACGCCCTTGCCGCCTAGCCCAACACCCCTGCCGCCCAGCCCGACACCTGACCCATGGGCCGAATATGCGCCATACACGATCGCTGGCTTGCGTGATCGGAACTATGGCAGTGGCGACATCGAGATCGTGCGCGTGCTTGAAGAGGCGGCGAACTTTACACGCTACCTTTTCGCCTACGACAGCGATGGATTGCACATTACCGGTATGCTCAATCGCCCGCGCGGCGATGGCCCCTTCCCGGTCGTCATTCTCAACCACGGCTACTACCCGCTCGATGTCTACCAGACGGGCAACGGCACACAGCGCGCCGCCGATTATCTAGCCGACAACGGCTTCCTGACCCTATCACCCGATTTTCGCAGCCACGCCGGTTCCGACGATGCGCCGAATCTGTTTCGCGCCGGGCATGTGATCGACACCCTGAATTTGATCCCGTTGGCGCAACAGCTGCCCGAGGCGCAACCGGGCAAGGTTCTGATGTGGGGTCACAGTAATGGGGGTGCGATTACGGCCAAGGCGATTACCGTGAGCGACCAGATTGCTGCGGCGCTGGTCTATGCGCCCGCCTCCTCGAGTATTGGCGAAGACTATCTGTTTCGGGTCGACCGGAGTCGGCTCCGCGGCAACACAGCGCCGGGCCGGCGCAGCGGCGTAATTGATACGATTGACATCGAGTTCCCGGTAAAACCTGAAGAAGCTCCCGATCTCTATGCGCGTTTGTCACCGCTCAACGCTGCCGAACACGTCATAGCTCGCGTACAGATTATCTGGGGCGCAAACGATGAGATTGTGCCGCGCAAATGGCCGGAGGATCTTTACACCAGCCTGCAGGACGCTGGGAAGGATGTCGAGTTCGTCGTGTACGACGGGCAGCCGCACTCGTTCAATGCCGCCGGAAACGCCCAATACCTGCCGCGTATGGTCGAGTTCTTCCGCACGACGCTGGACGGGACGGGCCCCTGATGATCAATTGCCCAACAAACATGTGAAATTTCCCCTATTTGGCAAAGCCCCTGCCACTATGCCCTCCGCGCAAACGACAACTACGATTACGATGTGATACAATAGGTTTATCATAAGCCCCAGGTTTTTTAATATAGAGGAGCGCATATCTATGCCCACTGTTGAAATCAACGATGTTGCAATGGAGGCGCTGCCCGGTGAGCGCCTCCTCGATATCGCCCGGCGCAACGCGGCCCACATTGGTTTCTACTGCGACGGCTTGGGCCTCTGCACAATGTGTGAGTGCCGCATCCTCAGCGGCGCTGAATACCTCAACGAACTTACCGAAGCAGAGCAAGTCTGGCTGCCCTCAGCGCGCGTACGCGATGGCTACCGTTTGGGGTGCCAGGCTGCGCTGCGGGGGGACGGCTCAGTATGCACCCTGACGCGGGCCGAAGAGTTGCGTCGCCAAGTCATGAATGTTATCAATCCTCCGACAGGAACGACATCCTCCGAGCATGTGCGTCCTCTCTTGAACAATGTGGCGATGATCAACTGGGAACATATTGGCACGTTTCCTTTCAACCTGCTACAGACGATGGCGCGCATTGGCCCGATACGCATGCTCTGGCCGGTCCAAGATTTGAATCGCCTGGTCGAGGATACCACTCGTATCACCCGCCGAATGCTGGGCGACGATCGTGAGCTCCCAAGCGCTCAAGAGACGCCGCAGGTTCCGGCAAAGCCCGCTTCGCCGCCGGCCAAGGACTAGCTTCTACGCATATCTGTGCGGGACGCCCTCCGCGTCCCGCCTCCGCCCGCCTCGCATCCAACTCCTTCGTGCGTTCTCCAAAGTCCACATGAATCTCCCAGCTTACGATGAGCGACCGGATCTATAGCGGCCACTGCATCACTCGTAAGCAAAGGGCTGCAACCCTTACTAGTTTCGGAGATTCGACCATTATGATGTATTTTTGTATATTAACCCTGCTCTCTTTTTCTTAGACAGAAGCTGCGCTGTGACTCTTATAGTCGACAGCCACGCCCGCGCCGATACCCACGCCCACACCCGCGCCAGCGCCCGCACAACAACGAGCCTTTATCCCCATGCTCACGCGCTAAGTTTGAGTGCGAACAGCTGATGGAGTGCGGGAACACAGCGCTCGCACTCCATCACCATCTTCAGACAAACCATGATAGGACACAGGGTCTTTTGGGCAAAGGTTGCATGTGTCAATCCTGTTTCATCTATCACAAAGGTGCGTATGATGTACGAGCAGCCTTCGACCCGCACTAGTTTGAGAGATTCGTCGCCATATGATGTATTTTTGTATATTAACCCTGCTCTCTTTTCCTTAGACAGGAGCTGTGTTGTAATTTTCGATAGTACAAGACCCCGCTTGGCCACGCACAACTAAGCCGCCGCAATCGGATGCTGAGCGCGCGATGCAGGCATTGTAAGAGAGGGAGGACACCGATACTGTTACGAAACCTGTCTCCTGGTTCTCCCCTTTTCCGCCCATGGCAAGCTTAATAGCCCGTTGCACCTCAGTTTTCGGCGGGACAGCGCCCGAACACCGCCTTCTTTGGCCTTGGCGCTATCCAGGAAGCATTCAAAACAATCATGCTGCCGCCCAACGAACGACACGGCGCATCATGCTGCCCTAGCATAAATTGTCCGATCACTTTGACTTCGGTTCACGCGGCGCGACGATCAACAACATCGATCACCACACGCCCACACACTCCTCCCCGTGGAGTGCTTGCCCGCCACTGACGGTCACGCAGGAATAGCCCGCCCACCGGACAATCCATAACGTATCTAGATTAGGAAGGTTTGGCTATGCAACGACCTGTTCATCCATTCATCCGTCGCTTGGGATCCAAGGCCGGAGCGCTCACGCTCCTCGCGCTGGGGTTGGCCATCGGTCCGGTTCACGCGGCGCCCCCTTCGCCCTTGCCCGAGCCCGTGCTGCTGCGCCAGGTCAGCTTGGCGGCTTTTGGCAACCCAGTCGATTACTATCGCGCTTCCGCCCAGTTCGGCGACTTGAACAACGACGGGGTCTTTACCGACTTCCTTCAATACAGCAACTCCCGCCACCTCCGCGCAGTCGCCTATAACGGCGGCGAGACCGCCACACTCCTCTGGGAGCATGCATTCCCCGGCAACCTGCCGCCGCCGCCTAATCGCTACTTCTACAAATACACGATCTGGGATGTGGACAACGACGGCGCCAGCGAGGTGATCGGCCCCTTCGCAACCGAGGCGGGAATGATCGAACTGCGCGTGCTCGACGGGGCCACCGGTACAATTGAGCGCCGCATCGCCACCGACATCCCCAACCCGGTCAGCAGTGATGCCGTCGCCGAGTGGCACATCTATGTAACGGTGGCCAATATGCGCGGTCTCGCTCAAGCGCAAGACATTATCTTGCTCAAAGGACGCGACTCGGAAGGCGACATCTATGTTTACGACGACCAGTTGACGCTGCTGTGGGACACGACCGGCGATAACGCAATGAAAAAGCACATCTACGCCCACTACCCCTGGGCCGGCGACATCGACGGCGATGGCAAAGACGAGCTGATTGGCAACTGGGTCTTCGACGACGACGGAACCAAACTCTGGCGGGCCACGCCAGAGAAATGGATACCACAAGATTACTCCTATGATCATGTCGATCGCGCCTTCATCGGCGACTTCGCGCCTGAGCGACCCGGGGTCGAGGTCTTGCTCTGTCACGAATACCTCTTTGGCAGGCTCTATGCTAGCGATGGCACAGTAATCTGGAGCCAGGGCAGCCGCGATAATACCAGCGACCAGGCTGATGCCAAGATTACAGCTGTGGGCGACTTTACAACGGATTTACCCGGCGTAGAGATCGTCTACAAGGATCCGAAACTCGACCAGGCCACCCCGCCACAGAAAGCAATCTTCGACCGCAACGGCAACACCGTGCGGACAATCGACCCCTTCAAGGATGGCTTTCCCATTGATTGGGACGGCGACCGGACACAAGATGAGGTATTCACCTCTGAAGGTGCAATCATCTATGCGCCCTGGGCGAATACCAGCATCGATGTCGGCCAGCGCTACGAAGCCGACCGAGCGACCCGGATGCAGAGCGGGATGCGGATCTACGCTTACGCCCATGATGTGTTGGGTGACTACCGCGAGGAGATTGTCGTCATTGATGAAGACGAAATGTTGATCTACGGGGCGAGCGGCGCGGCGCCAGCGGCGCATCCGTCGCCCTGGGACGATCCGGTCTATCGATTCGCGATCATCAACAGCGCCTATGACAACCACCCGGAGCGACCCTGGTTCGATTGGCGCAGCGTGCTCCAGAGCCCAGATCCCACACCGACGCCGACGTCCGCGCCGACATCGACAGCCACGCCGGCGCCGATACCCACGCCCACATCCACACCCGCGCCGGCGCCCGCACAACAACGAACCTTTATCCCTATGCTCACGCGCTAATGACAGCATGGGACATAATGGCGTTGTGTTGTCCTTTTTCAGTGCGCAGTGTAGTTGTTTGTGCATAGGGATGGTATGCACACAGCGCGAGCATATTGGAGTCAATTGTGCATCGTACGATGCTTTACCGCACAGTGTTGCGCTACAACTAAGAAAGGATTCACTATGTATCAATCGCGTCACACCGATCTGACACGAACCCTGGGTCTGTCTATAGGTTTTGCTGCGCTGATTATAATGCTCATCATGCTGAGCGTTATGCTGCCATATCGTATTCAGGCTCAGACATCAGTGGTGTCGGTTGACCTGGCGGGACAGTGTAACGGCAATCAGCCCTGCTACACGTCTATCCAAACAGGCGTGAACAACACCGCGCCCGGCGGGACTATATCGATCTTTCCCGGCGTCTACACCGAAACGGTCGATCTCTCGCTCATGAGCAGCGCCCTGATCGCGCCGACATTGGGGAATATCACCCTGAATACGGTGAATGCGCAGGGCACGGTCATCTCCGGAACGGCGACGGTCAGCCCTGTAACAGGGATCGCCCTGGCAACATCCTCGGTCTTCACGGGGAATGTCGCCCTTACTGGGTTGAAGGTCACCTCGCCTGATAATCATGGGATGAGTCTAGACGTGAATGGCGATGTTAGCCTGACCAATGTTCAAGCGACCAATGCCTTCACTAAGGGGATCGATATCGATCTGACAAGTCCGAACACCGCCCGTAGCCTGACAATCAGCAACACCACGGTAACCGGTAGTGGTGACAAAGGGTTCGACCTCGATGTGATCAGCGGAACCATCACCCTTGCCAAGATCACGGCAACGATGAATGGCGATGATGGAGTTGGCGCCGATATGATTACTGGAACTTTCTCGGCTACCAATATTGTTGTAGTCAAGAATGGCCAAGATGGGTTAGATGCCGAAATCATTACCGGAACCATCACGGTTGATACGCTCAACTCGACGGCGAATAGCGATGATGGTCTCTCGCTGGGCATTGGCGACGATAAGAAAAGCATCGGGTCCGGCACGATCACCGTGAGCAACGCCACTGTCAATAACAACACCGATGATGGCGTCAGGCTGCGCGGCTATGGCGGCACGGTGGTAAGCAAGATGCGTGACTTAACTGCGAAGAACAATGGCAACGCCAATTTCGGACGCGGGTTTTCGATCGAAACAAACGGCGATGTAAGCATCACCAATGCTACATCCCAGCGAAATGAGCGGGAGAACTATAAGATCGAAATCACAAACGGCGGCAATCTCACCCTCAACAACGTGCTCAGCGACGGCGGCAACGTCGAAGAAGGCATGGAGTTGCGCCTGGAGGGCGGAGGCAGCGCAACCTTCAACGATGTCGCCACGACGAATAACGACCGTGAAGGAATGCAGTTGGAAATTGCCGGGGGCGGTAGCGCGATCATGAACAATATCACCGCAACCGGTAATACGCAGGAGGGTATCAAAGCCCAAATCTTTGGCGGCGGCAGTATCACGATCACCAAAGCATTGTCCAATCAGAACCTTCAGAATGGCTTCGATATTGTGCTGACGGATAATGGCAACATCACAATCAGCGACACGGAGGCGCGTGCGAATGGCGATCCAAGCGCACAGACCCCCGATGATCGGTTGCGGGACGGGTTCTCATTAGAGACGGTGGAAGGCGACATTCGGATCCGCAATACCTCAGCAGTGAGCAACACTGCGAGCGGGTTCGGACTAGTCTCGAGTGGCAGCGTGCTGTTTACGAACGTAACAATACAGAACAACGGCAGTGACGGAGTGAGCCTGGTGCAAGCGCCCTTCCGCAGTCCGGTCGACAATCTGGGGATTACCAACTCGATTATCACCGGCAACAACGCCGACTCGACCGCGAATGGCGTCGGCGGAATTAGACTGTCTGAGCTCGATCCCAATGGCACATTGGCCGTGAGCGGCAATATCATTGCGGATAATAGCAATGCCGGTCTCGTCCTTACCAAAGTTCCCACCCAGACTATACTTCAGGCAGTGGGCAACTGGTGGGGTGATGTCTCTGGGCCGAGCGGGAAAGGTTCAGGCAGCGGCGCTAGCGTGGTTGCTAACGCGGGCAGCATTGTCTTTACACCCTGGATCGACACCATTGATTTCATTTCCGCTCCATCCCAATCGCCTCAAGTCACCAATCTGCGCTTCCAGTTCCGCGATGCTGCGGGCACGGTCTTTCTTGGCACGGGGCCAGGCAACCCGAACAATACGACTCCGCCGTTCAGGCTGAGCAGTGACCGTGGAACTATCCAGACATCTGGATTGATCGAGGGCGACTCCGGTGTCATGACGGCGATCTTGACTCAACCAAGCAGCGGGAATGCAACAGTGACGCTCAACGGATTGGGTAAGCTCGACGCCACATGTCGAACTGGCGGCACATGCACATTTGGCACAAACCCCAGCAGCCTCTTCCTCTACATACCGATGATCAAGCGCTAAGCATTCTCCAATTGGGCGTGCGGCAGTTATTCTGTCGCACGCCTTCTCCCTGCGGGCGCTTCGCGAAGCGCCCCTACGAGTCTTGCCTCACCCCCGCGTACGCGGGGATCATCATCTCATTGCTATTGCGCGCTGAGGGCGCGCCAAACCCGAAGCACTTCGGCAACCCCCCATGCCTGAGCGATTGCGCCGCGCGGCAGGTGGGGCGGGTCGCCTTCTAGAATCTCGGAAACCGAACCGAGGCACGCATCGCGCAGATGGTCCACGAACGGCTCCAACAACGCCAATGCGGCTGAACGATCGCCGTAGGCTCGTGCATACGCCTCAACAAAAGCGCCCATCAGCCAGGTCCAGACCGGTCCCTGATGATAGCTGCTGTCCCGCCGAACCGGATCGCCGCCATAATCGCCTCGGTAGAGGGGATGCTCCGGGCCAAGGGAGCGCAACCCATAGCTGGTAAGTAACGTCTGGGCCACTGTCACGACAACGGTGCGAGCCTCCGCATCTTCGAGCAACGAATCGGGCAGAGCGACCGCAAAGATCTGGTTGGGCCGCACCGTCCAATCGTCGCCATCAGGGCCATCAATCACATCGGCTAGAAAGCCCCGGACAGGGTGGATAAAGCGGGCGCGAAACGAAGTGCGCACTTGCTCGGCCCGTGTCCGATATGTTTCCGCCGCCGCGGCGTCACGTTCGACGAGAAAACCGGCCAGCGTACGCAAAAGGTTGTACCAGAGCGCGTTGATCTCGACCGGCTTGCCGATGCGCGGCGTCACCACCCAATCACCGATCTTGGCATCCATCCAGGTGAGTTGGACTCCCGGCTCGCCGGCTCGCAGCAAACCATCATCCGGGTCTACACCGATACCATAGCGCGTGCCGGCAATGTGCCGCTCGGCAATCTCGCGCAAAACCGGCAGCAGATCATCGATCAGGATGCGATCACCGGTGCTCTGATAGTAGGCGCGAAGAGCGTGCGCATACCAGAGCGTGGCGTCAACCGTGTTGTAGCCAGGGATGTTACCGGCGCTGTCGGGAAAGTTGTTCGGCAGCAAACCATCAGCGACATAGCGCGCAAAGGTGCGAAGAATATCTGCGGCATCTTCGGATCGTCCGGTCGCCAAGGTGAGGCCAGGCAGCGCGATCATCGTGTCGCGCCCCCAGTCGTTGAACCAGTGATAGCCGGCGATGACCGTCTTGCCAACTTTGGATTGGTTCTGCACGCCATCAGTCCGCGCAACAATAAACTGGTCGGCAGCGAGAACAAGTTGCTGGACCACGGGATGATCGTCTGCGGCGGCGGCCTGGGAGAGAAGGGCGCGCTGGCGTTCTTGGGCGACGGCAAGCGCGCGTGGACCGTCCAGGTCCGATTCTGCTTCGGCGCTGAGTGCGAGCGTATATGTTTCGCCCGGCGCAAGGCGCACGGAAAAAGCTCCGGGCGCGAACGAGTCCGATTGGTCGTCTAAGCCGCGCGAAGTTTCGGCGCGGTGCTGAAAGTCTCTGAACCAGACGCCTTTGGGGATGAACTGCCCGGCGGAGGTGTGCAAACGAAACGGTCGTGCGCCATCGAAGGCGCGAATGATCGCACCGCGCGGCTGAGCCTCAACCGCGGGCTGCCAGCCCTGCTCGCGCGTTAGGACATGAAAGTCGCGATAGCTCAACAGCGGCGTTAGCTCTAATTCGACAGCCTGAAAACCCCGCACAACTCGGTAGATCAGGTAGGTTGTATTCGCGCCATAGGCCATCCAGATCCGCTTCTCGATAAGCGCCCCGCCGAGGGCAAAGGTCCAGATCGGCAACATTCCCTCCAGCATAAACGACTCGATGTTGCGATAGCCATTCTGGTCGATATAACCGCCCCTATACTCGTGGGTCGAGAGCGCATAACGCTGCCCGGCATAGGTCGCCCACTCGATCATGCCGCCCACTAACGCTGTACGTTCCACAGGCGGATTAAGCGCTGCGACCAACAATCCATGGTAGCGGCGTGTATTGACTCCGGCAAGGGTGCTCGAAGCATACCCGCCCAGACCATTCGTCACTAACCACTCGCGTCGCAGGCTGGCGTCGAGATCGCCGCAGATTTCGCGTCCCAAACGCACCAACGCTTGCTCGGTAATCGTTGGCGACAATGTTCCATCCTGTACCACACTCTATCTCCGCTATAAGATTATGTTGATTGTCACGTTTCATAAGAGAACACCAGAACAGGGCGACATGGACCGCTTTGTTCTGGCGTTACAATGTCGCTTTTTGCTGCTGGATCAGCTCTGCGACGAGGCCGGTCCAGCCGGTTTGATGGCTGGCGCCGATCCCCGCGCCATTATCGCCATGAAAATATTCGTGGAATAGCACATAATCGCGCCAGTTCGGATCGGACTGGAATTTCTCCAAGCCGCCAAATACAGCGCGCCGCCCCTGCGCATCACGCAGGAAGATACCGATCAGACGTTGCGATAACGCAGCAGCAATCTCGCTGAGGGTCAGGAATTGGCCAGAGCCGGTTGGGCACTCGACCTTAAAGTCATCACCGTAGTAGTAGTGGAACTGTTGTAACGATTCGATCAGCAAATAGTTGACCGGGAACCAGATCGGCCCTCGCCAATTCGAGTTGCCGCCGAACAATCCGCTGTTCGATTCCGCCGGCTGATAATCGACTGTGTAGCGAGCGCCCGGTACATCGAGTACATAGGGATGTTCGGCATGGTAGCGCGAGAGTGCGCGGACGCCATAGTCGGCGAGGAACTCATTCGGGTCGAGCATGCGCCGCAATAGACGTTTCATCCGGTGACCGCGACAGATCGCCAGGAGCCGCCGCTCGCCCAGCCCTGGCTCTTGCCAACGCGAAACGAGGCGAGCCAGGTCGGGTCGATGCTCGAGAAACCACTCTAGCCGCGCTTTGAACTCCGGCAGTTTGTCAAGCAGCGCCGGCTCGATAGTCGTCACGGCAAAGAGCGGGATCAAACCAACCATCGAGCGAATCTTAATCGGCATATTCTGGTGGTAACCCAAATGGAGCACATCGTAGAAGAACTCATCCTTCTCATCCCACAACGCGATCCCTTCGCCGCCGATGTTATTCATCGCTTCGGCGATATACAAGAAGTGCTCAAAGAATTTGGTGGCGATGTCTTCGTAGACGCGGTTGTGGCAGGCCAACTCAACCGCTATCGTGAGCATGTTCAGGCAGAACATGCCCATCCAACTGGTGCCGTCGCTCTGTTCAAGATGCCCGCCGGTGGGCAGCGGCTGGCTGCGATCGAACACGCCGATATTGTCAAGGCCCAGAAAGCCGCCCTGAAAGATGTTGTTACCTTCGACATCCTTGCGATTGACCCACCAAGTAAAGTTGAGCAGCAGCTTGTGAAAGACCCGCTCCAGAAACGCCAGATCGCGGCGCCCCCAATGCTGCTGTTCCATCTTGTAGACCCGCCAGGCCGACCATGCCAACACCGGCGGGTTGACATCGCCAAAAGCCCATTCATAGGCCGGAATCTGACCGTTGGGGTGTTGGTACCACTCGCGACCCAGCAAGATCAGTTGCTCTTTGGCGAAATCGGGATCGATCAATACTAACGGGATGCAGTGAAAGGCAAGATCCCACGCCGCAAACCATGGATATTCCCACTTGTCGCACATCGAGATGATGTCGGCGCTGTTGAAGTGCCGCCATTCGCGATTGCGCCCATTGCGACGTTCCGACGGCGGTGGCGGCTGGGCCGGGTCGCCGCGCAGCCACTCGGCTACATCGTAGTAGTAGAATTGCTTGCTCCAGAGCATCCCGGCAAAGGCCTGGCGCTGCACCCGGAGTACATCTTCGCTCAAGCCAAGCGGCTGAATTGCGGCATAGAATTGGTCCGCCTCCTGCCGGCGTTGCTCAAACAACTGATCGAAGCTTGCCGCTTGGAGATGATAGCGCTCATCTGCTGCCGCCGGGAGATCGTCCTCGGCAACCTGAAAAAGGCGCAAACAGATGGCGGTTGTCTCGCCTGCAGCAATGTTGAGGCGATAATGCGCGGCAACCTTGGTTCCGGTCTCGTCTGGGTTGACGGCGTCGCGGCGACCATGCACCACCGCATCGTTGATCCCGTCTTTGATGTAAGATGTCGAGTTGGGAACATTGTACAGGCGGGCAAGGTTTGTGTCGTTTTCGGTAAAGAGCAGTGCGGGCGCCATATCTACACTCTCGCAAACGAGCACATATCTTCCAAGCTGTTGTTGCTCGGCGACAACAGCTGACGAACCAGCAGCGGCCCGACGCAGGTCGGGGCGGAAATCGGCTCCATCGTGGTCGTAGCCCCAAGACCAGGTATTGCGAAACCAGAGGGTAGGCAACAGATGGAGTTCGGCTGCCGTCGGGCCGCGATTGGTAGCGCTGATCCGCACCAGGATGTCGTTCGGACCGGCTTTGGCATACTCGACAAAAACATCGAAGTAGCGATCGTTCGCAAAAATGCCGGTATCGAGTAGTTCATATTCGGGCTCCGACTTACCGCGCCGCCGGTTGGTATCCACCAGGTCCGCATACGGAAAAGCGCCCTGCGGATATTTGTAGAGCATCTTCATATACGAATGGGTTGGCGTGCTGTCGAGGTAGAAATAGTACTCTTTGACATCCTCGCCGTGGTTGCCTTCTGGTCCAGTCAATCCAAACAACCGCTCTTTGAGGATCGGATCTTGCCCATTCCAAAGCGCCAATGCAAAACAGAGACGTTGCTGATCATCGCAGATACCGGCTAGCCCATCATCATTCCAGCGGTAGGCGCGCGAGCGGGCGTGATCGTGCGGCAGATAATCCCACGCCGTACCGGATTCGCTATAATCCTCGCGCACTGTTCCCCAAGCGCGATCACTAAGATATGGCCCCCAATGCTTCCAAGCCGCACCATTACTTTGCAAACGTTCGTGTTCAACGGTCATCAGACTCTCCTGATTCTGGGCAGTTAACCGGTAAAGGCTTGATCCGCTGCGTTGTCCCATGGAGTTTTGCGTTGTCGCCATGCAGTCCGTTGCCCAAACGCATATGTGTACAATAGGCTAGACTCGCGCAGCGGGGATACATTACACGCATTGTCCTCAACGTGCAAAAGCGTCTGCCGCCAATTTGACGAATGACCCGTAGTCACTTTCGATTGACTACGGGTCATTTGTTTTTGCACTAAGCATTGCGGGCATGCGGCGCGAAGATTGCGAACAGTGAAACAGGTGACTATGCCTAAGCATAATCCCCTTTCCTTTTTTACCTGGCGACTTCTATCTTTAGGGCTGGCACGAATGTTTCCCCAACGGCGGTATGATCACGGTTTCCTCTTGATAGCAGCTTGAGCGAACAACTCGGCTCGCCAGCGTTGGAGTTCCTGCAACGCTGCCGGCGGATGGTTGGAACCAAGGCGCCGAACTCAAACGAAAGCGTTCGATGAGATTCCAATTCAGGCGCTGCTTTTCAAATGCTGCCCTATGCTGGGTGAAAGCGTATACACTCACCATCGGAATACGGTTCGATACATTCTGCTGTGAGCCTTCGAAGCTCTGTGAAGGACTGGGCAGCCACTCAAACGACTTTGTGTTCCAGGTAGGCGCGTAGGGCCTGGTTTGCGGCGCTTCGCGGCTGATCGTCAAGCCCATCAGCGGCCAGACATAGAGCGCAAACACCAGCAACAAACCAAAGTGGATCGGCAGCAGCACACCGCTCAGTTTGAGCAGATCGCGCGGGGTAAAGGTCGCCTCGTGGGACCGGCTAAACATTGTCAACGGTTTGGCGCTCACCGTCAAGGTAAGGCAGAAACCGGCGGCGGCAGTCGAGAGAAACGCGAGCGTAGTCGGGTTATAGCCCAGCGACATCGCGAGCAGGATCACCAGTGGAACGAGCACCGAGGAACGCGCTGTCCGTGAAGTGATTAGCAAGTGCGATAGTAAGGATACGCCAATAATGACAACGGCTATCGCCAGCGCTGAGGTTGCAAACTGTCCCTGCAACGTATCGAACAGCGTGCCGACAAGCCACTCGGCACCGCCCGATTCCACCAGCGCTTCACCCAGTTCAATCGTCGCGGCCATGAACAAGAGCATCATCCACTCGACTTTCTTTACCGCTTCTTTGAACGACACCGCGCCGATAGTGGGCATTGTGACAATCAAAGCGCCCACAAGAGCGACGATCGTATTATTGATGCCATGCAACGCCTCGGTTGACCAGAGCAAGACCAGCGCTACCACAACCCACAGCACAAATTGTTCCCGGCGGGTAAATGGTCCCGTTACCTGCGTCTCGCCGGCCAGTTGATCCGCCCTCAAATGTAAGGCGTGACGCTGCTCGTCCCGATTGAGAAAAAGCTTCAGGATAACCCATGTCGAGATATAACAACTAACCAGAGCAAAAGGCAAGCCCAGCATCAGCCATCGACCAAACCCAATCCGCTCATCGGCCATCCGCCACAAAATCTCCACCGTCACCAGATGCGCTCCGGCGCCGATCAATGATGCAACCGTCGAAAGCAGAATAATCGTCGGAAAGAGCAGCGCCAGCGCGCGGGTAATACGCCGATTGTCAATCGCCGTACTGATGGCGATAAAGACTGGCAGCATCAGCGCCGCCCGACCCGATGTTGTGGGCACAATGAACGTCGTCACGAGTAACACGCCGGTCAGCAAATAAAACAGGTGTTTGACCGAACGCGCCCGCGTGACCACTCGTACGGCGAGTCGGCGCGACAACCCAGAGGCGGTTGCCGCCGCAGCGATAATGAACGAAGCCAGCAGCAACCAGATGGTCGAGTCGCCCAGAGCCTCGAAGAATTCATCAGGGCTATTAATTCCTGTTATAGTAAAGACCATCGCCGCTACGAGGGCGACGTACGTATCATCGATGTTGGTGAAGACCCAACCGATCACAGCAAGGCCAAAAGTAATGAACGCGATCCGGGCATGAAAGCTCAAGTCTTGCAATCCAAACCAAACGCCGCCGGTAAGGGTGATGGCAAGGAGCAGGGCGAATATTGAGCGTGCGGTCCATATGCGTGGAGCTATTGCCTGTTTCGCGGGGGCTTGAAGAAGGGGCGCAGCCGTCGTTGATTTGGGTGTCATCATCGTTCGTCTCACATTCTCAACGCCAGATGCTTAAGTGTTGCATCCTGTTGATTTGTTATATTCTATGAAGAGAAAGTTATGGCTTCTTAAACCGGGCTTAACATTTTTGCTTCATTCATGAGAGCCATGCGAGACGTGAAAAATACCATCCATTCAACCATAATTTTCACAAACCCCTAATCTTCAGTGATAGCCAGCGGAAAGAAGCTTGAAACAATTGCAGATTCCCGCCTCTGGCAATAGTGTGTATCGTGTTATCGTCTTTGTTGGCGCAGGCGGACAAAACAAGAAAGGTACGGAAGGCTTCACGCCAACCATACCCCCTTTCTTGCAAGTCGCCGTTGACCATATTCATGCGCAATTCGGACCGAATTGCGGGCTATGTCGCCGACAGCACCGGTAGTTCCCGACCGATAGTCAACATCTGTGGCCGGTTCAGCAGTTCCAGCATCTCACCGTCCAATATGCGCTCGAGGCTCAGGCACGGCAGCTGCGTTGCCTCCTCCGCCTCGCGCGTCGCCAATGGACTCCGGGTCGTAACCCCCGACAACGCCCGCAGCGGCAGACCATAGTCGTAGAGGTAACGTGTCCCGCATTCCGCCGCAAGACTGTCGGTGGCAGCGAAGAACACATGGTCCACTGTTTCGCGGAACGAAGGGTTGTCTAGCAGCATACGCGTTTCCCGCTGGAAGATCCCGTCGGCGATCTCGACGAGGATGTAGGCTGGGTTGGTCGCGCGCAACTGGGAGATCAAGCTGTGATAAATCGTCATTAGCTCGTCTAGGCTCAGCATATAGGTCGATGGATAGCCGGCATCGGTGAAATCGAAGACCGGTTTGGCGCCGCAACTGGCAAAGAAGCGTCCATCTTTCCCGGCAGCAGTACCGGTGACCTTCGCCGCAGCTACTTTCAAGCCAGCCTGGCTCAGGGCGCGCGCGAGCGTACCAACCGTTGTGGTCTTCCCCGAATTCATCGAAGCGCCGACCACCAGAATGATTTCACCATTGCCTGGCATAGCGCTTGGAGTCATGCCAAACGCGCGCAGGTTGAGTTGCTGTCCATCCTGACCGCCCACCGCACCAAGCAGCCGCAAGCGAGTCGGCTTGCCCATCGACGCGTGGCGTGAGGCTACCTCACCGCAAACGCCGCCGACTGAAAGCAGATCACACTCGGTTACCGGTTGCGCAGGCACATATCCCTCATACTGATCGGTGGCGTAACGATTACCAAAGGCGACGATGATCTGGTCGCCAGGAAAAATATATGTTAAAACTCGGTCACGATTTTCGAGCGTCGTATGCTTTCCAATACTTTCTATCTCTGCCAACACGAGATTGCCAACCTGTGGGGTATCAACCAAAGGAAGCAGATCGGTCATTACGTTCAAAGGAACGACATGCGTTGTGAAGCTGTGCTTGATGTTGTTGTGATTGAGGGCCGTCATAGCAAATACTCCTCTGTTAACGGGGCAGGCGCTTTCTCCCTCCCTGCCTTATGCTGATGAAATAAACGTTTTCCGGCTTCATACATGAACAATGCCATAGCTTCTCATCACTAAACGTGATGAACGGAGATGTATCCTTACTTTCCTTCACTTCTATCTAGCCTCTGTAGGGCTAGCCGGTGATGTTCTACAGTATAGAGATTGGCGGTCGTACGAACATCTGCCGTATGGGAAGTACTCGTATATGCCGGGAAGCATATCTATCAGTGATTGAAATCAGATAGAGGAGGCGACGGCCCCCGCGTACGCGGTGAGGACGCGACGAGATGACGAGGCGAGGAGCTGCGGAGCTGCGGAGGCGGGAAGTTAGGATGATGTAGAGGCGTTGCGCGAAGCGCCCGCGAGGACGCGAGACGGTGAGATGTGAGGCGGGGGGAGAAATGAGAAAATGAGACGACGAGGCGGCAAGAAGGCGAGATGGCAAGATCACAATGTGTAAAGACGACAATACAACGAGACGATGTGATCATGCCATCGGGTCAGCGTATAGCGCACTTATAGAAAAGCTCCAGTTGGAGGCGACGTAAACTGGATCATCCCTATCCCTATGCAGAGAAGAGCCATTGACCTGGGAATATAGTGGAGTCACACCTCGCGTGAACGCCAGGAACCCTGCTGTTTGGCCGCGGGCATGTGCGACACATATTCCTGCAGCACAGCACCAATCACATCCGCTGCCCAAACAATGAACGGGGTTGTGTAACGATAGGTCGGCAACGCCTGGCTCAGCGCATTCAAACTGACCGTCGCGAGTTCGGATTTACTATTTGCGATGCTTGCATCGTGACTAAAGCGCTCTTCCTGCAAGCGATCAATCGTCTCATCGACCCAGTGGGTCCAATGCCCACGATCGGCCTCCTGATCAAGGCGTTGCACCGACTCCACCAGCGGGTGATCATTGTGATAGCGAACGACCAAATCGCGCATTTGCAACCAAGAGCGATCGGTTGGGATCAGTTGCACGAGGGCATCAACATACGCATCCTGCTGGGCTTTGCTCAAATTCCAATTTAGATCCGTACTCAGTATCATGACCAATGCGACACAGCGTGCTCGCAACGAGAAAGTATCCGTCACACCCATTTCTCTTTTCCACACTTGCACATACAACAAGGTCTGTCCTGTGCAGGCAGCGACCCGGCGGGGCGACGTTGCCACCGTCGTTCTGCACGCTGTCCCCAGAGCGCACAGACACGTTCAACCGACGATGGGCGTATATTGTCAACATGTTGAAAACAGCATCAGAAAGCAGTATGCCGCCATTATCCATGTCAACTGCTGGCTTACGCGCCATGTTCTTGAACAAATGCGGTTCCCTCACTCAAGCGCGTGAGTACACCCTCCGCATTCTGGCTTGCCAATGCTGAGGCTGCTTGGCTTGCAACCCGTACGCTCCGTTCTTGGCGGAGCAATTGGCGCGCCAACTGGCGCAACCGGGCCAGATGTTCCATGCCATTCCGAATTCGCTCCGGGCTAGCAGCATTGCCGCCCCGGATGTCAAGAACCCACGCTGCGGAAGGGGCGCTCTGCCACAACCCCCGCACGGCGCGAACAAACCCCACCGCATGGCCGCTCAAACTGGTGAGGTAGTAACGACATTCCGGCGGTGTCGACCGCCCGGAATGTTCAACTTGTACCATGCCCAAACTGCGTAAGCGCGGCCAATGCTGGTGTGGATCAAGGTCAGCAATGATCTGTGGGTCGCTAATCGTCCAGCAGGTATGGCGTTCCTCTTGTTTGGGAGCGCCCTGCAATGTCTGGGCATAATCATGCGCGAGCCCGCCAAACTGCGTGGCCTGTGCTCGCGCAAAAATGTTCCGTACCTTTTGATGAAGCATCGTCAGCCCAACAGGGATGGCGAACACATATTCAGCACCCTGAGCCACTACTTGCTGGGCGACGCTGGGTTGGCACCCTGGCGTATCAAGGGTGACATGACACCCCCTCAGCGCTAGCAAGGCAAGCACCTCGGGCAAAACATCCTGTAATGATCCAGGGTTTGCCTCGCTGGTTGGTGCAACGACCATCCGATTCGCCGTCGCCCAGACGGTGATGTTGGGAACGTTTGTGTCCCGGCGGGTGCGATGGGATGGTGATGATAATGACTCGGCAGCGCCGCTGCGCCGGCTAGTTCTCGACTGGGCGGGCAGCAATGGCGCGCGCAGGTACTGTTGAACATGCGCAGGATCAAGGCGCGTAAACACGTGGCGAAACGTCTCGTGACTAGGAATACCATTGGGCAATGATAGGCTGCGATGCAACCAAGGCAGCCTATCACGCCCAAACGTCTCAATGGCGACCCACGAATTGGCTCCACAGAAGACCGCACATGTTGCAATGATCAAGATCTCGCGCAACTGATGGGCGGGGGTCTCGGCGAGCGGCGGGTCGGGAAGCGCAGCGCGGCGCACGGGAATCAATGGCGACGATGTGCGCTTGGGCATGACGTTCCTCTAACAAGTTGGGTATTAACAAGTGTTTTCGACAGCTTCAGCCAGTAATTGCAAAAACTCTGAAACGGTGTGCGGTTGCTGGGCCTGTATCCCGCGTAGGATCGCCCGGTCATCCTCATCAAGCTGGACAGCGTAATGAAGATGCGATGTTGCGGCAGCGATTGGATCGAGCAGTAACTGATTGGCAATGCTAGCATCGGCCGATGCGAGTAAGGCCAGGCCAGTCAGCGCCGGCCGGGTACTGCGACGCGGTCGAACTGGGAGCGATGGGAGTTCAGACACAAGCATTCCTGGGATGTGCATTGAGTTCTCCTTTAGGGCGGCCACTACCGAGGAGCCACCAGAATATGCCGACGACGACAATCAAATCGCCGGGACTAGACGTAATCTTTATCTCGCCGAATGAGAAGACAGTCATCCAGTCGGCGAGCAACCAGAAGGGCGTCTCAGCAACAACAAGATCCTTTGAACCTATCAGAGTTGTGCCTGGCGCCACACTGGCGCCAATCCGTTCGAGCGTCTCAACCAGGATCGGCATCGACCCGCCGTGGAAAGCCATCACGATCAGATTTAGACTAACCCCGACCATGATCAGCGGGATACCTGGGATAGTACGATTGTCAAAGACCCAGATCCCAACGAAGACGAGCGAGAACAAAACTAGAACCGGGTGGCGAACCCCGTAGAGCGACGCTACTTGCGGCAGTGCAGCCACGAGCAGCAGGAACGAGGCGCACGGAAACTGCGGCCTGCTCCACAAGCTAATGACTGCAACCAACAGAGCGATAACACAATAGAGCAAGAGTAATGTCATGATATTATGGTGATAGCCAAGCCTTCTCCATACGAGAGGAGGCATATTGGGCTGTATCGACAATTTGGCGCTACTTTACTCCCCTAGATAAAGCATGCCCAATTACGACGACTGCTCGTAGACTTTTGGTGGACATGCATCCAATTTAGGGTGTCGTTGTGACAATCACACTCTCCCCACTAGGAGAGGCGCACTAGGAAGAACCCAAGACGCGGCGCCGGCCATCAAGCTGTAAAACCGCCTAAAGGCAGCACTACGTCAGACGACCGCATAGGTAGATTTTTAGTGGACACATACAAGCGTTAGGGTGTTGTCATG
>JAKSDJ010000877.1 GCA_022360155.1 Chloroflexales bacterium | reverse complement strand
TGTCAATACTGCCAAGAATGACCACGACATCGGCAACTTTATAGCCTCGACACATATCGCCCAGCGGTGTCAGGTTGATGAAAGAAGGCGCACGTACTTTGTAACGATAGGGCTTGTCGCTGCCATCACTCACCAGATAGAACCCCAACTCGCCCTTCGGTGACTCAATTCGTACGTAGTTGTCGCCAACCGGCGGTCGTACATTCTGGCGTGCTTTGGGATTGATATGCCCTCCCTGAGCATCAGGCAACTGTTCGAGCACTTGTTCCAAGATTCGTCGACTCTGCCGCATCTCCTCGATACGCACCAGGAAGCGGTCATAAACATCGCCTACCGTGCCAACCGGAATATCGAAGTCGAAGCGATCGTAGATGCTGTAGGGTTCAGCCTTGCGAATATCGTAGGGGATGCCGCTGCCGCGTAGCACCGGTCCGGTAACACTGTATGAGATAGCGACATCTTTCGGCAGAATGCCAACGCCCTCAGCGCGCTGAAGCAGAATTTCATTTTCGCGCAACAGGCGCTCCAGTTCATCGATAAAGACGGGCATTGCTGTCATCAACTCTTTGAGCTGGGGGATAAAATCGGCGGGCAGATCGCGGGCGACTCCGCCGAAGCGGAAATAGTTGCACATCAGGCGCGCCCCGCTCACCGACTCGAACAAGTCAAGGATTTTTTCGCGTTCGCGCATTCCAAAGGCCAGTTGGGTCTGCCACATGCCCATATCGTTGATGAGAAAGCCCAGGGCGCCAGCATGGTTGAGAATGCGTGTCAGTTCGACCATGAGCACCCGAATATATTCGGCGCGTTCAGGAACTTCGATGCCAACCAACTTCTCGACCGCCATAGCATAGGCTTGGTTGTTCGCCATTGAGTTGAAGTAGTCAAGCCGGTCGGTATAAGGCATATTCTGGAGGTAGGTGTTCGCTTCAGCGATCTGCTCGTGGTTGCGATGAAGGTAGCCAAAGACTGGTTTGAGGTCGACAATCGTTTCGCCATCCACCGTTACAAGCATCCGGAATACGCCGTGGGTCGAAGGGTGCTGCGGGCCGATGTTGATTTGCAGTTCTTCGGTCTTTAACATAGCTGTTGATTGTGGATTATGCTTGGATAGATTGGACCAATCTCCGCAATCCAGAATCCCTCATCATTCATCGTCGCCAAAGTATTTGTCGCCTTGTTTTGGAAAATCCTTACGCATCGGGTAGCCTTCGAACTCGTCCCACATATAGATCCGTCGTAAGAATGGGTGACCTACGAAGTTGATGCCATAGAGATCGAACCCTTCCCGTTCGTGGAAATCTGCGCCTGGCCAGATTGACGATAGTGCTGGAACATCTGGCTTGTCGCGGGGAACGCGGACTTTAAGCACCAACTCCTTGCCGCCATCAAGGTGATAAAAGCGATAGACAAGTTCGAATAGTCCATGGTTCAGATAATCCACTACCGCAATATCGGACAGAAAGGTGTAGCCCAGACTATCACGCATATAAGCAGCGGCCTCGATCAGCCTTTCGGCAATAACGACTGTGTCGTTCGTTGTCAGGAAATCGGGCTGACCCTTTCCTCCCCGCTGTTCATTCTCTACGCCATTGCCACCGCTTGCTGCTGGCTGGTAAGAATGAGCAAGAATGCCAGGTAAATCGCGTCCAATTCGCTCGCGCAATTCTTCGGCGCTAATGCTAGGCATGGGCGTCCTCTTTCTTGCGCTTCAGGTCATCAATTGCGATTTCTGGCGCTATTCCTTTCGCTTTGAGCACATTCTCCAACTCGATGGTTGGATCCATAATCGGGAACGCACGCTCCAACTCAGGATGCTCGATCACCCCGCTGCGCTGTTCGCCCAAGATGGGTGCAGTGTACGAACTAACGAGGGGCAGACCGCCGACCGGATCGACTAGCCGGCCCTCGATCTCCAACCCCTTGGCGCCAAAGGTGGGAACCGGAAAATCTTTTGTCTGGGGGCGTTTGCCTTTGCCGTACCAGCGCACTCGATTCAGCTTCTGGTCATCGATCTGGGCTTGCAAGGTCATAAGTGCGTGGATCAGCGCTTCCGGGCGTGGCGGGCAGCCGGGAACATACACATCAACCGGAACGAAGAGGTCAATGCCGCGCAGCACGTTGTACCCATCACGGAAAGGACCGCCAGAGGTTGCGCAAGCCCCCATCGAGATGACATAACGCGGCTCGGCCATCTGGTTGTAGAGCCGTACCACCTGTGGCGCCATCTTCTTTGTCACCGTCCCAGCCACGATCATCAGATCAGCCTGGCGCGGGCTAGCGCGGAACAACTCTGCACCAAAACGAGATACGTCGTAGCGGCTTAATCCAAAAGCCATCATCTCGATAGCGCAGCAAGCCAGACCGAACGCCATTGGCCACACCGATGAACGCCGTCCCCAATTGTAGAAGCGGTTCACCGTCGACAGGAACACGCCTTGCTGCTCTAGGTCAAGCTGTATATCTCTGTTCTCGGTCATATATCACCATGTATTGTGTGATGTTAAGGGATGTCAAAACACTAGGCGTAGTGATGTATTACCCAATCCATCGTATTGCCTTGTTACACCCACTCAAGCGCGCCCTTGCGCCATTCATAGACCAGTCCAGCGAATAGAATGATTAAGAAGACGGAGGCTGCGCCAAGCGCATACAGGCCAAGCTGGTTATATGCTACAGCCCAAGGATAGAGGAAGACCACTTCAATATCGAAGATGACGAAGGCCAGAGCATAGAGATAGTATTGAACCTTGAATTGCACCCAGATATCACCAACGACCTCCAACCCGCACTCATACGTTGATTGCTTGATAGGTGTTGGTCGCTTGGGGCCTAGTAAGAAGGCCAAGATCAGGGGTACAAGCGGAAAAGTGAGTGCAGCAATAAAGAAGACCCCAATAAAGGCGTAGTTAGCCAGCATAGGCCGCCCCAGTTTTGTGTCATCGACCAAATCGATTTCGATTTGGTACGGTGTGGAGTACGATAACCGACAGTTGAAGTGAAGTATATCACAGCTTACAAGGGCTGGCAAACCAGTGTATGGGGTGAAAATCGCATCAGAAAGCAGAATGTGATCTGGGTGTCAGAACACTCGTGACAAAAAGTGCAAAGCTCTATCTGGAGGCTTGCATTCAAAGCACTAGTTTCAACTCGACGCGACCAACTCTGATAATATCGCCATCATTGATGCTTGTGGGGGTGCGAACCTCGAATCCATTGATGAATGTGCCATTGGTGCTGTGCATATCTTCGAGAATCCACTCATCGTCTTGGAGTTGGAGTTGGGCATGGGCGCCGGAAAGAAAATTATCGTTGAGGGCGACATCGTTGTCCGGGTTACGCCCAATAATCGTTGTTGGACTAAGGGGGAAGATTTTGCCAATGGGGAGACCCGTTTGTCCAGCGCTCATGACGACAAGCTGACCATACGGGTTGATTTGGGCTGGCGAAGGCGCCGGACCGGCGCGCAAATCTTGACCAATCACGCGCAGTACTTGCCAAAGAAAGAAGTAGAGCAGAAACACAACGGTAACGCGAAGCAGCAGGATCACAATGCCAAGTGAGAGGTTTGCAATATCGAGCATAATATGTAAAAACGTAAACCGTATAATGTGATGCCTGACAGAGTCTATGGGTCACATTTTACGGCTTACTCATCATTCTTGTCCTTATCCTTCACGAAAGATCATTTCTAGACCGCCTAATGAGATGACATCACTGTCGCGTAGAGCCGCCTCCACAGTTGGTTCGCCGTTGACAAACGTTCCATTGGTACTGCCGAGGTCGGTTAGCCAGAACCGCCGGTTCTTATAGCGCAACTGAGCATGATGGCGGGATACTCGAGTATCTTCCAAGATAACATCATTACTCAACCCGCGCCCTAATGTCAACTGGGTGCTTTCAAGCGGTATTGGGTGCGGACCTTCGGGCGTTTGCAGCAGGAGTAGGGCGCGAGCACGGCTTTGCGCCGGCGTTCTGAGCTGTGAGGTCATAGACATCACTTGCGTATCGTCTTTCCCTTGCTGCGAGGTGCTAGCCGTTTCGGCGATAACCTGGATGCTACGACGGGGAACGGCGCTATCTTCAGCTAGTTGGACTTTAGGATGTTCGAGCATCGTAAAATTGCGCTCGTTGGCGAGTTCGCTCAGATACACTGCCATCTCGCGTTCCATCTCGACGCGAATGGGTTGGAAGGCCGCATAATCCAAGGGATTCAAGAAAACCCGATACACATTGGGGACGATCACACGGCGCACGCTAATAGTCTGTTGGCTCTCCATTGCTCGCTCTAGTCGTTTGGCAATTTCTGCCGGCTGTACTGGGCTGCGAAAGAAGCGTGCAACCGATCCCTCGACCAGATTCTCCATGAATTGTTCAAAGCGACTCAGCGCTGACATGTATTGTGAGCTCCTTTAGCTAGCGCTGTGTGAAGCGTTTCTGCGCCTGCATGTTTCAGGCAGGCAAATGGTGCGCTGCCAGCAATGCAATTGTTGAGATGTTTTCGACTCTGCCTATGTTCCATAATATCTGGCCAACGATGTTACAGGTTACTCTTTACCGGCTCGCCAAGATAGATCGGCTCGAGGCTAATAAGATCGTCACGCTCACCATGACAAAAGCGTTGCCAGGCTAAATCAGCTAGATATCCAGTGCGCCGTAATTGAGCGGCGGCATGGGGAAAATGCGCCTGGCTTCCTAAATGTTGCTTTAGCCAATCCCGAACATGTGGTTCGATATCACCGCAAAAGAAAGCTCGCCCCGTAATCTCAGCGCAGAGATCGGCCAGGGCGAGATTGCGATAGTCGCTGACCCGCTGCACGCCCTTGCGATTTTGAAACTCTGCCGTCGCGAAGCGGTCACGGCCAAGACGGATTAATGGGTAGACCGGCATGCTTGTCGGCTGGTATTGATAGGCCAATGCGTCAAGCGTGCCAATGCCGAGCAAGACCAGATCACCGGCCAATGCCAATCCCTTGGCAATACTCATTCCTACTCGCAGCCCGCTCCAACTGCCTGGGCCAAGGGCGACTGCGACAGCTTGTAGAGCATCGCGGTCGCGTTCCAGGTGGCGAAGGAGGAGTTGGACTTGGGGAAGAATCTGTGCAGTATGATTGCGCCGCGATTGCCAGGTACATTCGCCGAGTAACCCGCTGTGGTCATAGCAAGCAATGCCAGTCAGCGCTGTAGAGGTGTCAATCGCCAGCAACATACCAAATATATCAGGCGTTATGGGCAAGCGCTCAGGCGTCAAAGTACAATATAGACCCTGTTCTCGCGTACCCGGTACAAGCTTATCCGAAGGTTGTGCCTTTGAAAGCCTCGACCAGTTGTTGATAGCGCTCGCCGCGTGGCACGAAGCGCAGAACCCGCTTGGTTTCGCTCAGATGCTGCATATGAATGGCTAGATGGTCATTGGGCAACCAATCCTGGGCGCGTTCCGCCCATTCGATCAAACAAACGCCCTGGTCATTCCAGATCTCCTCCAAGCCAATACTCGTCAACTCAGCGGGATCGTCAATCCGATACAAATCCACATGATAAATACGCAAACTGGCGTGTTGCAAGTCGGCTTGGTATTCGTTGATCAACACGAAACTAGGGCTGGTGACGAGATCGGGCGAGCCAAGACCGCGTGCTATACCTTTCACCAAGTGCGTTTTACCAACCCCAACATTTCCAAGCAATAGTACCACATCACCAGCATGCATGTATTCACCCAAACGCTGGCCGATTCGTTCGGTCTGAGCCAGACTATGACTGATAAAATCAAGCACGTGCGGTAACTGGACCGCTGGCAATGATTGTGTTTTCATAGAACCGATATTGTAGCACAAAATCGCCACAGACAACGAGGCGTGCTGTGTAGTATGGATGATAGAGATAAAATAAGGGGACATACGAGGTATCGCCCTCGTGTTCCCCTGTTTATGATAGGATACGATGCACCGTATCCTGATCTGTGGTCATATGTATTGTAAGTCTGGTGATTATTTGCCGTGTGTCGCCCCAATACCTTTGCAGTAGCCCTCTATTAAACACACCTTATATTGATTCGAAGAGCGGGGTCATTTGTGGAGGAGGTGAAACTTTAGGCAAGGCTGTGCATAAGCTAATTCGGGTTATGCTAAGCTCGTGTGCTGTGCGGTGGGATGCTGGACTGAATGTTCCGTCAATAACCAGAAGAATACCTTGCTGATAGCGCCCAAGGCGCAATAGTTCAGCTAAGTCCTGAACATCAGCTGAATTGATCAATAAACGTTTTTGAACAAGAATGAGAACAGTCGCCCCTGTACTATCGGTAACAGTAAGGAGCCAGCGATTGGTACGTAATTGTTCAACTCGCTGAACATGATAGCCCGACTCGCGTGCTTGTGCTAATACCTGCGCCAATGCCGTAGTCACAACCCACCTCCACACTCTGCATTACACCTCGCCGCACGTACGCCCCCGATGATCTACGAGCGATTATGAACTTCAATTCAACCTAAGGTAAATAAGCCCATTAGCCAGGAAGATCGCCGCGATCAGCAAGGACGGTGAGACACATAAAGGACGCACGCTTCCGGAGACTACCCTACAGCATAGAGCACAAAGCGCCCTATTGCAGCCAGCGACTAGGGTAGTTGATATAAGCGTGAGTCCCTTAAGTACAGATACTGTCAAAAAGTGGTGTGATCGGCGGACGACGTGGGCCGCTAGTCCTTATAGTATACCACACATTTGATAGTTTGGTGCAACTATATTGCTGTATTTTACTAAACTTTAGATATGAGTTTGTTCCCTCTTCATGGTTTGATATGCTGTGAGGAGATAAAATGCACTGCTATTATCTCCTCGCATGCCGCCTCCGCAGAATATTGTCAAGCGAGAATAACCCAATCTAAACTTTATCATATGCAACTACATATGCCAGCGAAGAGTATACAAACGGACGTAAGCGCAGACTTTTTGCTACTGACATTGCTATAGCTAGTGACAAGCAGTTATCCTAGAAGGCGTGAAACCCGCCTCTGAAACCGATTTGAATCTCAAAACGGTAAGCCATAGCGCTTGAAGTGAAGGCTTCTGCAGGCAATACACTGCAATTCGCAGTAACAGAGGTGCGTAGGACTAACGCGCTATAGGCTTTATCGCATCAGGAAGCTATACTAGTTCGGAATGCCTCTTACACTCGCTGCTATCCATCCAAACTCGGAGGGTTCTTTACCATGCGTTTTCTGCTCGATCAGAAGTCCTGTGAAGAAATGTTATCGCGCTCTGCTCATCCGCGTGATTGCTATGTGCGCGGTACGGAATATCTCCATCACCTCTATGTCGATGGCGTCAAGTATATTGTTGCGCGCGCGGTCTATGCCTGTATCAAACAAGCGACTGTCGCTGACGACAATGATGCGCTGCTCCACCTAAATATACATGTTCAGGAACTAGAGAAAGTGATTGCTGAAGCGCGCAAGAATAATGTCAATATCAATAATGCACGCGTTTTGGGTGATCCCCCGCCCACCGATGACGAAGCCAGGCCTAAACTGCAAAACAGCTTTTCCCCGGCTATGCCGGCTACGATCGAGGAAACTGGTCTGAACCGGACGTTTTTAACTGAACATTTCTTGCGGGTGCTCTATAACAAAGGGCGGGCGACTGGCGCAGAGATGGCCGAAGAACTCAAGTTGTTCTATCGTATTGTCGAGCTGCTTATTACCGACCTGCGCAACCTCGAGCAAATCGATATCATCGGCCAGCGTGGGTACGGCGACATCAACTATGAATATATCCTGACCCCGCGAGGCGCGCAGGCGGTTCAAGATGCGCTGCTCAAGACTCAGTATGCCGGCCCTTGCCCCGTACCGCTGAATACCTGGATCGAGTCGGTCAAAGCCCAGACGATCAAGAATGTCGTTGTCACGCGACGCAATATTCGTGAAGCCTTTGCTGACCTGATCATTGATGAAGGGATCCTCAACTGGGTTGGTCCGGCGGTCAACTCCGGCGCGTCGGTGATGCTCTATGGCTACCCTGGTAACGGGAAAACCAGCATTGCCGAGCGAATCACCCATCTGATGGGCGACGATATCTTCATCCCCTACACGATAGAAGCAGATGGAGCGATTATCAAGCTATACGACGCCATTGTCCACGAGCCGCCGCGTGAGCGACTGCCCGAAGGAACAGAATACGACCAACGTTGGGTGCAGATCAGGCGGCCAGTGGTGATCGTTGGCGGCGAACTCACGCTGGAGGCGCTCAACCTGATCTATAACGAGACCTCGCGGATCTACGAGGCGCCCTTCCAGATGAAAGCCAACGGCGGGATCTTCCTGATCGACGACTTTGGTCGCCAGCAGGTCCGGGTCTTCGATCTGTTGAACCGCTGGATCATACCTCTTGAAAAACGCTACGACTTTCTCACCACGGTAACTGGCAAAAAGATCCAAATTCCCTTTGACCAGTTGATCATGTTCTCGACCAACCTGGACCCCAATGATCTGGGCGATGATGCATTGCTGCGGCGTATCAAATTCAAGTTCGAGATTATCGACCCGACCGAGCAGCAGTGGCGTGAGATCTGGAAGATTATGTGCAAGGTGCGCAAGGTGCCATACGATGATCAGGCCCTGGATTACCTGCTCGCCAAGTGGTATGCCCCCGATAATCGCCCGCTACGCATGTGCCAACCGCGTGACATCATCGATCAGATGATCGCCATCGCCAAATACAATATGGAAAGCGTGACGCTCAATGCTGACCTGCTCGATGCGGCGTGCACGACCTACTTTACCAGCAAGGAGAAGAAGAACTTCGGGGCAAAGGTGCGTTTGGATTTGTAGCGCTGAACCAACGCCATAGTCGGTTTTGTCGTTTATCAGCAAGGGAGCGTGCGAGCAGAAGCCTCGCACGCTCCCTTGCTGATTCTGCCTACTGAGGGTCGGAGGCGGTGCATACGGCGTTCGGCGCAACCAAGGCGCGAATCTGTTCGAGTGCGCTCTGTACGCCCTGGATGGCAAGCGGCGAAAGCCTAGCTCCCAGGGCGAAATCATTTCCGGGAATCGTGAGCAGCCATGCCTCCGGACAGCGACCGTAGACTGCCTGCGTAAGCGCCAACAGCACGCGGGGATCGCTGGTATGCGCCATTGTCGCTGCTGAATTGGCAAGATCGGGCGGGGCGATTGTTATGAGTGAAGGCGCCGCGTGTGCTGCGGAGTCATGAATAGCGCAGGCGTCCACGAAGAAGGCGCGATCGACCGTTGTTAGGATCGCGGCTAGCTCGGGCAGGAGTTGCGGCAGCGCCAGCGCCTGGACGCCGGGCAGATCCCACGCGGCTACCGTCTGGGCCACCTGGAGTCCTACCGCATCGTCGCCGCGCAACTCGTTGCCGTAGCCAATGACCAACTGCCTTGTCACCGTATTGCCTTGTCAAGCACTGTGCCATCTGGACCGATCAGCGCCACTTCTAACGGCATCGCGCCTACAGCGTGGGTCGAACAACTCAGGCAAGGGTCGAAGGCGCGCACCCCAGCCTCAACTCGGTTGAGCAACCCTTCGGGGATATGCGGGCCGTGGATGTAGTGGCGAGCGATCTGGGCGACGGTACGGTTCATTGCCAGGTTATTCTGTCCAGTCGCAATGAGCAGGTTGACCTTCAGGACCATCCCGTCGTCGTCTACCTCGTAGTGATGGAAGAGCGTGCCGCGCGGCGCCTCACTAACCCCAACGCCTTCGGTGCGATTGATGCCTGCCCTGGCGCGTAGATGATCCGACAACAAGTCGGGATCGTCGAGCATCTGCTCGATGTGTTCGATAGCGGCGAGGATCTCGATCAGCCGGGCGTAGTGATAGCCGAATGACGAGTTGACTGTGCCGTTGCCCCAGTCGCGAAAGGCGTGTAACTCTTGCTCGGCGAGGGGCGAATCGATGTGCGAGCAAACGTTGAGCCGAGCCAGCGGGCCAACTCGATAGTTCCCGCCAGGATAGCCTAAAGGCCTATAATAGGGAAACTTCAGGAAAGACCACGGCTCGACCGCTTCGGCGATGAACTCGCCATAACGATTAGGGTCGAGCCGATCAGCGACGATATTCCCCACGCTGTCGACGAAACGCAGGCGTCCGCCATAGTGCTCCCAAGCGCCGTCGGGGGCGACCAGCCCCATAAACATGGTTGGGAAGTTGCCAAAGGTCTGCACCTCAGCCTGGAATGTTTCGAGCAGACCTTTGAAGCGATGCAGGGCGTCGAGGCTGATCGTCCGCGCTTCGGGGAGGCGCGCGCGGATGTGATTGCGCCCCTCGGGCGTCAACGACGCCCGCACGCCGCCGGGCGCTGCCCAGGCCGGGTGAATCTTGCGCCCGCCAAGCAATTCGATGATCTCCTGGCCAAACTGGCGCAGGCGAATACCTCCGCGGGCCAATTCCGGTTCTGCGGCGATCAAGCCAAACAGATTGCGCTGCGTCGGCTCGCTCTCCATGCCCAGCAGCAGGTCTGGCGCGCTGAGGTGGAAGAAACTGAGCGCGTGAGATTGGATGATCTGAGCCAGATTCATCATGCGGCGCAGCTTTTCCGCCGCCGGAGGGATAGAAACGGCCAAGATATTATCGGCGGCTTTGGCCGAAGCGAGGAGATGGCTCACTGGGCATATCCCGCAGATTCGCGCGGTAATTCCGGCCATCTCGGCAAGCGGCCGTCCAACACAGAAATGCTCGAAGCCGCGAAACTCGGTGACATGGAAGCGGGCATCGGTTACTTCGCCGGCTTCATCAAGATGAATCGTGATTTTGGCATGACCTTCGAGCCGGGTTACCGGGTCAATGACAATACGCTGTGCCATAATCTTATCCTTGTGACACGGTGACGCGGTGAGAGACTGATACGACAACAAGAGCGATCATATCGTGTCGTCGTTGTAGCACCGGGTCATATTCAACCAAACTTGATCATCTCTCGCCCTGCGAAGCGCCCCAGTTTCCCTGCCAGCACTTGTTCCAGCGCGGTGCGGATGCGCTCGGCAGAGGGCGGGCAACCCGGCAAGTAGACATCGACCGGCACGACGGCGTGAACTGACAGAACCTGATCGAGCAGCACTGGCATGACTTCAGGATCGGTGGGCATTTGACCGTGGAGATCGGCCCGGTTGACGTAAAGCTGTTGCAGGATAGACGCAGGGCTGCCCAGCGCATTGCGTAGTGCAGTGACGTTGCCGGTGACTGCACAGTCGCCAAAAGCGATAATAACTTTCGTTCGCCGGCGCACTTGGTGGATCAAATGCAGGTGTTCGTTGTTCGCGACGGCGCCTTCGACCAGGGCCACATCGACTTCGTCAGGGTATTCCTTGGTGTCAGCAAGCGGGCTATAGGCTACATCGACCTGTGCGGCCAAATCAATCAACCACTCGTCCAGGTCGAGAAAGGACATGTGGCAGCCCGAGCAGCCGCCGAGCCAGAGCGTAGCAAGCTTTATTTTGGTCATGGTCGCTTCTCCCTGGCGGCAATCAGATAGATCAGCCGCGAACGATCCCGCTCCATCTCCCCAACAGTCACGCCCTGGCGAAAGATCGCGCCGGTTGGGCAGGCCAACACGCATTTACCGCATGAGGTGCAGGTCTCGGCGCTTCCCCAGGGTTGGCTCAGGTCGGTAATGACGCGGGCATTATGCCCACGCCCGGCGACATCCCACGTGTGCGCACCCTCGATTTCGTCGCAGACCCGAATGCAGCGGGTGCAGAGAATGCAACGGTTGTGGTCAATCCCAAAGCGGTCGTGGGTGATATCCACGGCACAGTTCGGAAAAACGTAGTCGAAGCGTACGTGGTCCATACCTACGGCAATGGCCAGATCCTGGAGTTCACAGTGACCATTGGCGACGCAGACCGAGCAGACGTGATTACGCTCGGCGAAGAGCAGTTCAATAATCATGCGTCGATAGTCGCGCAGCCGCTCGGTATCGGTCTGTACCTGCAAACCTTCTGCTACCTGGGTGATACACGCCGGTAACAGCTTATTGCTGCCCGCGACTTCGACGAGACAAAGACGGCAGGCGCCAACTTCGCTGAGCCCTTCGAGGTGGCAGAGCGTCGGAATGGATATACCGGACTCGTAGGCGGCCTCCAGGATAGTCTCGCCTTCGCGCGCGCTGACTAGTTGGCCATTAATCGAAAGTGTCTTAACCGTCATACTGATCGTTCCTTGTGCCGATGATATAAGAGTGCATAGCTATCGTGGATGCAACACAGATTTTCGCGGATAGATTTTGATTTGATGTTGGGGCGGCATACCTGTCGTTAGGGAGTGGACGCAGATTCACCCTGAACAGATGGGTTAACCGCGAGTGCCGGCCCAGGCAAACCCTTCGGTCTTTATGTTTTACGTAACAACGCATTATATTCGTCATGGAAGTAGTGCAGCGTGCTGAGTACCGGATTGGGCGCCGATTGACCAAGACCGCATAGGCTGGTTGCTTTGACCATGGCGCAGAGCTGCTCCAGCCAATCCAGATCGGCCTGGGTCGCATCGCCGGCGCTGATCTTTTTCAACAAACGGTACAGTTGCACAGTGCCAGCCCGGCACGGAATGCACTTACCGCACGACTCGTCCATGCAGAATTCCATATAGAAACGGGCCACATCGACCATGCTGGTGTGGGCATCCATCACGACCATACCGCCAGACCCCATGATCGAGCCGATCTGCGCTAGCGACTCGTAGTCCACCGGAGTATCGAACAGCGTTGCTGGAATGCACCCGCCCGATGGTCCGCCGGTCTGGACCGCTTTGACTGGGCTGCCGTCGGGTGTGCCGCCGCCCATCTCATTGACAATCGTACTCAAAGGCATGCCCATGGACACTTCGATCAATCCGGTATTGTGGACCTTGCCGGTCAAAGCGAAGACCTTTGTGCCTTTGCTGGTCGCCGTTCCGATGTTGGCGAACCATGCGGGGCCATTCCGAATAATCGGCATGACCGAGGCGAAGGTCTCGACGTTGTTGATCAGTGTTGGCATACCCCAAAGCCCGCTTTCAGCAGGGTAAGGCGGGCGGGGCCGTGGTGTGCCGCGTCTGCCTTCAATCGATGCAAGCAGTGCTGTCTCTTCACCGCAAACGAATGCACCGGCGCCAATGCGGATGTCGACTCTAAAATTGAAGCTGGTATCAAAAATGTGGTCGCCAAGCAGGTCGAGCTTGCGCGCCCGCTGGATCGCCAACTGCAAGCGCCGGATAGCGAGCGGGTATTCGCCGCGCACATAGATGTAGCCCTGGTCAGCGCCGACAGCGTAGGCGGCGATTGCCATGCCTTCGAGCACGCGATGCGGATCGCTTTCGAGTACGCTTCGATCCATGAAGGCGCCGGGGTCGCCTTCGTCGCCGTTGCAGACGACATATTTGCGATTGCCGCGCGCCTTGGCCACCGTCGCCCATTTCAAGCCGGTCGGATAGCCCGCGCCGCCACGGCCCCGCAATCCGCTCTGGACCAGCATATCGATCACCTCAGCCTGAGACATATCATGCAGCACCTGATAGAGCGCCTGATAGCCGCCGGCGAGGATGTAATCGTCGATCTTCTCCGGGTCGATTTTGCCGCCGAACTCGCGCACAACTTTGACTTGACGGGTGAAGAAGGGATGATCGAGATCGGTTTGTTGCGCTGTTGAGGCGCCGCCATTCAGTCCAGCGATAATCGATGGCGCTTGCTCAGCGGTAACATGCTCATAGGTGGTTCCCTCTGGCTCGATCTCAACCATTGGACCGCGACCACATAAGCCCATACAACCGACACCGGCGACATGCACACGGTCGGCTAGCCCCTCGTCATCAATCGTCTCCTCCAAGCGCTTCTTAACCTCCAGCGAGTTGGCGGACTGGCACCCGGTCGAGGTGCAGCAGTTGATACGGATGGGCTTTTGCGCGTGGCGAGCACGATCGGCGATGGCATGCAATTCACCGAGATCCATCGATTCGTCCTTTCAAGTGCTCGATGATCGTTTCCGGCGTTTGGTGACCCAGCACCGTCTTATCCAGCACGACCGCTGGTGCGATGCCGCACGCACCGAGACAGCGCGCTGTCAACAACGAGAATTGATTGTCTTGAGTCGTTTCCCCCGACTTAATCCCGGTGTGTTTTTCGAGTGCGGCCAGCACCTCAGCGGCGCCTTTGACATAGCAAGCCGTGCCGAGACAGACCACACACGTATGTTCGCCGGGCGGCGCTAGTGAGAAGAAATGGTAGAAGGTGGCGACGCCATAAACGCGGCTGGGCGGCAGTTTGAGCGTTTGGCTGAGGGATTTGAGCAGTTCAGGGGAAATATAGCCGAACAATTCCTGGGCTTTGTGCAACACCTCGATCAGCGCGTCGGGTCGATATTGGTGTCGCTTCATCGTTGCTTCAAGTATCCTGAAGCGATTATCATCAGACGGCGCTTTCGAATGGCTGGCCTTACGTTGAAGTTCAGCGGCGGGCATGGCTTGATCCTATGCAACTTTGCATGTATTTTGCATGTATACAGCAGCGAACAATGTTTCGCGATTGATTGTAGCAGGTTGATCGCGTGGTGTATCGGAAGAGGTGATAACAGGGGGTTGTAATGAGACTACGAAGATTGTGATGTATTACACTACTTGTGTCGATGATGCGGGTAAGAGGCCGACAAGCATTGCTGGAATGAGCTCAAGCATATCGTAATAAAAGGGATTGGCGCTTTCGATTGTCGCCCTAAGCGTGGTGCTGATGGTGGTGCGATTCTGGCGTCTGGTCGACCGACTCAGCCGCAATGACGGAGGGAGGCTCAATCGATGGGGCAATGCTGTCGATAACGAGGGGCTTGATCGTAGCGCTGCTAGCGATCAACGGTAGTACAACTGTAAAGGTCGAACCGATTCCTAGCTCGCTGCTGACGCTGATATCGCCGCCTAACAGTTGGCTATAGTAGCGGCAGAGTTCGAGACCAAGCCCTGTTCCGCCGATGGTCGGCTGGATGGGGTCTTCGGTCTGGCCGAACAGTTGAAAGACGTGCGCCTTCTGTTGGTCTGTCATACCGGCGCCGGTGTCGCGAACGCTGATACATACCCATTCACTTTGACGATGTGTTTCGCGATGCGCTTCGAGGAAGACCTTGCCCTGGGCAGTGAACTTGGCGGCGTTATCCAACAGGTTGAGGAGGATCTGCCGGAGTCGAGTCTTGTCGGTGTGCATTGTCCCCAAATCATCGTCGTAAGAGATATCGAGGATGTTCTGATTCTGATCCATCAGCGGGCGAACTGTTGCGGCAACATTTTGCAGGAAAGGGGCGATATCGAACGTTTCGAGCACCAAGCGGGTCTGCCCTGCCTCGATTCGCGAAAGCTCGATCAAGTCACTGACCAGATTGAGCAGTTGCAGCCCTGCAGCACGAATTCGTTCTGCATCGTCGACGATACTCGTGATGTTGGCGTCTCGGGCAGTGCGTTGGAGTAGTTCACTATAGCCAAGAATGGAGGTCAGCGGTGTGCGCAGCTCGTGGCTCACATTGGCGAGAAATACGCTTTTGGCCCGGTTGGCGGACTCTGCCGCCTCTTTGGTTTGGATGAGCGCATTTTCGACCCGTTTGTGCTCGGTGATATCGTGTAAAACGATAAGACACCCAACCGAGCGGTTGGCACGATCGTTGAGCTTGGTTAGACGCATGTCAAAGAAGCGTTGTCCGCCATCTTTCTCCAGCGCTATCTCGTTATTGGGCGCTGCATTGTGGTAACACATAAGCAGTTCAGGCTGATGCTGGAATGCCTGGTCTGCCGCCCGCCCAATGACCTCTCGTGGCGTGCAGGCGATGCTTCTGGCTGCAGCCTGGTTGATATCAACAATACGGTTCTGAGCGTTAAGCACGATGAGACCCTCTCCCATCTGTTCGACGATGAGATTCCGAGCTACCGGCGCCAGTTCGAGCAAGCGAAAGTGAAAAAGACACAATGCAACCAGGAGGCCGCTTAGTGCAAATGCAAACGGTGTCAGATCGAGCGGGATCAATGGTTGAAAACGAAACACGTAGAATACGTTGCTCAACCAGGGGATCAATGCTGCCACAATAATAATGCTGGTTTGGCGTCGATAGATTCGCGGCGTGAGCCACCAGTCGCGAAGAAGCAGCATAATTCCAAGGAGAAACAATCCATACGAATAGGCTGTATGGACCCAAAACGCCGGGCCAAAAACGACATCGAATGTGGTAAAGATTCCGCTCGTGTTCAGACTGAAGCTCTGGCGAAAAAGCCCATGCAGATCGTTGGTCCAAACAGTCAAAATGGTTACAATGGGTAGAATTGCCAGAAATCCCAGGTTACGAGCCGACAGCCAGCGGTCTTGGTCAACATACTGGATAGCAAAGGTCAACCATGTCGCAGGCACAAGGACTACGCCAAAATAGATTGCATTGATCCAGATCTGTTTCACAGCAATATCGGTGCTGACCAACGCCAGAGTATAGAAGAGAGACCATACAGCAACCGCTAGCATAAGGAGCGACAGCGATTTGGCGCCGGGTCTGGAACGATGCTGCCAGACAAAGACAGCAAGCGTCACCGATGTGCCGACAGTAAAGATCAGTAGTAGAAGAAAGAGAAATTGTGGCCAGTTCATAATATTCTTTTTTATTATTAATACCTTCGTCAAAATGACAAGAGTGTGATCATAATCTGTGGGATGGTATGTCAATAATACACGGCCCCCTCTACCGCCCACAGCTGAAAGCCACCAGGACATGGGGCATCATGCAGAAATACTCCAACCTGCATAGCCCTAGGAGAACCCCAATGGCTTCCAACGTGGACCCAATTGTACAGCAGATACAGCAGGATTTCCAGACGCTGCTGACCTACGTGAGTGGCCCAGAGGCCCAGAGTCAGACCGCCTTTACGGTCGAACGGCTCCTGTTTCGGCAGCTGCTGGCCTTGGGCGCGGCCCTGCTGCGCCTGTTCTTCCTGTCCCGTGCGGCGGTGCGCTCCCCGCACCGCATCAACCGCCCTTGTCCTACCACAATCAGTGGCCTGTCGCCTACTATTCGGTCTTTGGCAAACGCGCCTTTACGCGGCACTACTTCTATACCGCTGGGATGAGAGGCTGCTGCCCGCTGGATGCCGAGCTCAGCCTCCCACCGCGCTGTTATTCCGATTGCCGCCTGCAAAACAACGCTTCGTCTCCTTATTTATGTTTCAGGTTTTGTATCCTTGCATGCGAATTGAGATGGGGACTCTGTTTGTCATGGTCATTTTAGTTGTACTATATAAAAAGAGTGTGACCATCTACCCTACTTACCCGGAAATATGGACATGCTCCCATCAAAAGAACGAGCCCTTCGTCTCGTGCCGCACATTACATCAAGGAGTTACCTTATGACGACACCATTTCTCGCTGATGCCGAGGCCATTCGCGACGACATTATTGCAATTCGCCGCGATCTGCACATGCACCCCGAATTGGGATTCCAGGAGGTTCGTACGGCGCGCCTGATCGCCGACAAGCTCGATGGGTTGGGCTATGACGTCATCGCTGGGGTAGGTAAAACGGGTGTTGTTGGACTCCTATCTGGCGCTCAACCTGGCGAGCGCACTGTTCTGCTTCGCTTTGATATGGACGCTCTGCCGATCCAGGAAGAAAACGATGTTCCCTATCGTTCACAGACTCCTGGCATTATGCATGCCTGTGGTCACGATGCTCATGTCGCGGTGGGCATCGGTGTCGCGACGGTCCTAGCAAAACACCGCGATCTGTTCCCTGGCGCCATCAAACTGATGTTCCAGCCGGCTGAAGAGGGTTTGGGCGGTGCAATGAGCATGATCGACGATGGCGTTTTGAAGGGTCCAGATGTCGATATTGCCTTGGGCCTTCATGTTGCTTCGATGCTTCCGCTTGGGCAGGTTGTGGTGCGCAGCGGGGCGCTACTGGCCGCCGCCGACAAACTGGAGATTGTTGTGCGCGGTCGCGGCGGTCATGCCGCTCATCCTGATCAAACTATAGACGCGGTGGCGGTGGCTTCCCATATCGTTGTTGCGTTACAGACCATTGTCGCGCGTAACCTGGACCCTGAACAGCCGGGTGTTGTTACTGTTGGAAGCATTCATGCCGGTGAAGCAGGAAATGTCATTTCGGAAACGGCAATAATGCGTGGCAGCATTCGCAGCTTCAGCCCCGAGGTACGCGACTTGCTCCACCGGCGTATCCGCGAAGTGGCAACGGGGGTAGCTATAGCGCTAGGTGCGCAGGCCGATGTGACAATTACCCTCGGCGTGGATCCCACTGTCAACGCTGTTGCACCAACCGAAGTGGTGTATCAAGCTGCGGCTGCGGTGTTGGGCGAAGAGAATATTAACACAACCTATCGCACTATGGGCGGTGAGGACTTTTCTGCAGTGTTGGCGCGGGTGCCTGGCAATTTCTTCTTTCTGGGCGCTCGCAACGACCAGCAGGGACTCAATTATCCGCATCATAATCCGCGCTTCGACATCGATGAGTCCTGCTTGTCGGCTGGCGTGGCCATTTTGTGTGATGCGGCGGTGCGCTGTCTGAATGGCGAGGGAGTAGGGGCAGGTTAGAATGTTGGTAGGTTCAACCGTTGACAGGTTCGAACATTCGAACCTGTCAACCTGCGAGCTTGTGAACCTGTGAACTTGCCAACCTGTTATTGGCTATGTTCGAGTTGGGCTTGTGCTACCAGGGCGCGCCGGTGACACCCGCAGTGATGCGCGATAAGCGGCAGATACTGCTTGATGTCGCCGGTCTGTGGCGCCGGCATTCCTGGCGCGCCGCGCAATAGCCATTCCTCGACGGTGCGGCCCACCGCTTCCAGACTAGCCGCGCTGATCTTATCGACGGTGTCGGCGGTCGTATGCCAGTATGGGTAGTCGAAGTCAATGATGTCGATTGCCGGGATGCCGCGCTGAACAAACGGTACATGGTCATCGAGCATGGTATAGCGTTGCTCGGGAACGAACGAGCTATAACCTAGTTCCGCGGCGACCTTCCAGACTCCCTCGCGCATTCTATGATGCGAGTTGCCTTCGTAGTAGAGTTGCTGATCGGCGTCGCCAATCATATCTACCAGGAGCATTCCCTGGGGGATCTGGGTCAGATTTGCGGCCATATAGGTCGAACCCTGAATCCAATCCCATCCATCCAGTCCGCCGTTGTCCTCGGCATCGAAGGAAGTCAGCCAGATGGTTCGATTCAACTCCTCCGGTTTCAGTACTCGCGCTAGCTCGAGCAAGACGGCGATGCCGCTGGCGCCGTCGTTGGCGGCGGGCACCGGCTCAGAACGCTTGGCAGGGTCAGGATCCTGGTCGGCGCGGCGGCGGCTATCGTAGTGGGCGCCGATAATCAACAGCGGGCCATTGCCGCGCTTGCCGATCAGGTTGCGGCATGTGATGCCTTGGTATTCGAAAGGCTGTTCCACCGCCTCCCAGCCTAGCGTGGCAAGCTGACTGAGGATGTAATCGCCGCAGGCGCGCCATCCTTCGGTGCCAGGATGGCGCGGCACCCACTGCATTTGCGCTATGGCATGCTGCAGTGCGATAGCTCCATCGAAGTGCGGAGATTGGACGGTCGCGTCGGGTGTGGCGGTCGGCGGCGTGGCGGCGAGCTGTGTTTGCGGTACGGCGCAACCACTGAGAAACAGCATCATTGCCTGCAGCATCCGCCGACGGGAAATCGTATGATGTTGCGAATTGTTGGGGGGCGATTCCTCGTGAGAATGTCGGGCCATTGACTCTCCTTCTGATTTGCAACGCACAACATTTAGCGCTCAACCATCAGCGTGCCGCCTGGGCGACAGCTCTTTATAAGATGAGGGCGTAAAACCCAGGAGCTTCAGCCCTGGGATAGAAGCCCTTGCCTCGCTTCAGCCACTTCAGCCCAGAATAGCACAGAATTGCTACTTATGCGGCGTTGTGATAACATAAGAAC
>JAKSDJ010000168.1 GCA_022360155.1 Chloroflexales bacterium | reverse complement strand
GCCCAACAGCGGCTCAAGCGCCGTCGGCACTGATCTGAACCGTAACTACGGCTATAGGTGGGGCTGTTGCGGCGGGTCAAGCGGTAGTCCCTCCAGCGACACCTATCGCGGGCCATCGGCCTTTTCCGCTCCCGAAACCGCTCGCATCCGCGATTTTATCAATAGCCGGGTTATCAACGGTAAGCAACAGATCCGTTCCTCGATAAGCTTCCATACGTATAGCGAGTTGGTGCTTTGGCCCTATGGCTATACCTATGCTGATGTGCCCAGTGATATGACCAGGGATGACTATGACGTGCTGGTGGCAATGGGCCGGACGATGGCCAACTCGAACGGCTACACAGCACAGCAGGCCAGCGATCTTTACATCACCGATGGCGACTACTCCGATTGGGCCTACGGCGCCCATAAGATCTTCGCCTACACGTTTGAGATGTACCCGAAGAACAATCCGCCGGGTTTCTATCCGCCGGATGAGGTCATCGAACGGGAGACCAGCCGCAACCGCGAAGCAGTGTTGTACCTGGCGGAACAGGCCGACTGCCCGTATCGCCTGATTGGCAAGGAAGGACAATACTGCAGCACGCCCCCCCAGCCGACGCCGACACCGCCGCCGGGAGGCGACACGGTCTTCGCCGATGACTTCGAGACCAATCAGGGCTGGACCACCAACCCGAACGGCAGCGATACCGCCACCACCGGCCAGTGGGAGCGCGGCAATCCCCAAGCCACCGACTACAACGGCCCCAAACAGCTCGGCACGCCGGCCAGCGGTCAGAATGACCTGGTCACCGGACGCCTGGCCGGTTCCTCGGTCGGCGCGCACGACATCGATAACGGCGTGACCAGCATCCGCTCGCCGCAGATCAGCCTGCCGGCGAGCGGCAACCTGACCTTGAGCTTCAACTACTATCTGGCCCATTTCTCCAATGCATCGAGCGCCGATTACCTGCGGGTGAAGATCGAAGGGAACACGACCAGCACGGTGTTCGAGCAGCTGGGAGCGAGCACGAATGTGGACGCGGCGTGGCAGAGCGCCAGCGTGAACCTGAACAGCTTTGCGGGGCAGACCGTCACGATCCTAATCGAGGCGGCGGACGCGGGCTCGCCCAGCCTGGTGGAGGCGGCCGTCGACGATGTGCAGATCACCCGTTAGACCAGGCCTGCTGGTTCATTATTGTATGGATTGAGGGTTTCTTGGGCGGCGCTCACAAAGAAGTTGAGCGGCGCCCAGGGTATACTCCCACTCAAGGTCATGGTGCTGAGCTGCACCACATGCTGGTCTCGGCATCGATACTCACCCACTCATGCAGTATCGCCAGGCCGGGAGCGATGAAGCCGAGCTTCTCTGCTGGTTGTGACGCTCGATAGCGTCATCAATACAAGCCCCACAGATCATCCTCGTGCTCGTTTCTGTGCTTAATACTACAACGAGACTTCATCCTGCACCGCATCGGAACGGGACTTGTTGATGTCACTCTGAGCCCTTCGGCGTCGCTCAGGGCCGGCTCCACGAAGGGTCTTGCACCCTTTGGTACGGAGATTCTTCACTTCGTTCAGAATGACATGGCTCGTTGTAGTACTAGAAACACTTCTGCAGACACCACTCGGTCTGATATTATTAGGCGCTTTGTTGCTTGCCTTGATCAGACCTGCTCAGCGACCGTCAGTGAAGATTATGTATGTGCCAACGGAATCTCCCCGCGACCGCAAGTACAACTGTAGCGGTTACCTGCCGCTCCTCATATTCATGATAGTGCTCTTCATGGTATTGTTGGTTCTCACATAGTAAGCAAGGGCACTGGAGAGATTATGGCGTCCGTCGACATATTTATACAAACATCGGGTGCTTATTCTGAAAGGAGTCTGATCATGCCACTGCTTAATACCTCTGCTGCCAAACGCCGCGCTTATGCTTGCATCCTTCTCGACAAACTCGCTGCTTCCGCTCCAACGGAATCCGGCTTACCCGGTCGCCCGGTCTACCTTGATGACTTGGATCAGGCGGATTATCTCCTCGGCATTCTCGACTTACTAACTTTTCTCGGCGCCCTCCAACATACCAATGATGGTCTTGGCTTCTCCGTGGTATCGCCGCAGGCTGGCTGGGCGCTGCGCCTGCTTAACGATCTGCTGGATACTGGCAAGCCGCTGGTCGGCGATTGGCATAGTGCTGGTCTGACTGAGCGCAATACGATGCATCATCCTTTTAGGAAGGCTACCGATCTGCTGGCGGCGCTAGAGGCGCGACGAGGAGATCTACTTCCCGAGGCCGCCCCTGTTCGTGAGGTCGAAGCTGCTGTCGGCTTGATTGCCCGCGCAGATCAAGATGCCAACCTACACTTTCTCCTAACGTACGATGATGATGCTAGAGCTTGGCAACTCCCCGGAGGACGGCGTGAGACCTTCGATTTCTCTCTAGAAGAGACCTTGCTGCGCGAGCTGGGCGAGGAGCTTGGTCTCAAGAACGTGCGAGTTCCCGGAGATCTGACGCTCCTGCCTTTGGCTCCGCTTGTAGCTACGCGCGACTCGCCTAGCTATGGTGTGCGAACGAAGACTCTGTTTTACCCCTTCCTTGTCGAGCTGCATCTCGATCCGCCGACCGGGAGGAATACCTGCTGGTTCAGCTGCTCCGAGCTACTTGAGGGGCGTGCAACTGACGGACAAACGCTAGACTCAATCCTGCCGCTCAGGTTGCTGGAACGGCCTGACTTCAATCGCCCCGAGATACTCATCAGCCATTGGCAACAGAGTTCTCGCTCAGCGCGTTATAATAAGGTGCGCGAACCGCCAGATCCCTAGACAAGGCTCGCCGCTTGGTTCCCGTTGGGATGATTGCTCGACCACTCCATTGTGCAGGTCATTTGGACAGTAATAAGCTGTTAAAGATCTGACATGAGTCTGGCGGCGCTGACAATGGCTAAAAGTCAGGACAACATGGTGCTCGCTCGTGTCTGGGCGCTGCGTTGTAGAACGGCACAGGTCAGCGCTTCGCTCGATCAGCGCTTCCGTCAGAGCGGCCAGGCAGCGCTTTCCCGCGCAAGAACCAGGCTGCAGCTAAGGCTAACAGGCAGGCTGCGGCGCCAAAGAGGAAGGTTTCGCCGATGACTTGTGCGGCCACATTCATCAGGAACAGGCCTGGATCGCTCGTTGCGAGCGGGTCATTGGCCCCTGTCTGGCGCAGCACGTTGGTGCGTTGGACGGCCCAGATCGTCAACATTGCCACGCCAATCGTCATCCCAACCAGCCGAAGCATGATCACCAGGGTCGAGGCGCTGCCGCGCTGTGCGACGCTCGCCACCTGGATCACGGTGTCCGCAACCGGCGAGATCACCAGGCCCAACCCGATTCCGGCGAGTATCAGCTCGGGCGCCATCGTCGCGTAGACGCTCGCCGCGTCCCACCGGCTCATCAGGAGGTAGCCAGCTAGGGCCATCAGCAAGCCCAGGATGGTTGGCAACCGCGCGCCGAACCGGCTCGCCAGCCAGCCGCCGGGTACAGCCGCCAACGCCATCGCCAGCGTGAGCGCTGAGAGCACCCATCCGGTTTCCCAGGCGGCGCGCCGCAAGATATCCGGATCGGCTGTCGGGTTGATCAAGGTTAGTCGAGCATTGATGAACAGCGGCACATTGACGATTGCCATCGCCAGAATGAAGCCGGTCAGTGCATTGACTGCGCACGCCCCGCTGGCGGCGCGCTGCCGAAACAATGTCAAGTCGAGCAGTGGGTCGCGGGTGCACCGTTCGATCCAGATGAATGCAGCCAGCAAAGCCAGTGCGACGATCACCAGGGGCAAAGCGTAGGGCGGTGGCCCAGCCCGCGTGCTATAGAAGTCGGTTGCGCCCAACTCCGCGCCTGCCGCTAGACCAATGTTCAGTGCGATCAGGCTGCCGCTGATCAACAGCGCGCCCAGCCAATCGAAGGTTCCGGCGGCGCGTTGCTGCGGCACATCGCGTAGCGCTCGCCAGGTCAGCCCCAATGCGATTAGGCCGACCGGGACATTGATCCAGAAGAGCAGCCGCCAGTCGTCGAAGGCGCGCATCAGAATGCCGCCGTAGAGATGGCCGACCATCCAGCCCGCCGTGTCGACCGCGCCGATGAAGCCCAGCGCCGGGGCGCGTTTGCCTGGCGGAAAGAGATCGCCGACCAACGCCATCGAAATCGGGACCATCGCGCCCGCGCCAAAAGCCTGAACCACGCGCCCGCCGATCATGACGTTCAGATTGGGTGCTGCTGCGACGATGATCGAACCGCCGATAAAAATACCCAGGCAAACCAGGTAGGTTGTTCGCCGGCCCGCCAAGTCGGACAGGCGGCCCATAAAGGTCATGCTCACCGTATAGGCCAGCAGATAGCCGCTGATCGTCCAGGCTGCCCGGTTGAGTTCGGTGTCAATCGATACCTGGAAGTCGAGCAGAATTTTGGGTAGCACCGCCGAAGCGACAGTTAAATCCAGGCCGCCGATGAAAATTGCCAGGCAAACCAGACCGAGCGTTAGATTGGGATTGGCGCGTTGGGAGGTTGGCACGTTAACACGTTGGAAGGTTAGCACGTTGGAACGTTGACACGCTAGTTCTCCATGCTGATCACTGAAAGCTGACGGCTAACGGTTGCCAAATGACGGCTGAGAGCTGACGGTTCTTAGAGGCTGTCTGAAAAGGGGTATGGAATGCGGCAGCCATGCTGCCGCGCGCAAGCACGGCTTGCGCATTCCACATGTTGACGTGCCGATGCTCCGCTCCATCCCAGTTTGTGCTCCCGTTCCTGCCGGGTCAAACGGCTTTTCAGACAGCTTCTTAACATTCGATCGGGGCGCGGATGGCTACGTCCTGGTCATAGTCGCTGAAGGTGAGGGTCCAGGTCGAAGGATCAACCGG
>JAKSDJ010000350.1 GCA_022360155.1 Chloroflexales bacterium | reverse complement strand
GCTGAAGCTTCGGCGGACAAGCCAAGTAAATGTTAGCATGAGGCGTGCCCTCCGAAGTTGAACGTAGTGAAACGAAGGAGGGAGCGAAGGCTGGAGCGGTGGTGTAGTGGTTAACATGCAGCCCTGTCAAGGCTGAGAGCGCGGGTTCGAACCCCGTCGTCCCCGCCACAAAGAGGAGAAAGGTATGCATCTCTGTATGCCTTTTTTGATTCCTGTCCCGCAAACAAACGCTATTGGTTTGTGTGCAGGCTCGTATGGGTCGCCCAGGTTCGCAAAAAGGCTAACGTGATCCAGCGATGGCACCGCGCCTGTGTGCTTTGATAGAACCAGCCAGTTCCAAGCCGTGGATGATAACCCCTGACTTCAACCCAAAGCCGCAGTTCGTTCGCCTCCATCCGGCAACCGAAAGCTAACCAACCTCCGGCTACGCCCGTCATCAGCCCGCCCCCAATGGGATAGCGCAACTCGCGTCCGCCTAAACTCTCGGCAACATAGGGCGCAGCAAAACGCAGCAGCGGCAGGTGTAGCCCAACTGCTTGAATGGCGCGTTCGCCATTCAAACCGCGCGCTACTCCTATCCCTGGGAGCCGTTCCAACCACACAAAGTACGCCTCACCGCAAGCAGCCAGCCATTCTGAGTCGATAGAGATGTGAGTCGTTATCGAACAGCTCTGTAGTGAGCTGAGCAAACCTTTGCGAATCATTAAAGTGTCGATGAGGCCATTGATTGACATGACTCCTCCGTCAAGATATGGTACGCCACGCTGGCATGGATGATGACTAAAGCTGATCGCCCATCGTGCAGTGCAGCCGCTCTGTCTAGTCCTACAACGCGCCATGTCATGCGGAACGACGTGACGAATCTCCTGGGAAGCGGGCGCGAGACCCTTCGCGGCGTGTATCCTGAGCGCAGCCGAAGGGCTCAGGGCGCCATGGTCGACGGCGTTCCAACGAGGTGGGTCTGGAAGTCTCATTGTAGTACTAGAATACGAGTAAACATTCTACACCAAATCGATTCTTGGGGTCGTACGAGACCTATAAACCCGCCATGCCTGTCAGGAGCGCTCGTATTCGACAATGACGCTCTGCCGTTACGCCCGACCGGCTGGGATCTCCACGACTCAGACAGGACTGCTAGAGCAATGCTGCTTGGATATATCGCCTAAAAACGATGCCTTTATGTACACTCTGCATCAATACTGGATAATCAACGAGGTATAACATCAACGTATCGTTAAAATTATACAATCAAGTATTTCCTAAACAAAATACGTTATGACAAATTGTTTATCTGTGATTAAAATCCCGATTACATATAAATATAAAAATATTTTTAATATCCAATGTACTATTTGCTGAATAGCAACCTATTTTTAATACATGACTATATAATATTGCCTAGTCTTCATGATATAATGCAAACGGTTTAATTGGTCGCTATATGGAATACATCTAGATACAGAGTAAGGAAGTGACAGCTCCATATATCCTGTTCGCGGCCATCCTCTTCATTGCAACAGGGAGCACGCTCTGGGGCGCTCAGGTTAGCTGGAAAAGACGCGATGCGCCCGGTGGCCTCCCACTTACGTGCTTGTTGTTGGCAATCGCACTCTGGTGCTTGACCAGTGCGCTGCAT
>JAKSDJ010000321.1 GCA_022360155.1 Chloroflexales bacterium | reverse complement strand
CTGTTGAACCCACGAATGTAGCTAGGTTTTTCCGAGAACAAAAACGTGATGGGGACTTCACACATTTGTGGCGTGAAAGTCCAGCCGGGCATTACTCAATTAACTCTCTAGGCAGAGATAAATTGATGTCACTCCTTCCAATTTCCAGCAAGGATTCGCCCACAAATCTGAAAAACAAGCAAGCTCATGGCTAACCCAAACCTGCCCGTTCCCAGTTCTGAAACGGACATAACCCCAACCTGGCTCAGGGCTGCGTTAGCCAGCGCATTTCCCGCGGCAACTTTTGTGCCGCTCGAAGCGCAGCGGATTGGCGAAGCGTACGGTTTTGCCAGCCGGATTGTTCGCTACCGCTGGCAGGATCACGGCACCTCGCAATCGGTAGTGGTGAAGCTGTGGGATACCGATGGCAACGCAGGCATTGGCGAAGCGCTCTTCTACCAAACGTTTCGCGACGTGGGCGCGCGCGTTCCACGGTGCTTCCACAGCGGGGTCGACGCCGCGACACAGAAGGCGGTCCTGGTGCTCGAAGACGTGCCCGATGCGCTCCAAGGCGATGTCCTGGAGCAGCTCGACCTCGAACGCGCCCAAGCTGTTGCGCGCAATTTGGCCAGGTTGCACGCCACGTGGCTCGACCATCCCACGCTGGCGGAACTCCCCTGGCTACCCGACGTATCTATGTGGGAGCGAGACGCCGCGTGGTTCGACTCGCGACGCACTCTGTTTCTCCAGCGATTCGGCGACCACCTGCACGGCGTGTCCCGTATGCTTCTTGACCGCCTGGAACATGCGCCGCGGGTCGCCAATGCGCGTTTGTCAAGCGCACCGACAACCCTCTTACACGGCGACTTCCATCTCGACAATATCATCTTTGAACAGCAGACGGAGCCGGTGCTGCTCGACTGGTCGCGCCCGCTCAAAGGCCCGGCGGCGCTGAATGTCGCGCACATCCTGTTCGTGATGGGTGCGTTGCAACACTTCGATGCGATCCTTGCATCGTATCTCGACGAGTTCAACCGAGTTGCTGCACAACCGCTGCACAAGGAGGTCTTCGAACAACAATTAGGCGGGGCGCTCCTGCGTGAGTTTGCGGCATCGACGTGCGGCATCGCCCGTTGGCAACCTACATTACCTCGTGCTGTTGCAATGCTTGACGCAGGCATCAAGCATTTATGAATGGCATTATTGCATTCTGGCACGAGCGCGACCCGGAACTCTTCGCGTTTCTACGTTGACACACAACCCCCAGAGACATCCGCGACTCATCGTGGGCGCTTTGCGAAGCGCCCACGACGTCGCCCCCTTGCCTCTTCCGTTCCTCACGGCTAGCCAAACACTGCCGCGCCAAGCATGCCCCACAACCCTAACAGAACCAAGCACACGATATCGGCCAACACCAGGACTGTATAGTAACTGCGATACCAGACCGACCAAAACTTGGAGCGCCAAGCTAGCACCGCGCCAACAACCATGCCTGCAGTTAGGAATAGACTGAACAAGGGCAGCGTGAACAGCCCGATCCAACTCCGCGGCGCGCCAAACAAAAGCCACGTGGTCACAGTCTGCAACGAGGTAACGATCATCACAAACAACCCCAGCGCAAAACCGAGAAGCACAATCCCATTCAGCGTTGTCAGCCAGGACAAGACCCGCGCGCGGATCGGCACGAAGCTGACAGTTCGTCCACCATGACGGCGCACCATCCACACCAGCCATGCCACTGGTCCGATGAGCATGATCGAGAGCAACAGCGCCAGACTCGCCCCGAACAACGTGAGTTCGTTCGCCGCGCTGCCTTCCAGATTAAGCAAAGGCAATAGCGACGGAACCCGCAAGGTGTTGGCCGGCGTGATGAAATCCACACCAGAGAGACCCGTGATACAGCTCGCATCAGGCTCGACGGTCGGGTTATCGAGGAAATCCCGGATAATCTGTTTGGAGCACGGCCCGCTCAGAGCCGCACTGTGACCGCTATGCGGAAACGTGTAGTTGTAGCTTTGCGCGAGCGTCGCCGCCGCACCTTCTGCAAACGCCGGCGGCGTGATGGGGTCGAAGATGCCCGACAACAACAGGGTCGGAATATCGCTGCTCACCGGCGCGTCGATCTCTGGTCCGAGCGGATCGACATTCCAATCTTGGCAAAACATCAATATCGCTTCCACGTCGCGCCGCCCAGTCGTGGCGACTGTCGGACGCAACCCGTCTAATTGCAGATCGGCAAGGTTAAAATCCGCATCTTCAGCGCAGATGACGGAGAAATACATGCCCGTGCTCATCGTCCGGTCAAAGACGAAGAGGGCGATCAGGCGCGATAGCACGGTGTAGTCGCCGTCACGCGCCGCATAGATCAGCCGCGGCAACGCCGGGATGATCTCCGTCGCATATAGCAGTTGGAATAGGGACTCCTCCAAGCTGTCGCCATCGAGCAGCGCGTCGTAGCGTATCTCGGTTTCCGGATCGGTCATCTGGATCTGCGCCGGGGTTTCGTTGAGTTGTTCGACCAGATCAAAGAAGACCTGTTCCAAGTTGGGATAGGAGTCATTGCACTGTGGATCGCTTGCACAAGCATCGAAGAAGACCGTAAAAGCGCGATCCTGCGAACGCGGCGCCTCGACCAGGAAATTTGTCTGCGGCGGTATCACCGCATCGAGAATCACGCTCCGCAGCCCTTCAGGATGGTTGCGCATCGTGTGCAATGCCAGCAATGTCCCGTAGGAAACGCCGTAGAGGTTAATCTGCTCGTATTCGAGCGCCACCCGCAACGCTTCGATATCGGCGGCATTCTCAACGCTGTCGAAAGCCGACAGATCCACTCCCTCGTTGACGAGCCGGTCGTGACATTGTTGCAGTGCCTGCGCAGAACGTTGCAGATCCTCCTCTGGTGAAATATCTTGATCGAGCAATTCGATCGTCAGCTCGTCCAATTCCTGGCAGGTAAGCGCCGGTTCGGAGTAGAGCGTGCCCCGCTGCTCCAACAGGATAATATCGCGATTGGGCAGGAAGGATGGATCGCTCAGCAATATTTCAAAGTAGGTATCGATGGTGGAACCGCCCGGCCCGCCCTGCAACATCACCAGCGGGTCAGGCGCGGGGTTTAGTGCTTGACTCTTGAGGATGGCCACCGCCAGCCGTATAGTTGGCCCATCGGGATTCGCATGGCGCGCCGGCGTCGTCAGATAGCCGCAAACGACCTGTTGACCTTCGATAACGCCCAACGGCAAGTCAAACATGCACGGCGCCGTTGCGAATGGCGCGGCAGCGCGTTGGGTCGGGGGCGCGGCAGCATCGAGCCCGCCCGGCGCCCCCCCCACGACCGCGGCCAACACGCATATCCCGACAACGATCCGTCTTCCCAACTGTGTATATCTCGGCATAAACATAGGAGGCCCTTCGATTTAACGGTTCGCCTAAATGAATTTTGACGATCAAAATCGGCAAAAAGACACGATCGCCGTAGTGCCGCCTTGAGGCGGTAGTACTGCCTTCAAGTTGCCTGAAGGCAGTACTACGTCAAATGACCCAGGCTGATGGTCAATTTTCATCAGGCGAATCAGGCTGTAGTACAACTTGGCCCGGTCTGTCAATAGTAACATATTACAAATCATTAACATCTTAACCTACTTGTAACAAATCGATAGAGTTAATCGTCTTGATTTGGTGAAGCTGCAATGTTGTTTGGAAGCAATGTATCGGAATTATACCAATTTGACTTAAACATTCCGCATGTCCACGGCGTTGTGAAAAGCAGGAATGGATAAAGTCCACCTACTTTCTAAGTCGGATTGGTACAACAAGGAGAACAAGTGTATGCAGGCACGGAGATTGACGCTCCACGGTACGCGACGCACGGTGATGATCGTGTTGGTTCTACTCACAACCTTGCTGGTAAGCGCCCTTCCCGCCCAGGCGGCAGTGATCGTGATCGACCCCGCCCAACCGCCGCCAACCCAATTGTCGCCCGCTGAGTCGGAACGGCTGAAGACGCTGCAAAGCGCCACGTTTCCCTTTCTCTTCAGTGACATAAGTCCCGATAACCAGGCGATTCTGACCTCTACCGACATTGATGGAACGGTGTTTCGTGATCTGCGCAGCGGTGCAATTACAAAGCCTGACCCGAGCTTCTTCGATTACTTCCCAGCGGGTTCCTACG
>JAKSDJ010000129.1 GCA_022360155.1 Chloroflexales bacterium | reverse complement strand
AGAGAGAGGGCGGTGGGCAGCAAACGTGCGGCGTTTTGCTTTGCTGATGCTGGGCATATGGCGTTGCCTCGTCATCTCCTCGCCTCGTCATCTCCTCGTTCCTCCTCTACCACCGCAACATAGCGCTGCCCCGGCTCCTGCTGCGCGGCGAAGTAGTCCTGCAGCAGGCGATGGTAGAAGCGATAGCCGCCGCCGACCCGCACCAACAACCCGCGGTTGCGGGCCTCGTCGAGGGCGCGGACCAGGCGCAGCGGGACCGCGCCGCTCAAGGCGAGGAGCAGGCGCAGGGCGTAGTGTTGGATGACGGCGAAGCCGCCGTAGCGGCCCAGCGTGCCGACCAGCGTACCGGCCAGCCCGAAAAACAACCCGCCGATCAACCCGCCGACCAATCCGCCGACCAATCCACCACCCAACCCAACGACCAACCCGCCAATCAAAGCATTCTGGGCTGATCGGTGAATGCCTTGATTGGGTTTGGTGCGCACATCCATAACACCAGATGTCAAACCGAAGAGCAGCCCGATGTCTAGTCCGGTGCTCAGCCCGAAGGCCAGCACGCTGAGCAGTCCAAGGCCTAAACTGGCACCCAACCCGGTACCCAGACCAAAGTCCGGCCCGAAGACTAGTCCGTTACTCAGTGCAATGCCCAACCCCAAGACCAGCCCCAGAATGAGAAAACCCTTAACTTCTGTCCACCAGTATTGTTGCAAACGCCGGAATGACCATAAAAGGCGTTCGGCCAATTCAATCTTCCCGCCTCTCAATTGCTCGAAGAGCCCCGCGCTGAGTAGGCCGAAGAACAGCCCGACGCCTAGTCCGACGAGCAGCTCGAAGAGTAGCCCGACGACCAGTCCGCCAACTAAATTGGCAATCACCGACCATTGCTTGATCTGGCGTCTATCCCGCAACCAGGTCGGCTGCAAGAACTCGAGGTAGAACTCCTGCTGGTTGCCGTGGGACTGCATGCCCCGCGCCAGCCAGCCGAGGAAGACGCGCAGCCGAGCGACCGGCACGCGGAAGGCGCGGGCATCAGCGGCGGGCGCGCAGCAGAAGGCCACATAGTCACTCAGGATCACCTGGCGTATCTGGGTCGGCGTCGCATTTGGCGGGAACGCCGGTCCTCGCTCCTGGTAGGTCTGGGCCATCATCCCCAACAACAGCGGCGTGCATGCCGCGTCGCGCAACTCGGCATCGTTAGCCAGCGCCGTCCGCAGCGCGGCATAGCTCGGCCCGTCCAGATAGGCGGCGATTTGGGTGTCGTTCAGGGGCCGGGCGACGATCGCCCGGTTAAGGCGCAGGTGGGGCAGGTCGGCATACTCGCGCTCGCGGCAGGTGACCACCAGCGGTGTGCGCGCCTCCAGATGCTGCCCAATGACATTGATCGCCGCAACACACTGCACCCGGCGCTCCGGCGGCGCCACCTCATCCAGGCCGTCGAGCAGGGGCAGGATCGCGCCCTGCTGCGCCAGTCGCTCGTACACGCTGGTCCTGCCCATGTAGCGGCTGGCCAGTTCGCTCACCAGCCAGTCGACCATGCTTTGCCCTGGCCGCCAGGTCGCCAGCGAGAACACCACCGGCACCGGCAGGGCGGGATCACGTTCCGCGCGGTCGAGCAGATCTGCAGCCAGCTCGTGCAGCAGCATGGTTTTGCCCGCCCCCGGCGCGCCCAGGATCAGCAACTGCCCGTTCTGCGAATCGTAGAGGTCGATCAGGCGCGTTCCAGCGGGTAGAACTTCATCAGGCTGGCCCACGGTGCGCCGCGCCAGGTCGTAGGGCCGCTGCAGCACGCCCGGCGCTTCGACCACATCCGGGCGCGCCGCCAAGTCGAGCGGGATGAGTCGCTGGGCGCTGCGACGGATCTCCGCGACCCTTAGGCGGGTATCCTCGATCAGCATCCGCCGGTTTTGCTGGGCGCTGCGCTGTTCGGGGGTAATCGGGGGCGTGGGCGCAATCGTGATCGTCGGCTTGATCAGATCGCGCCCGGCCACATCGCCCATCTGAATATTGCCCACTGTGTTGCCCTGGCCCATGTCGAGCAGTGGCGCGCCGCCAGGATGCCGCACCACGACACCTGTTTGGGTAAACGCCAGTTCCACCGCATCCGTCTGCACTCTGCGCCCGGCCAGGGCCGCGTAGAGCGGGGCCATGCCTGGTTCATTCAGACGCTGCTCGGCCTCCGCCGGCGTCAGTGTCCCGGCTTCCAGCGCCGCGACGATGGCGGCAAGGTCACGCACCTGGGCATGCAGTTGCTCTGGAACCAGGGGTAGCAGGGTCGTCTCGATGGCATGCTGGGTCAGCATACGCGATGACTCCATGGCACACTCAACTCCAAAGCATGTTGCTGCTTCGCAGTCGTACCAGGTCTTGCTCTGCCAATAGGGATGAATGTTGATCGCAAACCAAACCTATCATACCACATGTGCCTCTCTTATGCCTAAAACAACGCTTGCTGCCGATAATTGGAAGGTGTGACAGTAGCGCTCCCCCAAGTACCCCACCTGCGCCGATGAACAGTCGGCAGCGCCGCTCGCCGCAAGATACCGCCATTCATCCGCGCAACAGCAGATTGGCCACCCACGATGAGCGAGCGTACCCCTTACGCAGCCCGTAGCGCCTTCAGGACTCGCTCTGGCGTAAATGGCTGCTGCGTGACCCAAACGCCAGTCGCATCGTGGATCGCGCTCGCGATAGTCGGAGTCAAAGCGATCAGCGGCAACTCGGCCATGCCGCGAGCGCCAAATGGACCATTGGGATCGGCCAGCTCCAAAATGATGTTGGTAAGCTCTGTTGGCACATCGAGGCTGGTGGGCAGAAGGTACGTGCTGAAATGCGGGGTGAGGATGAGGCCATCGCAGACCTGGAAGTGCTCCAGTAACGCATAACCCAGAGCTTGGGCCACACCGCCTTCGAGTTGCCCCTCGACCTGCTGACGATTGATCACCGTGCCGACATCGCAGACGTTGATCACCTGCATGACCTGGACTTGCCCCGTGAGCGTATTGACCTCGATCTCAACGGCTTGAGCAACATATCCATATGCATAGTTGGGCGTCCCAGCACCGCTAACCGGATCGGGGGCAGTCGTGGCAGGGGGGCGGTATTGCACGGTGGCGCGAGCCGGACGTTCTTCGTTGTCCCATTCGCGCAGGGCTGCCGCCGCTGCGTCGGTAACCGCGCGTCCGGCCATGAGCGTGAGCCGCGATGCCGAAGCACTGCCGGCGTTGGGCGCCTGGCTGCTGTCATTGCTGATCAATTCAACCTTGTCGAAAGGGGTATCCAGCGCCGCCGCAGCGATCTGGCGCAGAATCAGATGCACGCCCTGGCCTACGTCGGCGGCGCCGATACGCAGCATAGCGTGCTCGATCTGCGTCCCGCCGAATAGTTCAACTGTTGCTGTGGACTGCTCTGGAAACCCGAAGGAGTAGCCCAGATTCTTGATACCGCAGGCCAGCCCCCAGCCGCGGCGCAGATGCTGGTTCAACGCTGCGCCCTGCCCATCCGGCGCTGGCCCTCCTTCGACGCCAGAGCGATGAGGATCTGTGGCGTGCTTGATGTCGCGCGCTACACTGGAGTCGGCTTGCTGCGCATCTTCGGAGGGCTGGCGCGCTGGATCTCCACGTCGCGCCCGCATCTCCTCGACGCACCGTTCCAGCACCTGGGGGGCGCTTACACCCCGTGGCAATACATTCTGTGTCGGTTCACGACTGCCCTCGCGGTAGATGTTGCGGCGGCGTACGTCAACCGGGTCGAGACCAAGGGCATGGGCCAGGCGAGTAACCATGACCTCGGCGGCGAATTGGACCTGCGGCGCGCCAAAACCGCGGAACGCACCCGCCGGAATGTTGTTGGTGTAGACGGCGTAGCTGTTGACGCTGATATTGTCCACTTCGTAGCAGCCGCTGGCGAAAAGCGCCGCAGCTTTGACGACTTCCTCACTGGTCGAGGCATACGCGCCGCCGTCGGCGATCAGTTCGGCTTCGACGGCAGTGATCGTGCCGTCGTTTTTGGCGCCCCAGCGGCAGCGAATGGTAAAGGGGTGGCGCTTGTGATGGCCGATGATCGACTCTTCGCGACTCCAGATCAGGCTGACGGGGCGGCGCAGCTTCCACGCCGCCAGCGCCAACACGTGCTGGATCGTCAGATCCTCGCGGCCGCCGAACGCCCCGCCAATGGCGGCGTAGCGCACAATCACTTGGTCTTCAGGGAGCTGCAGCATGGCTGCAATCTGGCGGCGATCCTCGTGCAGCCACTGCCCCGCAGTCTCGATAACCAACCGCTCCTGATCGTCAATATACGCGATGCCAGCCTCGGGCTGGAGGAAGGCGTGTTCCTGCCACGAGGTCGTAAACTCATCCGCGATCACCACATCGGCTTCGGTCAGGGCGCGAGCAGAGTCGCCCTTGCGAATAGGAATGTGGAACAGCAGGTTACTGTCGCGTTCGGTGTGGACCAGCGCTGCGCCTGGCGTCAGCGCGGCCTGTGGGTCGCTGACTACAGGCAGATCTTCGTAATCGACGCGTACCAACTCAGCTCCTACAGCAGCAGCCTCTTTGTTCTCGGCTACGAGCAGGGCGACTTTATCGCCGACAAAACGCACAATATCACCACAGAGCACCGGTTGGTCGGGCGTGATCAAGCCGAAAGCGTTGTAAGGCACATCAGCGGCGGTGAGGACGGCGATCACGCCAGGGTAGTCCAGAGCAGCGCGCGTATCAATATTGCGGATGCGAGCATGCGGGCGGCGCGCAAAGAGCACTTTGAGCTGCAGCATTCCTGGGCGCACCAGGTCGCCAGGGTAGCGGGTCGCGCCGGTGACTTTGCCAAGGGCGTCCGGGCGGTGGAGCGACTCACCGATGATTGTGCGCATAAGACTACCTCTTTTTTCGATCCGATGGCGACTATAATTGGTTCTTACTGCTTCGTATAGGACGGAGCGCTATTCACTTGCCTAGCACGGCAAGGTCATCATCGGCGCGTTCGGGCGGATGCAGCGACTGAATGGCGTCCAGGATCTTGCGATAACCTGTGCAACGGCAGATGGCGCCGCTTAGCGCAGTCTGGATCTGGTCGAGCGTAGGCTTGGGTTGCTCGGCGAGTAGTTTAGCGCCGCTCATAAGCATGCCGGGAATGCAGTAGCCACACTGCACAGCGCCGTGTTCGATGAACGCCTGCTGTAGCGGATGCAGTTGACCGCCACGAGCCAGGCCCTCGATCGTAGTGATCGTGGCGTCGTGGGCTTGCGCAGCGGGCGTCAGGCAAGCCATTATCGCTTGGCCATCGATCCAGACGGTGCAAGCGCCGCATTCGCCTTCGGCACAGCCCTCTTTAGTGCCGATCAGCCCGACCTGCTCGCGCAACAGCGTAAGCAGCGTCTGGCGTTGTGCGTCAACCAGTTCGTAGGGCTGGCCATTGATCGTCGTGCTTATCATCGTCAATGGCGGCAGCAAACGGCCTGAGTCGCCGGTTCTAGGCGGCGGTTGCCCAACGACCGACGCTGGCTCACTGGGTCGCCCAGTCTCAAGGAGGACTGGGCGCGCTGGCCACCCCGCGGTGTGGGCGCCGGCAGCGATGCGGGCTAGGCACTGAGAGACAAGACCCTCCAGCGCGATCAAACGATAGTCGGCTGAACCACGCAAGTCGTCGATCGGTGCGGCGGCGCGACAGGCTAACGATGCAGCCACGGCGCAAGTCGCGGTGTCGAGGGTTTTACCGCTAAGAAACGCTTCGACTTCAGGGGCGTACACAACAGTGGGTGCGAGGCTGCCCAGGGTGATGCGCGCCCGTTTGACCCGCGATGTGCGCGCCTCGAACGTTATGACCATCGCCGTATTAATCACACTAATGGCTTGGGCGCGGCGCAACCCAAGCTTGATGAAGATGCCGCGCTGATCGTCGCGGAGGGCGGGAAAGCGAATCTCGCGTAGGAGTTCGTCAGGGCGCATGATGGTGCGGCGTACGCCAAGGTAGAATGCGGACAGCGGCACAACGCGCTCGCCTGTGGCGCTGGCCAGCGCCACCTCGGCGTCGAGGGCCATCAGCGCGGTGATGGTGTCGTTGGCCGGCGAGGCCGTAACGAGGTTGCCGGCCACAGTGCCGCGGGTGCGGATCTGCGGTGCGCCGACTTCCCAGCAAGCCTGGGCTAGCGGCAGGGCCTGGGCGACGCCAAACGGCGTCGCGATCACATCGTTGTGGGTTGCCAGCGCGCCCAGACAAATCGTGTCGCCAGCACGGCGTACATATTTCAACTCGGCAACTGCGCTGATGTCGATAAGCGTGGTCGTTGGCCGAATGCCGCGTTGTAACTCGACAACCAAGTCGGTTCCGCCGGCGACAAGGCGGGCATTGGCGCTGTGCGTCTGGAGGAGGGCGAGAACGTCAGAAAGAGTTGTAGGCCGGTAGTAGATTTGCCACATCGTGCTATCCGATCGTATCGTATACTGAAGCGCGTTCCAAAACCACCAAAATCTTTTGCTTCAACACCGCTTGCCATTATAGTATATACGAACTCCCGCCGCGAAAGTGGTACAATGCACAAAACATTCAGAAGCATGTTAGGAAACGGAAAAAGATGAAGGAGTTTCAGCGTGAGTCGCCGTATCCGATGGCGCCGATCGAGGATGCGCATCGGATCATCGCCGCCCATAGCAACCCGCTCGCGACGGAAACCGTCAGCAGTCTGACTGCGTATGGACGGGTGCTAGCCGAAGATGTCGCCGCGCCCGAAGCGATCCCTGACGTGCCCAAGGCTGCGATGGATGGCTATGCGCTGCGCGCTGCAGACGGCTTGGCCGAGCGTCGGGTGCTGGCCGAGTTGACAGCCGGGATGCTAGAAGGGTTGACGATTACGCCCGGCGCCGCAGTGCGGATCATGACCGGCGCACCTATTCCGCGCGGCGCTGACGCGGTGATCCAGGTCGAACTCACCGAGGAACACGACAATATTCTGCGTATCCAAAGCCCGGTTCCGGTCGGCAATAACATTCATACGGTCGGTCAGGACATCGCCCTCGGCGAGAAGGTTCTGGTGCGTGGCGCCGTGCTGGGGTCAGCTGAGATCGGGTTGCTGGCGACGGTCGGGTGTACGCAGGTCAGCGTCTATCGACGGCCTCGCGTAGCGGTGCTCGCCACCGGCGACGAAGTTGTCGAGCCCGGCGCGCCACGAAGCCCAGGAAGCGTGCGCGACAGCAACCGCTATGCGCTCCTAGCCGCCGTCCACGAGGCAGGGTGTGAAGGCTTCTCTCTCGGGATCGTCCATGACGACCCTGACGCCCAGCGCCAGGCGATTCTGCGCGGCCTCGCCCAAGCCGATGTGTTGCTGACCAGCGGCGGCGTCTCGATGGGCTCGCGCGACCTGATCAAGCCGCTCCTGGCCGAACTGGGCATAATCCATTTTGGGCGGATCGCGTTCAAGCCTGGCAAGCCAACGACATTCGCAACGATTGCCGAGGATCGTTTAGCACACGCAGATCTTGCCTTCGCGCAAGAGCATGCTTTAACGGTGCCTCGTCTGGTTTTTGGGTTACCCGGCTACCCAGTCTCCTCGCTGGTCTCGTTCGAGGTCTTTGTGCGCCCGGCGCTACGCCGCCTCCAGGGGGATGCCCGCCCGGAGCGACCGTGTGTTCGTGTGGCGCTGCTCGACGCGATCCATCCGGCGCGCGACCGGCCAGCATACCAGCGGGTGATCATTTCTTGGCGAGATGGGCGCTTGGTTGCGCGGAGCACCGGCGCGCAGGGCAGCAGCCGCCTGCTCTCGCTGCGCGGCGCAAACGGCCTGCTCCTGGTACCGCCTGGCGAGCAAGTCTATGCAGCCGGTGCAGAGTTGGAGGCGCTGGCGCTTGGCGCCATCGAGGTCGAGGCGTCATCCGTGTGACGAACCTGCAATAGAATGCTGATGCCGCCGATAGACGCTAATCACCGCCGATCGAACCTGTCAACCTGTCAGCCTGTTAGGATATTGTACAGATGCCACACAACGAAGAGCTTGTCGTTACGACCTCTACTGTCCGCTACCCAGTTATTGTTGAAGCAGGCGCTTTGGAGCGCTTGCCCCATCACCTCGCAAGCCTGCGCCTCGATGGAGCGCTCTGGCTTGTCAGTGATAGCGCCGTCTACCCACGTCATGGTCTGGCGCTCGAAGAGCGGCTGCGTGGCGCGGGGTATACGGTGTACAGCCGTATTATCCCTTCGGGCGAGGCTAGCAAGAACCTAGACCAACTCAGCCAACTGTACAGCTGGATGCTTGACGGCGGGGTGGAGCGTCGCGATACCGTTCTTGCTCTTGGCGGCGGTGTTGTCGGCGACATAGCCGGCTTTGCGGCGGCGAGCATTTTGCGGGGCATTGCCCTGGTGCAATTGCCGACAACTCTGCTGGCAATGGTTGACGCGGCGGTTGGCGGGAAGACGGGTGTCAATCACCCGCTGGGGAAGAATCTGATCGGCGCGTTTTACCAGCCGCGACTAGTCTTGGCCGACACCCAGACGCTGCGTACACTCCCGTCCCGTGAACTGCGCGCTGGGTGGGCCGAGGTGATCAAGCATGGTGTGATCCGCGACGCTGGCTTGTTCGATCAACTCGAACACTGGCAAGCAGAATACGGCGCTTTGAGCATAGATCTAGGCATATTGTCGCATCAAACCCCGATCACCGACATCATCCGCAGAGCCGTAGCAGTGAAGGTTGCTGTAGTCAGCGCCGACGAACGCGAACAGGGTGAGCGAATCATTCTGAATTACGGGCACACCGTGGGTCACGCGCTGGAGGCGGCAATGGGCTATGGCATGCTCCTGCATGGCGAGGCGGTTGCGATTGGGATGCATGCGGAAGCGCGTATTGCGGCAGCAATTGGACTCTGCACGCCTGAACTGGTCGAGCGTCAGCAACAACTCCTGTCGGCTTATGGCCTTGCCGCCGCCTTTCCGGTACACGCTGATCGCGAAGCGATACTGGCGTTGATGTTGCGCGACAAAAAAGTGGAGCGCAAGCGCATCCGCTGGGTGTTACCCACAGCTCTTGGCGCTGTTGCGGTGCGCGATGATGTGCCTGTGGAATTGGTGCGTGAAACGCTGCTAGGCTTATCATCATAACTAGAACAGCTCAGGCAGTGCTCAATATCTTGCTTGAGCCAATCATCAGCCAGCTATAATCATCTTTTATCCATCATCATGGTATACTGCTTGAAGTGTATCTTTCCCATACGGACAGGAGATTACGGAGCAGAGGCATCTTGGTGAATAATTTACAACAGACTGCTGAACGTGTTCTGGCTAATGTCGAACAGGTGATCGTCGGCAAGCACAAAGCTGTCGAGTTGGTGTTGGTGGCGCTGTTGTGCAAAGGCCACATTCTCGTGGAGGATGTGCCTGGCACCGGTAAGACGGTTCTCGCAAAAAGCATTGCGTGTTCCATTGATTGTAGTTTCAAGCGAATCCAGTTTACCCCTGACCTGTTGCCCTCCGATGTGACGGGTATCTCCATCTTCAACCAGCAAACCCGTGAGTTCGAGTTTCGCCCTGGCCCGGTGGTCGCTCAGATTGTGTTGGCCGACGAGATCAACCGT
>JAKSDJ010000794.1 GCA_022360155.1 Chloroflexales bacterium | reverse complement strand
TGCATCGCGATCAAGGCGCTGGACTTCGGTAAGCTGCGGATCGGCGAGCAAGCAGCGGTGCTCGGCGGCGGCGGGATTGGTCTGCTGATCACCCAGTTGCTGCGCAGCGCCGGGGCGACCCGTATCTTTCTCAGCGAGCCGCTGGACTACCGGGCTGAAATGGGCCTGCGCTGCGGCGCTACCGCCATCCTCGATCCCGCCGACCCGACGAACGACCTGATGCGTAAGACAGGAGGGCGGGGCGTTGATGTCGTCTTCGAGGCGACGACCTCGGTCACTGCGCAACAGCAAGCCCTCGATATGGCACGACTAGGCGGGCGCGTAGTGCTGATCGGCATCCCGCCAAGCGAAGACATCACCCTGCGCGCCAGCGTGATGCGCCGCAAGGGTCTGACTATCACTGTCGTGCGGCGCTCGGCCCACGTTTATCCACGGGCCATTGCACTGGCGCAACAGGGCCTGGTCGACCTACCCCTGCTGCTTAGTCACCAGGCGCCGCTGGAGGAGACCGCCCGCATCTTCGATCTGATGGCGGATTACGCCGACGGTGTTGTTCGGGCGGCGATCCAGGTGGCGCAGGAATGAGGCGAGGTAGGGGCGCACCCCCGTGTGCGCTTGCGGATGAGGCGAGGTAGGGATAGACACCCTAGAGGCTGAAAGGAACGGATATGGCGCAGCGTGGCGACCTAGTCATTGCAGTTGATAGCAGCACGACAGCCTGCAAGGCGATTGTATGGGATCGGGCGGGGCGCGCGGTCGCCGAGGGGCGCGCGAGCCTGGCGCTGCTTACTCCGCAGCCGGGCCGGTACGAGCAGCGCGCCGCCGACTGGTGGACGGCAACAGCGCAAGCGCTGCGGTCGGCGACTGCGCAGCTCGACGCGCACCGCTTGAGCGCCATCTGCGTAACCCATCAGCGCGAGACGTTTGTGCTTGTTGACGCAGCGGGTCAGGCCCTGCGCGACGCCATTCTCTGGCTGGACGAGCGCTCGTTCGCCCAGGTTGCGGCGATGGATGGACGTTTTGGCGCGCAACGCATACACCAGATCACCGGCAAACCCGTGGCGATGACGCCATCGCTGTATAAAATTCTCTGGTTGCAGGAACACGAGCCCGACGTGTTGCGCCACGCCTCCAAGATTGTTGATGTCCATGCCTGGCTGGTCCATCGCCTGACTGGCGTATGGCGCACGAGTTGGGCCTGCGCCGACCCAATGGGTCTAGTCGACATGCGCTCGTTCGCCTGGTCGGATGAGTTGCTTGCTACGCTGAGCCTCGATCCGGCGCAGTATGTCGAGTTGGCGCCGCCGGGCGCGATCCTGGGCGCCGTAGCCGAAGCTGCAGCCCAGGCGACTGGTTTGCCTACCGGGTTGCCGGTGGTCGCCGGCGCTGGCGATGGGCAGAGCGCGGGATTGGGTGCGAACGTCACCCAGCCGGGGCAGGCCTACCTCAACCTGGGCACCGCAGTCGTTTCGGGGGCGCACGCCGAGGAGTACGCCTATGATCGGGCCTTCCGCACCTTGGCCTCACCGATTGCTAGCGCCTACACCCTCGAAACGCTCATCCGGGGCGGCACATTCACCGTGAATTGGTTCGTCGAACACTTTGCGCACGATCTCAAGGGGGTGGCGCTGCCGCTCTCGGTGGAGGAATTATTGGAAGCTGGGGCGTGCAAGGTTCCGCCCGGCGCGCTCGGGTTGCTGCTCACGCCGTACTGGAATGGTGCCGCTTCGCTCTACTGGGACGGCACAGCGAGCGGCATTACGGTCGGGTGGACGGGGGCGCACCGCCGCGAGCATTTCTACCGCGCCCTGCTGGAGGGAATCGCGTTCGAGCAGCGACTGGCCACCGAAGGTGTCGAGGCCGCGCTGGGTCACCCGATCGCGGAATACATCGTTTTGGGCGGCGGCGCACGGAGCGAGTTATGGTGCCAGATTATCGCCGACGTCACCGGCAAGCGCGTTACCCCAACCGGCTCCAGCGAGGCGACTTGCCTGGGCGCGGGGATTCTTGCCGCAGTCGCGGCGGGCTGGTACCCCGATGCGCGCCAGGCTGCGGCAGCGATGACTAGGTTGGGGACGAGCTTCACGCCGCAGCCAGAAGTGCAGCAGTTCTATGACCGGCTCTACCGCGAGGTCTACCAGACGCTCTATCCTGCACTGCGCACCGCGCTGACGCGGCTGGCGGAGCTGACGAGACAGTCCTGCCCAAGCCCGACCGCCGAAGGGTAGGCACGGCTTAAGGCTTTCTCTTGCAACCCAATGGATTTACAAAACGCTTCCAGCGCGATGTTATGCCGCATCAGCGAATTCTGCAACCGCGACCGGACGGGTAGTCGCACGCTGTTGGCGTTCGCGCTTAATCCGCTCGATCGCATGCAGTGTCTGCGCGGTGAGATAACTCTCGCCACAGCTTGGGCAACTGATGACCGGCACGTTTTCGATCACGAGGAGTTGAGCGCCTTTGCCATAACTTCGCGAGATATGGCGTATCCGCGCGCCGGGGTTGCCGCAGTTGTCACAGATCCGCAGATCCTCTGATTGTGGATTATTCGACATAGACAGTAATGATCACGACCGTATCGGTCGGGCTAAGTTTAGCAACCACTATCACGTTGAGTTGGTCGTCCGTCTGACCATTGAGCACGTATTTCCATTCGCCAGTTTGCTGATCGCGTTGCCGCTCGACAATTTGCCCCATCAGAATTACCTGCTCAACATCGAGAATGGAGAGACCGTCATCATCCATCTCTTCATCGGCGTGAACAGTCACCACATAGTCGAGCATTCGGATTTTGGCTTGGATATGTCGTAGAATTGCCTCGAACACTATCAACGCCATCCATGCGATGACTTGCTACAACTGTACTGCATTTGGATGAAAGATGCAATATGAAAGCAGAGCTGACGCGCCTAGCGGAGCCTAGATCAGCTGCTGAAGGTTAAGCGCGGCTTGCTGTTGCTCACGGCAGAAGCCTGCTCTCGTTGGGACACGCGGACCCGAGACGCGATGGCGATGTCTCTATGCCTCTTGGCATGGCCTTCCTCTGCTGCGTAACAAGTCCTACTTTCACCAAGGAACAGGGAGATTGCAACACACGCTCTGTAATGTGCAAACGATGGGGCTTTATGGGTTGACACTCAAACCACGCTGAAATTGAGGGGTAGGTGTCAATCTGGCCAAAGGCATCGGCTAAAAACGGATGTTAGTTGGCCCGTTCGATATAAACGGACACCTCGATCAAATTCAGGTCAGGGTCTCTGAAATACACCGACTCAATTGCGCCTAATGCCCCGGTTCTCTTCACTGGCCCCTCGATGGTTTCAACGCCGCACGAAGCCAGATGCTCCATGACCTCACTCAACGGCGCTTGTGTGATGAAGCACAAGTCGGCAGAACCAGTCGTCGGCTTTTCCGCTTTCGGCTCAAACTCTTTGCCAGCCTGATGGAGGTTGATTTTCTGTTGTCCGAAAGAAAGGGCTTTGCGCCCTTCGCCGAAGGTAACTACCTGCATCCCTAAGACACGGTTGTAGAAATCGCAGGTAGTGTTGATGCCTTTAACGGTCAGCACGAGATGATCTAGTCGTTCGACGTTTATCATTGTCAATCTCCAGAAGGCCTCAGTTGATAGCCTATTTTAGCAATAGTTTACCTGTTCTGGGCTTGCCTGACTTCCAACAGCGAGAGCATGTCGAGCGCCTGGGCCTCGGATGGTGTTTGGAGGAGGTTGTTCGCTGCAAAATCTTCAGCTTGCGGATAGTTGGATTGCCGAATCCGCTCAGCAGCTTCGGTCAGATCATAATTGGCATGCCTGAATTCGATGTCGGTATCGAGCAAAAGCCAATCTGCTCCCGTTTTCCCAAAGGGCATTCCAACGCTGCCGGCATTGACGACGCGCATGCCTCCGATGCGCCGATCAAACTGCATATGGGTGTGCCCACACACGACCAAGGACACGGTCAGGTTTTCGAAGATGGGCGCCAGTTTTTCTTCAGGGGTCAGGCGGGTAAAAACCTCGATATCGCTGTTTGGCGTTGCATGACAGAAGAGGACGCGCCCCAGTCCGCCTATCTCTAGTTCAAGCGTTGTTGACCAAAGCGATACAAAGTTTTTGTGTTCCGGCATCAAGGTTTGAGCGAGCCAGCGTGCTTCCTCGTTTGCTCGCGCTGATAAACCGCCTGGCTCCTTGCCAGCCAGATATCGTAACAGCTCTGACTCGGCATTACCACGAATAAAGTGTGTGGCAATACCGACGCTCTGTAAAAGAGCCAGTGTTTCGGACGGCATTGGGCCGGCAACGACATCTCCTCCCACAACGATACAGTCGACCTTGGCGTCGCTCAGATCGTGGAGTACAGCCTCCAGCGCGGGGAGGTTGCCATGAACATCATACAGTGCAGCAGCACGCATCTAGTATCACCTCGTTGATAAAGCCATCGATTCGGCGAACAATCGGCCTCGCCTGCATAGCTTCTAGCGTTGCAGGCGAAGCCGGGAATGTTGCACCCAGCGCCAGATCAGCGCTCGCCTCAGCGGTTGATCGGTCGCTCAGGGCCCAGTTCCAATTCTAAGTCTATGGGTGTATCTGCACTGATTTGCGGCTCTTGCAACAGTGCGAGACTGGGTGTCACACCGGTCCATTCTTCGAGCATCGCAAAGGCTTCAGCCTGGTCATCTGGCGCAAGTCGGGAGACGTTTGTGCCATGGTTGCCGCCGGCCAGGAGGAATTTTTTCGTGCTGCGCTCGGCGGAGTCGGGAAGCGGAAACGCTGCCGCCGACCAGGGATCAATTTCGCCATAGGTCAGGATGATATTGCGGCTCTTCCGCGCGGTCCAATACCCGACATCGCGCATCGCGCGCCTGTCGAAGTCCTGCTCAGGCCACTCCAAGACATACGCGCTGTAGTCGTTGGGATCGTAGAGCAACAGATCTTCAAGGTGCTCGGTGAGCAAACGCGGATAGCCAAGTTGCGTGATCGCTTGATAGAAATAGGGCTCGAACCGCTGGATGCCAATATCCGACGCAAAATACAATGGCCCCCAATCCACCATAAAGTCGAAAATCGCATCATCATCGGCGTCAATCGTTGGGATCAACGCGCAATACTCCAATCGGCCGTATTGCCAGAACTGAAAATAGAGCTCGCCTATGGTCAGATCCAAGACCCGGTCCAAACCGCCAGGCATGCTGAAGGTGAGGTTGTAGCGATCGGCAAACTCCTGGATTCGGGCGGTCATGGCGTCGCGCCGATTCAGCGCTTCACGTTGGTACAATTTCAGATCGCGCCGGCATTCGGCATTGCCGACCTGTTTTTGGAACGCAACGTAGCGCCTATCAAGCCGTCCGGCGCTGTGCGGCGCCACATCCGCGACGGTTCCATCGACATCATTCGGATAGAAGCGCCGGTGATACATAGCGGTCATGCCGCCCTTGCTCGCGCCGTTGGTGACCCATTTGCCCGAGTAGAAGGGGCGGATGGCTTGGATAATGCGATGATGGTCAGCCGCAGCCTGGCGAATCGTAAGATAGTCCCAGTCGCGTGGTTGTGGTGTGGAAGGTCCGAAATAGCGATGCTCCACCCGTAATTGATTCGCGTTCAACAGACGGGTCAGGCTTACGCGTCCGGGGGAAATCGACAAATTATAGCCATGGGTGACCATGACTATGGGCTCGCTGGCATCACGATGCAACAGCACCATTCGTTGGGTAAAGACGCCATCCTGAGCGTCATCGTCGTCGTCATCATCGCGGTAATGGTCAACCGGCTGCTGGTAGTTCAGAGCGAAATAGCGATATCCGGACGGGGCATTTTGCAGTTCGGTCGCTTCCATGCCCGGTATACTATTGAGATAGGTGAGAATATCGCGCTCTTGCGCCGCTGCCGATCCGTCGAGATCAAGGGGCCATCCAGAGCTGAGCACAAAGCACAGCAGCACAAATACCAGCAACGGACGTCGCCAACATAGCTTAGGCTTTATCGCCATCATCATTTCCTCCTGCAATAAGGTGAGCTTTCAACATCCGCCTCGACATCCAACAAAATGAAAAAAGGACCACTAACCAATTACGCGGCGCGACCGCTGGCGCTAGCGCCCTCGATCGCGTCACAGATGATCAGAAGATAGGCGACAGGCGTGTGTGAGTCGGTCGGAATGTTTTAGCCCTCCCCTCGATACCGGTTCGCTCAGAGGTTCGCGCCTATGCGTGTTGCCTGTATCAAGCGCTCGATGTGAGGTATGAAATAGCCCCGATAGCGCGGTTGCAACGCCGGCAGTTTCCAGTCATTGCCGATCACACGTCCTCTGCACTGCGGCGACCCGCAGAGACAGGGCCCAAGGCAGTAACCCGGCGACGCTTCACAAATTGGGATCACACGAGTGATTGATGTAATAAGCCTGTCTGTGTATTCGCCTATTCTAACATATATCCGACGTACCGCATTCTAGCGCTGCAAAGTAAAAACGATACACAACGATACACGACGGATGATCACCAGCCGTTGCATCCTGTATTGCATCCGGCGCTGGCGCTTGTCGCACTCTTCCTGCTGCTTCCCGCACTGGCGCACCCCTCGCGCGCGACCCTCATCGGTCGCTGCCAGTCACCCAAGGCCCTGGCCAAGCGCTTGCGCTATCGCGGCTTTCGCGGCTACCCGCCGAAGTTCCCTGGCAAGTACTGTCGTATTCGTCTCGACATTGGAACGCTGGTGCTGCAAATGAGGTGCAGTGATGAGTCAGTGCGCTGGGTGCAACCGTCCTTTTGAGTCGCGCAGGCGGGGCAGCCATCGCCGGTATTGCAGCGACAAGTGCAAGCAAGCGGTCTACCGAGTTCGTAACAACGTCCGTGGCGATACGGCTGTTACGAACTTGCCGCCGCTGTATGACCAGGACGACACCGTGACGTTGTACCACAGTGATAACACCGTCCTGCTGCCGTTGCTGGCGCCACACAGGGTGGATCTGGCGCTGACTGATCCGCCGTATAACGTCGCCAATGCCGATATTCGACTTCAAGGCGGAGCGGTGCGCATGGTTCGCGACTTTGGCGCGTGGGATAAACAAGGCTGGCATCCCGCAGCCTTGCTGGCGCCTGTCGCTCGCTTGCTCAGGCCAGGCGGGAGCCTGATTGCCTTTACCTCGCCGCAGTTGCTTTCGTGGTATACGCTGGCTGCGGCCCTTCCGTTGCGCGGCAGCATAATCTGGCTCAAAACCAATCCCGCGATGCAGTTTCGGCCCGGGTATATGAAGTGCGTTGAGCACATTGTCTGGTTGGCGCAGCCTGGCGCTCCTGCCATCTGGAATGGCGATGGCGTAACCCGCAATGTGTTTGCCTATCCTATCGTGCAAGGCCGCGAGCATACCGCGCATCCAACGCAAAAGCCGTTACGTTTGCTGAAAGACTTGGTACGCTTGCATAACAATGCGGGCGATCGCATTCTTGATCCCTTCGCTGGAAGCGGAACGACCCTCTGGGCGTCGCAGGATCTGGGGCGCAAAGCTGTCGGTATTGAAATGGACGAGCGCCACTGCGCGATTGCCGCCCAGCGCCTGGCCCAAGGCGTGTTTACCTTTGACGACGTCGCCTAGCCCTGTGCGCAGGGCGAGAACAGGGCCGCAGCCGCATCCCAAGACCGCACCATCTTGGGTGTGGGTCACGAGCGGTGTTCGCCGCGCCGCGCGCGTGCTTCGACGGCGTAACGCTCAGCGGGCGGCAGTGTGTCCAGGTAGGCCTGCCAAACATCGGGCGCTGTTTGGGCAAAGACTGCGATTTGGGCGTCGTTGATGGCTTGTATGACCTGCGCACGGCGATGTTCGGTCAGCGCCTGATTGAAGGCATCGTAGGGATCTGGCGTGGCGCGCTGGGGGCTGTCGGTGCGCTCGACAATGATATGAACTGGGTTGTTCGTACGTCGGGTTGGCATGACTCGGCTCCATTCGTCGTTGGTTGGGCTGCGCCGCAGTCGAGGATGGCGGCCATGGTAGTGTGGTGATAGGGTGGCAGGCGATTCTTACGCCATACTTATCAATATTTAAATGCTTGATGTTGGCTATATCAGGAGACTGCCCCATGCGCTCCGGTGGTTGTCAGAGGCTCCGGTGTTGATCGCGGCAACGCCGTGCAGCCACGTGTGATCGATTACACGTGTATGGTCTGGCCAGCGCTTCATTGCGTTACGCTTTTCGTAGCGCGCAGCCAAGGATCTGGGGCGCTGGGCTATCGGCATTGAAATGGACGAGCGCTATTGTGCCATCGCCGCCCAGCGCCTGTTCCAAGGCGTCTTCGCCTTCGAGGAGTTCGCCGAGCCTTCGTCCGCGCTCAGGCCGAAACCTGTTCGCAGGGTTGATACAGGGCTGCGACCGCAAGGATGCGCTATGCTTGTGAAAGAAACCTGTCACAACTGCGAAAGGAGCCCGTATGTCGCCACCGCCCAAAGGCCAAAGCCGTCGCGAGGATTCCAGTCTTGTCGAGCCGGTCGCGTCGCTGCCCGGGCAGCGGCTGTACGCGCTGATGGCCAGCTTGTCAAAGGCCGAACGCTATGCGTTTGTGGCCAAGGCCCTGTCCGAGCGCGCCGCCGATCGACTACGACACTATCAAGTGCAGCGCTACGAAGGCCGCGCCGCTGATTGGCCGCTGGTCCGCGCCGGAGGTGAGCCGTGAGCACCGTGCGCGTGCCGCCGGGTAATCCGAAGCGCCGCAAGCGCTTTTATGCGCTGCTTGCCAAAGCCAGAACCGCGCCGCTGCATCAGCGCCGGATGCTGCGCATGATTGCGCACGGCCTGATGCAGCGGGTTCTGGCCCACGAGCGCAGCAGGGAGGAGGCAGCATGCGCAACCAAGCGCAAGAAACCGCAACTGAGGCTGACGGCTCGACTGAGACTTCGGCGAGCTCAGTCGAGCCGCTCGCCAAAGTTCTGACGCCAGCCCAATATCGCGTGATTGAGGCCTTGCTGGTTGGGCGCACCGGCAAGGACGCCGTCGAGAAAGCGACGTGAGCGAGAGCCAGGTCAGTCGTTGGAAGAACCAAGATCCGGCGTTTGTGGCCGAACTCAATTGGCGACGGCGCGATCTGTGGCAGGCGCCGCGGGACAAGCTCGCCCAGCTCTATGATGCGGCGTTGGAAATGCTGCTCGCGGCGCTGGGACCGGATGACCCGATCGTTCGGGATGCGCGCATCAGGTTGCTTTGCGGCTGGTTGCGCCACTGGCTGGCGCGCTGCCGCCCGAAGGCGCGACCGACGCGCGTGATGTGGCGTTTGAATGGAATGCGGAAGAACTTGAGCGGGTGCTGCAATCGCTGATCATGCGCGAGCGTTGACCTGCGTCGACCATGCCAACCACTCTTTTTGATTGTGTCACACTGGCATATACAACGATTTTGGGGTTGCGATAAACAGATCATCGCCAATTTGTCCTTCGTTGTAATACTCGGGGGCAAGTTGAATCTTTCCTGTTCGCCAGTCTTCTGAGGTATAGACGAGGCCGCCGGATACCCAGAGGAGGCGTTCACCCACATGAATAGCGTGCGTCGCAAAGGCGCCGACGCCGTGGATCAGCGATGCGCGCATCACAAGGCGGCGATCAAACCACATAGTCACTGGTTCGCTCTGGTACTCCATCTGCTTTATCTCCTGTCGTAAATCTAATCACACAAACCGGCAGCGTAGGGTTTCGATGCAAGTGTGCTTGATTATAGCGACCGAGTAATATGGAGAAATCAGCTCAAGGTCGTAGAATCAGCTTCCTTTCAAGGCGTCAGAAAGGAGTGCGATCACAGAGCAAGCCAAACAAAGTCCGGCCTTTGACTGTAATGTCTATAGCGTTGAGCCACTGTCATAAGCGCATATAATACTCGTGCTGTAGGCGTTTAACTCTGAGTATGGGTTTGGAATTATGTGGGTTGGAATTATTGGAAGCGCCAGAGATTAATCACGCCGTCGTGATCGCCGGTTGCCAAATAGGTATTGCTCATAACGATTGCACGCACCTCGGTGTTGTGTTGATTAGCACATGTTGACAACAAGGCGCCGGTGTCGGTCTGCCAGATGCGCAGTTGGCCATCAAGTGCGGCTGATACAAGGATCGTACCATTGGGATGCAAGGCGATATTGGGATCATAGGGGCCGCCTTCAAACATGACTTGGATCGATTGAATCTTTGCGCCCCGTTGCGTGTCCCAGATAAAAACATGATCATCAGCTTCCGAAGCGGTTGCCAAAATTTGCGTATCGTGTGCTATTGCTGAATAACTCCATTCCCCGGCATGGTTGTCCGCGAAGGAGCGGATCAGGTTACCGCTGGGCAGTTGCCACGTCAGGTTCTCGCCGCCGAACAAGCGCGCCTGCAAGATCTTGCCTGTTGCATCGAAAGCAAGCAACTCGAACACGTAATAGTCGCCAGTTATTGTTTTCACTGATCGAAGCGTCTGCCAATCCCATATCTGAATAGTATCGTCGTAGCTGATGCCAGCAGCCAGATAGCGATACGTGGGGTCAATCGCCAGCGCACTGATGTGATTGGCGGTCGGAAGAACGCCGAGCAACCGATGAGTCGAAAAGTCCCCAACCTGAACCACCTTGTCTTCTCCGCCGCTCACAATACGATGCTGGTCACCGAAGGCCAAATCAAAGACAGCTCCCGTGTGATGATAGGCGGAAATGAGTGCGCCAGAGCGTAGATCCCTGATATACACTGCGCCATCCAGTCCAGCGCTCGCCAGGTAGGTTTCACTGGGATCGATCACAAGGTCGGCGACGCCACTGTGATGTTGGTGCAGTGATTGTAGGAATTGGGGCGGGCTTGAAAAACGCCTGCTATCAGATGAGCTGAGACTGGGCCACAGGAATGACGGTGATTGCTGCATGGATAGCTCTCTGCTGAATAGAAAGGGGGTCGTTGCGCCAATCAGAAGGCACGCAAAACAGAAAAGCTTTTGGCGCAAACCAGCAGATGGGCGTTTTATAACCATGAACTATGTGTCGAATTGAGGGCCGGCATTGTCTATCATCAGCCATAATGCCGCAGCAAAACACATTTGAAACATACTTTATGCTGCATTGTCCTGCGCCGGCGCCTGCTGTTTGCTTTCGTCTTCAAGCTCGCGCCAGAAATCATCATGGGGAATGCCGCCGCTAGTCCGAAACTGTTCGCGGGCCTCATGTAGGATCGTCTGAAAGCGTCGTGAGTAGGCCAACGCCAAACGTTCTAACTCGTCATTGTCCTCCATTGGCAAAAGCACCGCAACTGGTTTACCATTCTTTGTAATGACGACTAACTCGTCTGTACTCGCCTTGATGTAGGCGCTCAGATTGGCCTTCACATCCGCAACCGATGCGATTTTCACAGCTGGATCTCCTCCCCGCCGATCATAATCCGATTGCCGTGTTTGCTGCCGATCGCAAGGATCGCAACGACAGATTGGTCTATATCGACGTCATAACAGACACGGAAACGGTTCTGTGGACCGAAGCGAATCTCCCAGGTTGCCATAAATAGTACCGGACGCTTGAGCGGTTTGCGATTATGGGTTTTCGTTGTTGGCTCAAATGACAGTTGCTCATGTACTGTATCACAGATAAGGCGGTAGTATTTCGTCTCTATCGCACGTAAATGGTGTTTCGTGATAGGCGCATACATGATGGTAAAGCGCCGTAGTGTATTGTTCATACAGCTCTCTCCGTCACAACATGACTATGATTATAGTCGTTTTGCAACGAAAATCAAGGGGTATTTTGGCAACGAGCTTCTTGCAGTAGAGAGCAAGACCGATCAGCCGGAGATGGGAAGCGAATGGGCGCCGCCCGCCTACAGTTGCCGCAGTACACTACGCGGGCAGCGCACGCCAGCGTGTAACGAGATCCTGCGCTGCCTCCGGCCACGTCGGAAACGCAAAGGAAAACCCTTGATCGAGCAACCGTCCGGGAACGACTCGCCGGCTCTTCAAGACCAGCTCAGTCTCAGTCTGAAGCAGCAATGTACCGATTTCGAGCATCCACTGGGTGGCCGGCAGGCCAATCGGCATTCCCCAGGCGGCGCGAAGCGCCCGCATAAACTCTGCATACGGCAAGGGATTGGGAGCGGCCAGATTGACGACCCCGTCGATATCCCGACGCGCGATAAGCCAGGAGACGCTGCTCAGAAAATCGACTTCGTGGAGCCACGACACATACTGGCGCCCATCGCCGGCGCGACCGCCCAACCCAAACCGGACCAGACGGAGCAAGGTATCAAAGATGCCGCCGCGGTCAGGACTCATAATCATCGCCGAGCGCAGCTTGATCTTGCGCGTGTGCGGAACAACGGCTTCATCGAGCGCCCGCTCCCACGCTTGCGCCACATCGATGCTGAATCGCCAGTGTGCAGGGGCATTTGCCTCGGACCCGCCGATAATGCCGCCAGCCTCATCGTTCGCCGCATCATAGCGATGGGCGTAAATAGTGGCGGTGCTCGACTGCAACCAGGTATGGGGTGGACGGCTGACCCGCCGAATGGCTACGCCAACGACTCTGGTCGAGTTGACGCGCGACTCTAAAATCGCCTTCTTGTTTGCCGGAGTATAGCGACAGTTGACATTCCGCCCGGCCAAATTGATCACGACATCGGCGCCATCCAGCTCGCTGATCCATTGACCGAGCGACACCGCATCCCACATCACAACAGACCAGGGCGCTTGTTCCGGCTTCCGGCTCAAGACCACAACCTCGTGGCCGTCATTGTGAAAGGCGCGCGCCAGAATCGTCCCGACCTGCCCTGAACCGCCAGGAATAACGATTTTCAATGCGACTCTCCTCAAGAATGGTCCATACATAACGCAATTGGTAAGTTGCGCAATGCAACATTGTAGCTTTTCATCAACCTACAATAAAAACCGTATTTGTCAATTCAGGCGCCACTTCGCGATGATCCCAGATAACACAGATGACGAACAGACAAAGAGCGGCGCTCACAAACAACGTCGCCTCGAATGCGCTGCGCATGGCGCTGTGGAGGCCAGGAAGGGATAATGTTTGCGGACGGTATCCGTGCGATTGTCATTACTCTATAATCTGGCCTGTTCCTTCTTTCGCCCCTCCGCCATTCTGCGCGATCCACTCTTCTATTTGCATCGTGTGGAGCTCATAGTCCGCCTTTCGCCCCTTCATCCACCCCTTCACACGGTCATAGATCTTCATCTCTCTTGCTACGCCGCTTATTGCCTTTTGTAAATCCTTGTAACTGCTTTGCAACTCATCTACTGTCTCTTCCCAGGACTGATGTTGTCGTTCAGAAACAGATTTGGCGTTGAACATATCTACGTCGTAAAGCGGGTTAGGGTTAAACCCATCAGGGTCGGTTATAAACTCTTGTAACGCCGTATCCCAACCAATGAGATGGGATACGACATCTTTCGGCGACCAATCCCCGCTAACACCTGGCTGATAAAATTTGCCTGGACCAAGTTGTGTTGTAACCCGGATGAAGTCAGCATAGGCTTTAGAAAGCTCCGCTTCCAATTTGGTTAAATCTATGTCCATGATCGCCCTGCCCTATCTGATACCTATTCAATAACCGCCCGCACATCAACCATCGCACGAATCTCAGCCTGCAAAACGGCTGCAATCTGCTCGACCGAAGCGTTATCCATTATATATCTGTTAGGCGTTTGTCGACGAGGCTTCGAGCTATGCTGCTACTGGTCGTTGGGGTTGGATATTGACGTTCGCTCATTCCCAAGCTGACGCTCCAAATCTGCAATCAAGCAGTATCCGCACGGCTCGGGAAATTCCTGCTTCAAGAAGGTGAGGAGCCGGACCGCCTCATCTGGCGACAAGGACGATGGACGCCATCCGCCGTGGGTTACATCCGCACCATGCAGGAAGACATAGTTCAGTAGCCGATCCGAGTCGACAATGCGCGGCGGAAACCATTGGAGCAGGAGGCTGCGATGTTTCCGCCACCAACGCGAACTTCCAGACGTATCAGACTCGGATCGACGAAAACTCATGGGGATGGATCTTCCGTAACGCTCATCGAACAGTCTAAATTGGACCAGTTCAAGGGTTGCTAAGTCCTTGTAAGCTCAGCATTGATTGTGTAACTTGGCTACCTGATTCTCCTGGCGCTACGGACTACTTCTCTAGCAATCTTGAAGCCGATTGTTTTTACAATCCATTTCAAGTCAAAAAACACATTGCGCATAATAGCGAGAGGCTTATTATAGCTCATTGCGTCAAGTTCGTAACCCAACCTCGACATCGAACGCCCGGCAATCCAATTGAAACGTTCGTGTTTCTTTCTGTCCCAGTTACTAAACCGCGTGAGTGGATTGAAGTCCTTGGGTTTTTCGACTGTCTGCCAATGGACGGTTCCTGTTTGTTGTCTTATTTCAGACGATCCCGTTATTCCAAGCGATTGCGCGGCGTCAAAGTCAAATAACTCAGGGGCTAAGCCAAGAAAATCGAATATCTTGAGCAGTTCGCCCTTTTCATCGGTCACAAGGTCTTCATACCTCACGATGAGAAGTTTCTTGTTCGATTTTGCGTATTTTTCTTTCAAATCAAGAATTGCGCGGGCGCCGGCGTTCCATTTCTGCATCGCGTCTTCGTACTTCCAGTCAAATGACCGCGCCCCCGATTCCACTACTGCACGTCCATCTCTAACGATTACGATCAGATAAGCTTCTGGGAATAAAACGAAGAAATGTTCAAGACCCTCGACACTTGGCGTCTTCGAAAGCAGTATTTTAGGTTCATCTCCTTCGGTCAATCCTGGTTCGAAAGCAAGCTGAGGCACTGAAGCTGTGGTTAACTGAAGTGTTAGAAAGCGATGAATCGCATCTCCAAAATAGCGCACAAGCGTCTCTGGGGGGCCGATCTTTTTATCTACTTCCCATTTTGGGTTCCACGTTTTATAGAGAATATGAGCATACTCATTCAGTATGTTCGAATGCTGTACGAAAAAATCTTCCCGTATTATTTCAGGGCCTGCGCAATGCGGATGTTCTCTGAGGAGCCTATAGATATGATTGGTTCCGCTTCTCTGGAGAATACCTAATATAAAACAAAGCTTCGGTTCGGAAGGGCGTTCCATACTCAACTCCTGATAAGCCCGCTTATTACCTAACGACTTTTGTGTCAGCCGCCGGCGCAAAGAAATCCATTCGAAAGATCAGATAAGCTGTTTTACTGCCTCCCGATGCCAAGATCGCCCAAGTTCAGCCAGCCGGCTGAACACGCTGTTTGGATGGCAGTACAGATATGTTTACAGTTGAATAACACGTGACTGGTTTCTACGTGCAGTATCTGTATGCATCCGAGAAGTGTTTTTCTCAACGGGGCGATGCTTACAGCCAGTTCCC